>JAVEEN010000228.1 GCA_030840445.1 Pseudonocardiales bacterium
GGCCCAGGCTCGATGCCGAGTTCGTGCTGGATCGCGGACAGGGCACCGACGATCCAGGCGAATCCCAGCACTCCACCGCCACCGAACACGAATGCCCGGCGCGGCGTCGAACTCGGTCGCGACTGCCGCCGTTGTCGTGCCTGCACTGGTCAGTCCCTTCGTCCGCTTCACTGTATTGAACGAGCGTCACGAACGTGTGGCGGAGACCCGGGCGCGCCGGGTGTGTGTTTTTCGAGGAAGGGCAACGAAGCGCGCTACCGACGCCGTTTGCGGGGCCCTTCAGCCGCCTCCACCAACTCCGCCAGTGACTCCTCGATCAGTGATGCGAACACATCGGCGTCATACATCGCATCCCGATCGGCGTTCAAGCCGAAGTAGACATCGCCGTCGTAGGAGGTGAGTCCGATCGACAAAGCCTGTCCGGATGCCAGGGGCACAACCGGATACATCTCCAACAGCTTCGCGCCAGCGGCATAGAGCGGGAATTGAGGTCCTGGCACGTTAGTGACGACGACGTTGAACAACCGACGGGTGAAGCTGCTCGCTGCGCGGGCGCCCATGGCGTGCAACGTGGGAGGCGCGAAGCCCGACAACGCCACCAGGGCGTCAGCGCCTACGGACTGGCCGGATTCCTTGTGTGCCTTCATCGCATAACTGACCTGCGACAACCGGACCACCGGGTTGGGCTCACCGACCGGAAGATCGACGAGGTAGGACGAGACGCGGTTGCCCAGTTGCTCCGACTCGCTGTCACCGCGGACGCTGACCGGGACCATCGCCCGTACCGAGGTGGCCGGCATCACCGACTCGCCGCGGGACAGCAACCAGCCGCGGATCGCCCCCGCCACCGTGGCGAGGACCACGTCGTTGACAGTGCCGTCGAACTCCTTGCGCACTTTCTTGTAATCATCCAAATCGGTGCGCGCCGTCGCGAACCTGCGCTGGGAGCCGACAATGGCGTTCAAGGGTGACATCGGGGCCGGTCTAGCTGCGATACGTGCTGCTGCGAGCAATCCGCCGACGGCCGCGCCGATCTGACTCGTGACGTTGCGGACATCGGCCAGCCCGATGCGCGCGGTGTCGATGACCGCCGTCGGCCGATGTACCAACTCGGTGACGGCATCCACGATGAGGGCTACCGCTCCAGGTTCCGCCCGGGGCATCCACAGATCCTCTGGGATGTCTCGCGGTACCCGCGTGGCGTCCAAGATCACCTGGCTGATGTCGATGGCACTGATTCCGTCGACCATGGCGTGATGAGTCTTGGTGATGATGGCGAATCGGTCGTCGGCCAGATCTTCGACGAGGTACATCTCCCACAACGGTCGGTTCCGGTCCAGGGGCCGGGACTGAACCCGGGCCACGAGTTCGCGTAACTGGTCGTCGGACCCGGGGCGGGGCAGGGCGGAGCGGCGCACGTGATAGCTGAGGTCGAACCCCGAGTCGTCCACCCATACCGGTGACGCGAGGTGACCGGGCACCCATTTGATCTTCTGCCGGTACCGCGGCACGAGTGAGATCCGCTTCTCGATGAGCGAGGCCAGGCTGTCGTAGTCGAAGCCGCCCTTAGGGTGCGAGAAGATCGCGAGGCCACCAACATGCATCGGAGTGCGCGCTCCCTCCAGGTAGAGGAAGGACACGTCGAGCGGACTCAGCCGATCTGCCATGCACGTGATCGTTTCACGTTCCGTCTCACTGCGGCATTTCGAACGAAGATCGGTGGTATCACTCCGCTGCGCCCCAGAATCGCCGGTCATCTGCGTCGGCGCCCGCGTACCGGCGCCTGGGCACCGGCGATGTCGACAGCCAATTCGGTGACCGCGCGGCGTAGCGGACTGGTCGGCGAAGCCTCGGCCAGGCTCTTCCCGCGAGCCAGCGCGGTATCGAGGCCGGCACGGTCATAGGGAAGCAGAGCAGCCGCGGACCGCCCGGCGAAGCGCTGAAGGGCGGCGTTCAACTCAGCATTCGGATCGCCGGGGATCGGTCCCTTGCGGACTCGGTTGAGCACGATCCACACCGGCGCGGATACCTCCGCTTCTCGCAGTTCGGACAGCCCACGGATCAGCCGTTGGATCCCGACGGGGTCGGCCGATGCGACAGCAAGTACCAGATCTGCGTTATCGAGCACGGCGAGTGTCGCCCCGTTGCGACGTGGGGCGAGGGTATCGAAGCTCAATTCCTCGTCGCTCTCCAAGGCAAAACCGAGGTCGACCACCGTGAACTCGGCGAGTTGTCGTGCTACCCCGAGCACCTCCTCGATAGCCGTGGTTCGTAACTCGGGCCAGCGGTCCGCGCGGGGCAAGCCGGTCAGAACCCGGAAGGTCGGGCTGATTTGCCAAGCCAACGCGGCCAGCGCGGCCTGATCGAGGCTTCGGCTCTGCGCCTGCCGACAGGCCGCGGCAACCCCGGGCGACTCGTCAAGCAGGCCAAGAACCGAGGACACCACGCCGCCATACACGTCGGCATCCACCAGCAGAGTCGGCAGCGGCAACCGCGCCAGCTCATCGGCCAGCGTGACCGCAATGGTGGTACGCCCGGGCGCCCCCGTCGGACCCCATACCGCGACGACCGAACCGCGTCGAGGCGCAGGGCCGCCACTCGCGGCGTCATCCAGCCCGCCGACCCCGGTGCCAGACGAGGGCGTGCTCAGCTGACCGGTCGCGAACGCCGGGTCGGCGAAGGCTCGAGGAGCCGCTGGGGCAGCCGCGTCCGAGATCGCGCTTTCGAGCACAGAGAGCAGGACGTCAGCCCCTGCGGTCGAAGGAAGCAGGTGACCGACGCCCACACTGCGCAGCCGCTCCTCGTCCGCGCTCGGGTCCCCGGCAGCCGCTGAGCTACTGATCACGCCGATCACGGCCACACCGTTTGCGGCCAACCGATCGACCGCGTCGGCGTCGAAACGCCTGAGCTGGGCATCAACGATCGCCGCCACCGCAATTCCCGCACCGGCCACGGCGAGTAGGTCGACCACATCAACGCAGCGACGAACGATCTCTATCGACTGAGCGCTGCGTTCCAGCTCGGCGAGCAGCTCGGATTCCCAGACCGCGCCATCGGCGGCGGTGAGAACTGGAATGCTCACTGGGCCGCCCCGGAGCACCTGTCCAACTCCGCCGACGGGGTCGGAGGTAGCTGCCCGGACGATAACAAGCCTGCCCTGAGCACGGCGCCGTCGAGATCGAGCACGCTCATCACCCGCTGCGCATCGCCGGCCGGCAAGCGCAGCAGCAGGCCTGTTGTCGCGGAGATGCTCAGCGAGCTACCGCCGCTTGACCGGACGTCCTGGACGGCGACGCCGCTCAATAGCACGAGAGCACGGCAGGTCTTCGTGGTGACCCATAGCGTTATCCGGTCCCCCGGTACCACTCGCGGTGCGTTATCCGGCCGCAGCGGGACCACAACGGTCATGCCGACCGGTGGACTCGCCAATTCCGAACGTGGCAAGAGCTGACCGGCCGGTAAGGAATGGTTGACGCTCCGCCCCGCGACAGCCTCGTCGGCCGGGACGTACTCCTCCCGGGCAGCGCCCAGCTGAACTCGCTCGGACCGCAGATCGCTGGTGCGAAGAACGGTCCCGGACGAGACCTCGTGAGCAAGGACCCAGACGGGCTGCCGGCGGTCGGCCGAGGAGACCACCAGAGCTCCGCAGGCGACCGATAGGGCCACTAGGACGACACCGGCGATCAATCTGAGATCGAGCCAACTCGGTTGCCTGATTCGGCGAGCGACCGGAGATACATTGGCAGCTGCACCCGACCTCGACATATCTGTCATAGCCAGCATCCTGCAGGAGCAGCGGACTGCTCACATGGCAAATGCCTGCTTCTGTGGACAACGGTTGCCGGCGGCCGAGCCAGGGATGACACACTGGTATCTCCAGCCCAGGGAGAGGTGAAATGGCGGGGACACGATTCCTCACGCTCAATGACGTGGCGGAAGTTCTGAACATCTCCGCATCCCAGACCTATGCGCTTGTCAGATCCGGCGAGCTGACCGCCATAAAGATCGGTGGCCGCGGTCAATGGCGGGTCGAGCGAGATCAGCTGGAGTCATATATCGCCCGTATGTACGACCAGACCAAATTGTTTGTCGCACAGCACCCGTTCGTGGATTCCGGGGAGAGCAACCAACACGCTGAATGACGGCGAATGCTCGTTGACACGCAAATAAAGTTTGGGCCCTGACCAGCCGAAGCTGATCAGGGCCCAAACCAAGTTGTGTCCGGCGACGTCCTACTCTCCCACGCGGTGGCCCGCGCAGTACCATCGGCGCTGAGAGGCTTAGCTTCCGGGTTCGGGATGGGTCCGGGCGTTTCCCTCTCGCTATGGTCGCCGTAACTCTATGGAGATGTCGGGCCCGACACACCCCCGCGGTCGGCCCGGTGGTGCCGGGCTGGTGCCGGGGGTGGGGTCCGTATCTCGAGAGACCGCACAGTGGACGCGTAGCATTTTTGTGGTGAAGTCCTCGGCCTATTAGTACCAGTCAGCTGCAACCATTACTGGTCTTCCACTTCTGGCCTATCAACC
>JAVEEN010000226.1 GCA_030840445.1 Pseudonocardiales bacterium
CGGAAGGGTCAAACCCGCGCGGGCGGCTTAGCGCATAACGACGCACCACCCGGCCGACGGCGCTCTCAGACCCTGCGCGCTATTCGGCAACTGTGTTCACTCGTTCTGACCTAGAGGCGCCACGTGGACGTATCCAGCATGCCGGTTCGAACGACGCACATCAGGTTCCGGTTCAAGGGTCCTGACGGGAGTTAGTTCGAAAACCCGGCAGGTCATCCTGACCCTAGCCGACCGAAAACCACCCATGCGACGACGGAGGCCTGCCAGCGAAGCGGAGCGCCAGGTTCAAGTCCGGCTGACCGCTTCTGACACCGAACGGCTGGTCGCTGCGTACCGGGCAGGATCGGGCATGAAGGAGCTGGCGGCCCTCTTCGGCGTGCACCGGAACACGGTGGCGACGTCACTCCGTGCTAACAAGGTCCCGCTCCGGCGGCAAGGCCTGTCCGAAGGTGACGTCGAGCGGGCGGCCATGCTGTATGCAGACGGATGGTCTCTGGCAAGCGTCGGCGGGGAGTTCGGCTGCACAGCCGAGACGATCCGCCAATCGTTCAAGAGGGCTGGCATCGAGCGCAAGAATTCGTGGGAGCGATAGCCCGACCGTCCGCAGTCCTCAGGGCCAGTCGTGCGTGCTGTCAGACGTGCGATCGGAGAGGCTTCCGCTAGGGCACTACCGTGACCGGGCAGTGCGCCGACCGAACCAGGTGCGTGGCCAGTGATCCGACGATACGGTGCCCGGCCTGCATCGAGGCTCCGACGACCAACGCGTCGGCGTGAAGTTCCTCGGCCAGACTCGCGATCTCGTGATACGGGCTGCCGCGACGCTCCACCAAGGAGACGTCGATACCGAGCCGAGGACCATGGACCAGGATGTCCTGGCGGATCTCGCCCACGATGGACGCGCTCGTTTCCATGGCCAGGGCGGCCGCACCCGGAACGGCGGCGCTCAGCGCGCCGCTGGTTTGATGGACGTAGACAAGAACAAGCCGGGAGTTCTGCCTGCGCGCAAGTCCAGCAGCGTAGGCGCCTGCGCGCAGCGAGGTGTCCGAACCATCCACGGCAGCCACGATCAGCCGCGGGCCATCGGTGCCGAACTCAAACACCTTCGCACTGTAGCCACCCGATGGACCGGCGACGTTACGGCCTAACCAATTCGGGCGCATCGGCAGCGAAAAGAGTACGGGCCGCCCGCTCTCCGAAGCCGAAAGACAAGTTGTCTGCCCGCAAATTGAAAATGCCCTAGTCCAGCGCGTGTGCGCGAGGACTGGGACCTTCCCCATGGATAGCGAGCGAGTGACTTCCTCCCCATCGCGGACACCGGTGCGAATGTGTCCACGACTGATCCGTGCCGTGCCGGAGATGCGAGCGATGTCGGACACCCGGGCGGTGCCGTAGACGTACGCGTCGCCGAGGACCTCAGCGCTACCGGAGACCTTTGCGCTACCGAAGACGTAGGCGTTGCCGGACACGTCGGCGTTGCCGAAGATCTTGGCTTTTTCGATGACCCGAGCACAGCCTGAGACCTTGGCGTTGCCTGAGACCTTTGCAGCGCCGAGAACCATGGCGGTGCCGTAGACCTTGGCGTTACCCCAGACCTTGGCGGCGCCGAGGACGGTAGCGTCGGCCGAGACCTTGGCGGTGCCGGACACCCGCGCCATGTCGAGGACGCGCGCCTGGTCGAATACCCGAGCGTTCGGTCCAACGTAGGCCGTATCAGCGACGGTGGCCGTGTCTGCGACGAGGCCACCACCGTTTTCGTGGCGGTGAAACCCTTGGGGCGTTGCGTACGAGTGGGACATGGGTTGACCTGCTTCCAGCTGGATGTGTCTGGCGTGCGGGTGCACGACAGACTGACCAGCTGCAGCAGGCAAACAGTCCGGAAGTCACGAGCTAGATGGGGTGCGTGCCGAGCTATCAGCTCAAGGCACTGCGGGCAATATGAACTAAACGCCACAAATTGTCAAGCGAAGCCTGCTGATCCGAAGCCGTGAACGGTCCACCTAGCGGAGGAGCAGTTACCGCTGCAAGTATTGACAAAAAGCACATAATAATGCGACGAGGCGAATCGGCTGGGATCACCGGCTACGAGCGATCGCGGACGGGCGCCGTCCTGCACTTCTGAGATGCGCCGAAGGCAAGGGCCTACCTCTCGTACCAGCCCTCGAGGAAGGCGCGTCCAAGGGTGCCGTTGAACAGGTTGAACATCAGCAGGGCGGGCGTCGCCTCTCTGTCAATCTCGATCTTCTCGGCGGCGAGGGCGAGGACCGCAAAGATGTAGCGGTGCCTGCCGTGGCCCTCCGGAGGCCCGGCGCCGACGTAGCGCTTCAGCCTGGCGTCATTCGGGAGCTGAAAGGCGCCCGGCGGGAGCCCCGAGCCCGACTCGTCGCCTGCGCCTGCGGGCAGCTCGGTGACGTTGGCGGGAATGTTCACCACGGCCCAGTGCCAGAAACCGGTGACCGTGGGCGCTTCGGGGTCGCACATCGTGACCACGAAGCTCTGCGTCCCTGACGGGAAACCACTCCAGGACAGCTGCGGGGAAACATCCTCACCGCCGGCGCCGAAGATGCCACTGACCTGCGGCATCGCCAGCTTCTCGCCCTCCCGCACATCGCTGCTGGTCAGTGAGAACGAGGCCGCTGAGGGAAGGCTCTCGTAGGGGTTCCAAGTCATCTGACCTCTCATGTTCCTGAGGTAATTGAGTTGATCAGCAGCTTCACATTTCTTCAGTTCGCAGGAGAGGGACGTGCCGGACGATCCCGGATTGTTGCCCGCGCCAAATGCGCCCAGATGCAGGCGCGCACAACCGGCACTATAGAGCGGTCCGGCACGGCAGCGTCAACGTGTCGTCATGCTTGAGCGCCTTGCCGCGTGCTGGGCTGGCGAGATCCCGGTGTATCGCTGATCGATGACCCCGAAACCACGTGATCGCCGAGCGATCGCCACGAGTCCCACGTCCCCCTGTCCCGCCGGCGCCGTCCTATCGCGAACGTCCGAGTGGGCGAGCGCTCGAGCGTGCGCGCGCATAGCGAACGCCGTGCCGCGTGTCATCCCGCTTCTGACAAGCGCGACCTGATCGGCGATCGGCGTGCCAGACGACTATTCGGCTGCCGTGAGCCTCGCGCCATCACGGTCGATCTGGGTGGCTCACTGGCCCACGCCGGACGCACTCGCCAGCACGCACACGGACAACACGAAAGGGTTCGGTGCGAATGGTCCGGCGGGCAGACCTTGCGACGACCCGACATAGCCGAATTGAGGGCGCTCGGCCGCTGCATCGGCGTTCGGCACGGCATCACTTGGTTCTGGACTGATCTGCCGGGGTCATCAACGGCTTCTCGACGCGCGGCTCCCAGAGCCGCAACGGGATCCCCCTCGGGCGCTGGCCGCCACATCGCGTTCGCTCACCCGAGACCCCGGTCGAGAATCAGCATCATGACGGACGCCTTCCATCCGACCTCGCGCACCTGCACCCGAACCTTAGGCACGTGCGCGCCGACCACATCGACCCCGAGACCGCGCAGTCCTCGGGCATGCAGCGATTCGCCGCGATCAGCAACACCAAGGTCGGCTCCACCCGACTCTGGATGGGCCAGACGCACGTCCAGCCTGCCACCCGCTCGGCTGATCACCATCACGGCGAAGCCGAAACCGCGATCTACGTCGTGAGCGGTGCGCCAGAGTTCGTGTTCCTCGATGAGCAGACCGGCGAGGAGGTGCGTGTCCGTGCCGCACCCGGCGACTACGTCTTCGTCCCCCCGTACACGCCACACCGGGAGGAGAACAACGACCCGGACATCGAGGCCGTGGTGGTCCTTGCGCGAAGCACTCAGGAAGCGATCGTGATCAATCTGCCCTCACTCAGCGGCGGGGAATGACGGAGCCGGCAATCTGACTGAAAGCCATCACTCCGGGCGACCGGTGCACGGCGGCGATCACCACGCCCGTGAACGAGGCTCGCCCCGGCGAACTAGCCGAGCGAGATCTGCCCCTGGGAAACGCTGATCTTCGCGGCCGGTAGCGGCTGCGCTGCCGGTCCGTGTGCCACCGAGCCATCCGCGATGTGGAACTTGCTCCCATGGCAGGCACAGTTGATCGTTCCGCCGGACACAGAGGCGACCGTGCAACCGGCGTGAGTACACACCGCGGAAAAGCCGACGAATTGACCAGCCGTCGGTTGGGCCACCACCACGCTCTGTGTCTCGAATATCCTTCCGCCGCCAACCGGGATGTCGGCCGTCTTGGCGAATGCCCCGGCGTTCGTCCCACCCCCGCCACTCCCTGGCGCTGTTGCCTTTGCCCCGGCGTTCGCGCCGTACGTTCGGCAGCCGGCCAGAGTGACAGCGACAGCGGCAATGCCGGTTTGGACAACCGCTCGCCGGGTGGGGCCGGTCTGCTCGCTCATGTCTCGCCCTTCGCCGGTCATAGTGTCAATCCGAACGTCCGGAAGAACCAGAGTCCCGCGGTCAACCACAAGCCGACAAACGCTGCGAAGACCAGGCCGCCCGCGATGGGTAGCGCCCAGGCTGGCGTGTCGCGCCGGCTGAGTATCAGCATCTTGGCGGTGAACGCTCCGTAGAGAAAGCAACCCAATACCGAGTGCACGAGTCCCCGGACGCCGAAGCTCTGGAAACCCAACGCGTACAAGCACTGCACCGCGACCGGAACCGAGACCAGCACGGCGAGCCGACCAGACCATCGGTGGGCAAAGCCGATCCAGGTGGGTGCACGGACGCCGGGAACCTTGCCATACATGACGAGGGCGGAAGCGACCTGGATCAGCGCGAAGAGGAAGGCAACGGTGGCTAGCCACGCCTTGACTGCAACGGGCGATGAGAAGCCAGCAAGGTTCACCGCCACGCCGGTCGGCTTGTGCAGCCTGCCGTAGACACCGAGGCCGATCGACACGGCAGCACCGACGCCGAACGCGGTGAGAACGCCGACCAGTCCGCGGGACGTCTTGGCGGACCCGCCCCCGGCGACGGGTTGAGCCGGCAACGGCATCGACTGCGGCGTGCCCATTTCTGCTCCTCTCGATGCTTCACCCAGGTGGCGGAAAATCTCCGGCGACGGCCGCTGCCTGCACGGTCGTGCCAGCTACAGTGGCTAGCCGATTCGTCGGGTCAAGTCGGGGCGCAGGAGCCCCTTTACCGTCCCTGATCTGCAGCCCGGTCTGGCCGCCGTCGGCACGAACGATCCAGGTGACGCGTGCCTGCGCCGCTGCAACCGTCGCCGTGTACAGACCTCCCGGCGGTGCGGTCACCTTCGCCGAAAAGGCAAGGCGCCGGCCGCGCACCGAAATTTCACCCGACACGGTGTCACCCCTCACGCGTCCGGTCAGGGCGTCTCCCGATTTACCGGTGAGCGTGACGACGCCTCCTTCAGCCTTTCCTCGCAGCCATGACTCGACTTGCGTTCCGTCGCACAGATACGCAACGCCTCGGTTTGCCTTGACGGCGATCGCGATGGATGCCTCGTGCCCCGCGGTCCAGCCCGTGTAGGCCACCTGGGCCGGAAAGCCGCTGGCGATGGTAGGCGTCACGGATGCAGTCGCCCTGGCCGTTGCTGTCGGGGAGGCAGACGTGCTCACAGGCTGTGTCGGCGCGCTGGACGACACGGCCGGGTATGCGGCGGCGTTGACGGAGCGCACTCGCTTCGCCTTCGTCATGTTGACGGCGAACATACCGGCCATGAACAGGACGACGGCAAGCAACGTGAGAACTGGCCCGTGTTTCTTCACCGGCCCACCCCCCCAAACTGGTTTTATCGAAGCACATTCCAAGGCCCGTGGGAACTGATGTCTAAGCCGAATCTGGCCCGCGGATCGCGCGAGCTTGCCCGCCCTCACATTCCGCCGTCCGCGCGCTCCTGCCTCCCGACGCCCGTCAGGCGCAGTGCCGGAGACCGACGGCGGGCGACGGCCTGCTGAAGCCAGTCCTACCGGAACGCGGTCACTCGACGATCGTCGACTTCTCGGCTCCATTCGGTCCGATGAGGATGGCGATGACGCAGAGCCTGGTCCGGGTAGGGGTCCCGCCGTCGTTCGCCCTGCTTCTGAATCGCAGAGTCAACGAACAGCGGGCCCGCAGGGCGACCGTCTCGTTCGTAGGCGAGGACGGGAGTGGCAAAACCCCGGCCGGGATGCACGCCGAGCGACATTGCCTGGGTGCCATCAGAACCTCAAGCGGGCTGTCCTG
>JAVEEN010000268.1 GCA_030840445.1 Pseudonocardiales bacterium
TCGATCTTGGTCACGGTAAGCACCACGGGCCGCCCGGCCCGGCGCAGCGTGCGAGCCACAACCAGGTCGGTCTCGGTCGCCCCGGTGCGCGAATCGACCACGAACAGGACCAGATCGGCTGTGACCACGGCCTGTTCGGCCTGCCGGGACACCATGGCCTGCAGGCCGGTGGCGTCCGGCTCCCACCCACCGGTGTCCACCAGCGTGAACTGCCGACCACCCCAATAGGCGTCATAGGCAACCCGATCGCGGGTCACCCCCGGCACATCCTGCACGACGGCCTCTCGTCGACCGAGGATTCGGTTGACCAGTGTCGACTTGCCGACGTTGGGGCGCCCGACGACAGCTACCACGGGAACTGCGATCGGAGTTTCATCCGACAGCTCGTCGGCAAGCACACCGACGGACTCGGGGGTTGGTTCCTGCGACAGGTCCGCAGTATGTCGGCCTGGGTGGCCGGTGTTCAGGTCTGGCTCAGTCATGACTGGACTTCCGGGTCGGGGCAGCTTGCTCGCGTCGGCATAGCAACCGAGCTTGCGGCGGGTCTGGAGGACCGGGTGGCCGGGCGGCGGACCGGGGCGGCTCGATCAGCCATTGCTGGCCACGCTGACGGACTGCCTGGCCAGGTTCTCGAGTAGGTCCACCACCTCATCGATGGACAGCGCCGAGGTATCGACCTCAGTCGCCCCGTCCGGACGTCGCAGCGGGCTCAGGGCTCGGGACGAGTCGAAATCGTCCCGGCGCCTGAGTTCCGCGGCGACGGTGTTCAGGTCGGTGTCGGCGAGTTCACCGGCCCGGCGGCGGGCCCGGACCGCCTCGCTGGCGGTCAGGTACACCTTGAGTTCGGCGTCCGGCCAGACCACGGATCCGATGTCGCGGCCTTCGGCGACAGTCGCACCGCGACCGATGATCGACCGTTGTCGGGCCACCAGGTGCTCGCGCACCGCCGCCACCGCGGACACCGCGCTGACCGCTCGGGTCGTCTCGGCGCTGCGGATCTCCTCGTCGACCGGGCGGCCGTCGAGCCGGGTGCTCGGTCGGGCCGGGTCGGTGCTGACGAGCACCTCGATGCCCCCGACGAGGGCTGCCACTGCGGGCGCGTCGGCCGGATCCACACCGGCACGCAGTACCGCCACAGTGACCGCCCGATACATGGCGCCGGTGTCCAGGTACTGGGCGCCCAGCCGCCTGGCCAACTCCCTGGCGACTGTGGATTTGCCGGTTCCGGAGGGTCCGTCCAGCGCAACCACACCGCGGAACACCGGGTTTCGACTCGGCGGCGCGCTCATGTCACACGAGTCCAGTCTGGGGTCGATGAGGAACACGGCAGGGCCGAGAATTCCTGCTCCGGTATGCCGGGGCCACCCATCAGGATACTGGCTGGTGCCGGCTGCCCCGGACGCGCCGACGGCAAATGCTCACTACTGGGGCAGATCGGTCCGTAACGCCGCCGCGCCGCGCAGGTAAACATGGCGGACGTCCGAACGAGGCCTGGCTGTCTCGACGTGAGCGAGCAGGCGCAGTGTCCGCGGCATCGCTCCGGGAACGGCGATCTCGGATGCGCACATCAGCGGCACGTCGGTCAGTCCGAGTTGGCGGGCAGCGTATGCCGGGAACTCCGCCGTCAGGTCGGGCGTGGCGGTGAACAGAATGGAAATCAGGTCGTCGGCGGAGACGTCGTTGCGCCGCATCACTTCCAGCACGAGTTCGGTGGCGCCGTCGAGCACCTCGTCCCGCGTGTTCTCCGCCACCTGGATGGCCCCCCGGATTGCCCTGACCGCCACTGCTACCTGCCTTCCGTCGAAGGTGAATGCGCCAGGCGAGATCACAGTCCGATCTCCCGGTACAGCTCACTCAATTCCTGGCCCGTCAACTTCCGAAGCGTGCCCGGTCGCTGATCGCCCAGGCGCACCGGCCCCACCGCGACCCGGACCAGGCGATTCACCGGATGCCCGACCGCGTCCAACATCCGCCGGACGATGTGCTTTCGCCCTTCGTGCAGGGAGAGCTCCACCAAGGCCCGATCACCAGAGGAATCGACGACCCGGAACCCGTCGACTCGCGCCGGCCCGTCCTCGAGATCGATGCCGTCGGACAGCCGCCGTCCGGCCTTGGGATCGATCGGGCCCGGGACCTCGGCGATGTAGGTCTTCACGACGCCATGCGAGGGATGGGCCAAGCGCTGCGCAAAATCACCGTCATTGGTCAGGATGAGCAGGCCCTCGGTCTCGGCGTCCAATCGGCCGACGTGGAACAACCGCTCGGGACGGTCGGAGACAAAGTCGCCGACGCACGGACGGCCCTGCGGATCGGTCATGGCGGTGACCACACCGCGAGGCTTGTTCATGGCCAGATACACCAGGTCCGCGCGCAGGTTGATGCGCTTGCCGTCGACGTGCACCACCGAGCTGAGCGGGTCGACCCGGGTACCGAGCTCGGCGGTCCGGCCGTCCACGGTGACCCGGCCTTCACCGATGAGCTGCTCGCTCCGACGCCGCGAGCCGACACCGGCCGACGCGAGCACCTTCTGCAGCCTGACCCCGCCGGGAATGTGGCCGTCCGGGCCCGGCGCTGCGGGTCTGGTGGGTTCAGCGTCCATGAGAGTCAGAATTCATCATTGTCCAAAGTATCCAATTCGGGCAGGAGCGGGGCCAGCGATGGCAGCTCGTCAACCGAAGTGATCCCCATTTTCTCGCAGAACTGCTCGGTCGTCCGGTACAAGCCGCCACCGGTATCGGGATCCAGCCCGACCTCGGTAATCAGACCCCGAGCGAGCAGGGTCCGGACCACGCCGTCGACGTTCACGCCGCGGATCGCCGAGATCCGGGCACGGGTCACCGGCTGCCGGTAGGCGATCACGGCGAGGGTCTCGAGTGCGGCTTGACTGAGTTTGCTCCGCTGGCCCTCGAGCAGGAAGGACTCGATGATCGGGGCGTACCGGTCGCGGGTGTACAACCTGAACCCCGATGCCGCCGGCCGCAGCTGCCAACCGGTGTCGCGGGCATCGAGGTCGGCGGTGATCATGGCGAGCACCTCGGCCACCTCATCGACGGGGCGCTGCACCGTGGCGGCAAGTTGAGCGAGTTCGAGCGGGCCGTCCGCGACGAAGAGCAATGCTTCGACCGCGCCGCGGAGAGCGGATGGGTCGTCGAGGTCCACCATGGGCGACGCCGGCATCTCGGTGCTGGACTCGGTCATTCGTACTCCTCGTCTGGATCATGGTCGGCCTGAGCGTGCGGCCCCGGCTCGTGCGCGTCGACCGAGTCCCGGTCCTGCCGGGCCTGGTCGCCGCCGATCCAGCGCACTCTGAGTTCGGCGAGTGCGGCGGCCTGATCGAACGCCACATCGCCGTCCCGGTACAACTCGAGCAGGCCCAGGAAACGGGCTACCACCTCGAGCGTCGAGGTGCATTCAGCGACCAGCGAGCGGAAGGTAGCCGTGCCGGTTCGGGCCAGCCGTTCGCGCATGGCCGCCATGTGCTCGCGAACACTTACTCGCGGGGCGTGAATGTGCTCGACTCCGACCATCGGGACCGGCTTCGGTTTGAGCGCACCGGCCGCGATGGCCGCGAACTGATACAGATCGACGCCGATCTGCAGTTCAGGACTCAACGCAGCGAACCGGGGCTCCAGTTCGGCGTCGCGACCAAATCTGCGGCTCGCCCGCTTCTCCAGTTCGGCCAGGTGCGCGGCAGCGAGCTTGTAGGCCCGGTACTGCAGCAGCCGGGCGAACAACAGATCGCGCGCCTCGAGCAGGGCGAGATCCTCCTCATCCTCGACCTCGGCGGCCGGCAACAGCCGCGCCGCCTTCAGGTCCAGCAACGTCGCGGCGACCACCAGGAACTCGGTGGCTTGCCCCAGATCGAAGTCCTTCCCGGCTGCCGTCAGGTAGGCGATGAAGTCGTCGGTGACCTGGGACAGCGCCACCTCGGTCACGTCGAGCTGGCGACGGCCGATCAAGGTGAGCAGCAGATCGAAGGGGCCTTCGAAGTTGTCCAGGCGGACCCGGAACTTGCCGTCGCTGATCAGCGGTTCGGGCTCGGCCGGCAGATCCCATTCCTCGGGCAGGTCCTCGAGCGCGAGATCCTCCGTCGACGAGCTCGGGAATGGGGTTTCAACTGTCGGCGGGCCAGCGGCTGGGACGTCGGTCACGAGCGGGACAGGACCTCCATCGCCAACTCTCGGTAGGCGATGGCGCCGCCAGAGTTGGGCGCCCAGGTAGTGATCGGCTCGCCAGCGACGGTCGTCTCCGGGAACCGCACGGTGCGGTTGATGACCGTATCGAACACTTTGTCGCCGAAGGCCTCGAGCACCCGGGAGAACACCTCGCGGCCGTGCAGCGTGCGCCCGTCATACATGGTGGCCAGGATTCCCTCGAGGCGCAGCTCGGGGTTCAGCCGTTGCTGGACCTTGTCGATGGTGTCGATGAGCAGGGCGACGCCGCGCAGCGAGAAGAACTCGCATTCAAGGGGGATGATCACGCCGTGCGCGGCCGTCAAGGCATTCACGGTCAGCAGCCCGAGCGATGGTTGACAGTCGATCAGGACGTAGTCGTAGTCCTCGACCACCGGCGCCAAGGCCCTGGCCAACGTCTGTTCCCGGGCGACCTCATTGACCAGTTGTACCTCGGCCGCGGACAGATCGATGTTGGAAGGCAGCAGGTCCATACCGGGCACGCCGGTCTTCAGCAGCACCTCGTCGATGCCGACGGCTCGCTCCATCAGCAGGTTGTAGGTAGTCAGTTCGAGCTGGTGCGGCTGGACCCCGAGCCCGACGCTGAGCGCCCCCTGCGGGTCGAAGTCGACCAGCAGCACCCGCCGACCGAACTCGGTCAGCGCTGCCCCTAGGTTGATCGTCGACGTCGTCTTGCCGACGCCACCCTTCTGGTTACAGAGGGCGAGTACCCGGGCGGGTCCGTGACGCTCGATGGGTTGCGGGGCCACCAGTGGGCGGCGTTCGCGGGCCCGTGCCGGGTCGGCGGACTTAGCGTCCGCCGCGGCAGCGTCGTCCACCGCCGTTGCGGTCGGGTCAGGCCCGGGCGTACTGGAGGTCGTCATGGAAAATTGCGCTCCTTACGCGAACCGGCGCTACCCGCGAGCACGGTGCTTGACCCGTCGGCGAGGTTACCCCAAAGCGATTGCGATCCGGAGCGGACACGTCAGCGCTGCCGGGCTCGAGGATGTGCAACGGCGTATACCTCGCGAAGCTGATCTACGGTGACCAGGGTGTAGATCTGGGTGGTCGTCACCGAGGCATGGCCGAGGAGTTCCTGCACCACCCGGACATCTGCCCCGCCCTCCATCAGGTGGGTGGCGAACGAGTGTCTGAGGGTGTGTGGCGAGACGTCCATCGTCAAACCGGCCTTCTCCGCCGAACTGCGCAGGACCGTCCAGGCGCTTTGCCGCGACAAGGCACCGCCCCGGGCGTTGAGGAACACTTTCGGGGTACCGCGGCCCCGCCGCACCAGCTCCGGGCGGACGCGCACCAGGTAAGCCGACAGCGCCTTGGCCGCAAACGATCCCAGCGGCACCAGTCGTTGCTTGCCACCCTTGCCCCGCAACAACACCGTGCGGCCATCCAGATCGAGATCGTCGACATCCAGGCCCACCGCTTCGGAGATGCGCGCCCCGGTGCCGTAGAGCACTTCCAGTAACGCCCGGTCACGCACCGACAGCGGCGTCTGATCGAAATCGGCGGCGTCCAGCAGTCGCTCGACCTCCTCGACCGAGATCGCCTTAGGTAACCGGCGCGGTGGGGTAGGCGGCTTCACCTCACGTGCGACGTCCGAGCTGACCTGCCCGTCGGCGTAAGCGAACTTGTGCAGACCACGCACCGCGACGACAGCCCGCGCCGCCGAAGACGCCGACAGTGGCGGATGGTCGGCGTCCCCCTCCCGCAGCGCAGCCAGGAAATCGCTGACCACCCGCGAGTCGGCCGCGTCGAGGGAGCCGATGCCACGGGCTGTGAGGTGATCGACGTAGCGGCGGAGGTCGCGCCGGTAAGAGGTCAGGGTGTTTGCCGACGAACCGCGCTCCACGGTCAGATGGTCCAGGTACGACTCGACGCTTCGGCCGGCAGCCGACACCACCGACTCAGTCTGCACCGCCGGCACAGCCGCCGGTCGAACCTTCTGCGCGAGCGTCATCCGAGCAATCTAGCCCGACCCCAGCGCCGGACGCGCTCGCCACGGCGCATCGGGAGCCCGCAATCCGGCCCAGCCCCTGGCCGCCGCGGTGCGAGCCGCCAGCACGCCGGCCACAGCCGGACCGTTGGTCAGCTCACCGCACAGGGCCTGTTCGGCCAGTTCGTCCAACGAGAACCGTTCCACGGTCATCGAGATCTCTTCGTGCTCGGTCTCGAAGCGGTCACTTGCGGCCACCTCAGCCAGGCCGCGGGCCAGGAAGATCCGGATCGCCTCGTCGGTCATCCCGGGCGAGGTGTGCAGATCGACGAGGACGTGCCACTCGGTTGCGGTGAGAGCTGCCTCTTCGTGCAGCTCTCGCTTGGCCGCTGCCAGCGCCGGCTCACCGGCGACGTCCAGCAGTCCGGCCGGAAGTTCCAGCAGGAACTGCCGCACCGGATGCCGGTACTGGCGAACCATGACGATCTTGTCCTCGTCATCGAGTGCTACGACCGCTACCGCCCCCGGGTGTCTGATCACATCCCGCTTGACCACCGCGCCGTCCGGCATCCGGATGGTGTCACTGCGGACATCGATGGCCCAGCCGGAATAGTGATGCTCCGACGACAGGACCGTGAAGTCATCGGCCGTAACGATTGGATCGGAGGTCATCGGAGTCTCAGACCGCGGCGACTGCAGTGCTGTCCAAACCGACCTGGTCCGCGGAATCGGGGATATCGACCGGCAGTCGCTCGGCTTCGGAATAGTCGACCGCAGCCGAGATGAATTCCGAGAACAGCGGATGTGGCCGGGTAGGACGAGATTTCAGCTCGGGGTGAGCCTGGGTGGCGACGAAGAACGGATGCACCTCCCGGGGTAACTCCACGAACTCGACGAGCCTGCCGTCCGGCGACGTTCCGGATATGACCAGGCCGGCCGCAGTTAGTGCGTCCCGATAGCTGTTGTTCACCTCGTAGCGGTGCCGGTGACGTTCGGACACCTCGGTGGTGCCGTAAGCCTGGGCCACTACCGAACCGGGCAGCAACTTCGCCGGGTACGCACCGAGTCGCATGGTGCCTCCGAGGTCAGCGTTGCCGGCCACGATGTCTACCTGGTCGGCCATGGTCGCGATCACCGGATCGGAGGTGTCCGGATCGAACTCCGCCGAGTTCGCATCGGCTATGCCGGCCAGATGCCGGGCGGCCTCGATGGTCATGCACTGCAGCCCGAGGCACAGGCCGAGGGTGGGGATCGAACGCTCACGGGCATACCTGATGGCGCCGAGCTTGCCTTCGATTCCCCTGATGCCGAAGCCGCCCGGGATGAGCACCGCGTCCGCGCCGGACAACTGAGCCGACGCACCGACCGGCGTCTCGCAGAGGTCGGAGGCCACCCAGCGGACATTAACCTTGGCCCGATGGGCGAAACCACCTGCGCGAAGCGCTTCGGTCACCGAGAGGTAGGCATCGGGCAGGTCTATGTACTTGCCCACCAAGGCCACCGTGACCTCGCGCTTGGGATGCCGTACCCGATCGAGCAGGTCGCCCCACACCGTCCAATCCACGTCCCGGAACGGCAACCCCAGCCGGCGGACCACATAGGCGTCCAATCCTTCGGAATGCAGCACCTTCGGGATCTCGTAGATGCTCGGGGCGTCGGTGGCGGCAACCACGGCTTCGGCGTCGACGTCGCACATCAGGGAGATCTTGCGCTTGAGCGCATCGGGGATCTCGCGATCAGCACGGCACACCACCGCGTCGGGCGTGATTCCGATGCTTCGCAGGGCTGCCACCGAGTGCTGGGTCGGCTTGGTCTTGAGCTCGCCCGACGGCGCCAGGTACGGGACCAGGGACACGTGCAGGAAGAAGCAGTTGTCCCGGCCGAGTTCGTGGCGGATCTGGCGCGCCGCCTCCAGGAACGGCAACGATTCGATGTCACCGACGGTCCCGCCGACCTCGGTGATCACTACATCGGGAATCTCCGGCGGCGCACCCGGGCGGAACGCCGCCGGCTGTGCCATTGCACGGATCCGGTCCTTGATTTCGTTGGTGATGTGCGGAATGACCTGCACGGTGTCACCCAGATACTCGCCGCGCCGCTCCTTGGCGATAACCGACGAATAGATCTGACCGGTGGTGACGTTGGCCGAACCTACGAGATCGGTATCCAGAAATCGCTCGTAGTGGCCGACGTCGAGATCGGTCTCGGCCCCGTCCTCGGTCACAAACACCTCGCCGTGCTGAAAGGGGTTCATCGTGCCGGGGTCAACGTTGAGATAGGGATCGAGCTTCTGCATGGTGACGCGCAGTCCACGCGCCTTGAGCAGGCTCCCCAACGACGATGCGGTCAGCCCCTTGCCGAGTGAGGAGGCGACGCCGCCGGTGACGAAGAGGTGCTTAGTGGTCCGGGCTGATTGAGCCAACGAGACTCCCGTGGTCGCATCGAATACGAGCTGCGGACGGGGTCATCACCGAAGAAAAACCCCACATATCCACGGGAGTTCACGGTAACACGATTTTGTTGTCGCCATGGTCACCGCGCCCGGCTCGGCCGCGAACCGGCACGAGGCGGGGCTCAGTTCCCCGCCCCGGGCAGCAGACCGTCCACGCCGGGGGCCGTCCCGAAGTGGCCCGGTCGGCCCGCGATCACCTCCGCCGCAACCAGGACGGTGGTTAACTGGCCGAGTGCCGTGTTGCCGTCATCCACGGTCGAAACCGCTCGCTTGGCGGTGTCGTCGGCACGGATCAGGGAGACGAGTCCGCCCTGGGTGGCGGAGGCGTTGTCGCCGACCACGACCGTCGGTCCGGTCGCTGCGAACTGCGTAGCCATCGCCGACAACAGAGTGCCCGCGGGGTCGCCAACGGCCTTGCCGCCGGGCGACACCAGCAGGATCACCTTGCCCGATGCGACAGGTCCGTCGGTCGTGGCCATATTCAGGGTAGCGAGACCGGACAACACCTGCGTGAGATCGGTGGGCTGGCCTTTGCCGAAGAGTACGAAGCCGAGCAGTGAACCGGACAGCGTCCCGGCATCATCGGTAGTCGGCAACTGCAGACCGACCGGGTGCGCACCGGTGGTGGCCAGCGTCCGCAGGTCGGTGGCGTGCTTAGGATCGGTGAACTTCGCCGACAGCTGGATCTTCGCGGCAACGGTGCCGCCAGCGGCAGCCACCTCGGTCGCCAGCGCGTCCCTGAGGTCGCTACTGGTGCCCGGGGCCCCGACGATCACGACCGGTGTCTTGGCCAGGGCCGCGCCGGCGATCTTCGCCCCGAAAGCCTTGGCCAGCGCATCGGCATTGCCCGCCTGGCTCTGCAATGTCTTGTTGGTCTCGGCAGCAGTTGAGTTGGCCGCTTTCATATCCGTGACCTGCCGGCGCAGATCGCCGACCACCGCGCCGTTCAGTGCGCTGGTGCCGATGACGACACCGAGGGCAACGGCCAAGAAGATGCCGATGATCGAAACGAGGTGATAGCGAAACGAGATCACGAGAAGAAGTCCCTCAGTCGGTCGACGAGGTGCTGCCACCCGTCGGACAAGATATTCAGATAGCTGTCGCCGGCAGTACTCGATACCAGAACGACGGCAATGGCAAGTAGCGCTGCGGCGGCCAGCATGATCAGGGCCGCGCCTGAAATCCTGGTCTGGAACAGTTGGGCCGCGGCCTTGGCGTCGACCAGCCGGCCACCTAGCTTGAGCCGGGTGAGCACGGTCGAGGCCATCCCGCCCCGGCCCGCATCGAGGAACTCCTCAAGGGTGGCCCGGATCCCGACCGTGACGATCAGCTTGGCATTGCCGGCATCGGCCAGCAGCATGGCCGCATCCTCGCTGGTTCCGGCACTGGGAAAGATGACCGGCTCGATGCGCAGATCCTGGACGCGGGCCAGGCCATCAACCCGTCCGTGCTCATTCGCATGCGCCACGACCTCGCCGGCATCGCGCAGGGCTGCCTCGGACATGGCGTCCATGTCACCGATCACCATGTCCGGCCGGTAGCCGGCGTCGCGGAGCACGTCGGCTCCGCCGTCCACGCCTATCAGCACCGGATGGAATTCCCTGATGTAGTGCTTGAGCGCCTTCAGATCAGCCTTGAAGTCGTAGCTTCGTGCCACCATGAGGACGTGTCGCCCGGTGAATCGGGTGCCCAGCTCAGGCAGACCGACACCGTCGAGCAGCAACTCCTTCTCGCGAAGCATGTGCTGCTGAGCGCTGGCCGCGAAGGCGGCCAGCTGCGCCGACAGGCCGTCTTTGGCCTGAGCCATCAACCTGGCAATGCTGTCCTGGTCCTGTCGTACGCCATGGGCTACCTGCTGTTCCCCGCTGTACAGGACGTCACCGTCGAGCCGGAGGCGGGTGCCTTCCTTGACATCGGAGAAGATCTCGGCGCCGACACCGTCGAGCAGCGGGATTCCGTTGGCGATCAACACCTCAGGGCCGAGGTTGGGGTACCGACCGGAGATGCTCGGCTTGGCGTTGACGACGACGGCAACCCCGGCCGCGATCAGCGAATCTGCCGTGGCGCGGTCCAGATCGGAAATATCGATGACGGCGACGTCGCCCGCGTGCAGGCGCTGCAACAGCCTGGAGGCTCGGCGGTCCAGACGAGCGACCCCGGTGATACCGGGGAGTGAGACGTCTCGCGTTCGGCGCATAGTGGCCATCTTCATGCTTTCCGATGCTGCCATCCAGTGTCTGGTTTACCCAGCTTCGCCACGCGGAGTTACCGCTTGGATCGGCTTTTCGCTCCGCTTTTGGACGGTCTCCCGCCCTGGCGTGGGCGCTCCACCGTAGCGGCGGCGAGAAGCTCGGCAGCGTGCTCCCGTGCAACCGGGGTGTCGTCACCGGCCAGCATTCGGGCCAGCTCGGCCAGCCGATCGTCGCCGGTAACCGTGCGGATGTCACTACGCGTGACACCGGCCTCGGTGGCACTGGTCTTATCGACCACCAGGTGATGGTCGGCGAATGCAGCGACCTGTGCCAGATGGGTCACCACGATGACCTGGTGTTGACCGGCCAGCAGCGCGAGCCGGCGCCCGACCTCGACGGCCGCCCGGCCGCCGACGCCCGCATCCACCTCGTCGAAAACCATGGTCGGCACCGGATCCGTCCCGGCCAGCACTACCTCGATGGCCAGCATGACCCGGGACAGCTCGCCACCGGATGCGCCGCGTTGGACGGGCAGCGTCGGCGCCTCCGGGTGCGCCCGCAGCAGGATCTCGACCTCGTCCACGCCGTCCGGTCCCGCACCGACCAGCTTGGTGCCCACCGTGACCGAGGGCGCCGATTCGGTAGCCGACCGCGGCCCGACCTGGACCGTGACAGCTGAACCGGTCATGGCCAGCCCGGCCAGCTCGGTGGTTATCTTCACCGACAGATCGGCTGCGGCCTTGTGCCGCTCCTCGGAGATCTGGCCGGCCAGCCGGATGTAGTCCGACCTGGCCTGGTCCCGGACCTGTCTCAGTCTCTCGATCGCCTGCTCTGAGGTGTCGGAGTCGGCCAGCTTCTGCCGCGCGGTCGCCGACCACGCGAGGACGCCATCCAGATCTGGGCCGTACTTGCGGATCAGGGTGTTCAGCGCGGCCCGGCGATCGTGCGCGGCCGCCAGACGAGCCGGGTCGGCCTCCAATTGCATCTCGTAGCCGGCCAACTCGGCGCCGACGTCATTGGTGTCACTGAGCAGGTCGGTCAGCCGTTCGCTCAGCACGTCCAGTTCGGTATCGGTGCCGGCCACTTGCTGCAGCGCGCGACGAGCCGCGCCGATCAGGCTCTGCACGTCCGCCGCATCTGTTCCCGGGTCATCGGGATCACCGAGCAGCAGATCGTGCGCGGTGCGGGCCGCGATGCGCAGCGCGTCGGCGTGTTCCAGCCGGGCCGCAAGCACCGCGAGTTCGCTGTCCTCCCCCGGTTGCGGGCCAACGGCCTCGATCTCGGCTATCCCGTGGCGCAGCAGATCGGCCTCACGTTCCAATTCGCGGGAATCGTGCAGCCGGCGGTCCAGGGCGGCCTCGGCCCGACGCCACGTCTCGAAGCTGTCGCGGCACGGGATGACATCGATGCCGGCGTATCGATCCAGCGTCACCCGCTGCTCGGCGGGCTGGGTCAGTCGTTGCTGGTCGGACTGCCCGTGGACGGCCAGCAGCCCTTCGGACAACCGCAGGAGGATCGAGGCGGGCACTGAGGCACCGCCGGCGGCGGCGCGGGACCGGCCGTTGGAGCTGATGACCCGGCGTAACACCAGAGTGCCGTCGGCGTCGACGTCACCGCCGGCGTCGGTGACCAGCTCGGCCTGCGGCGAGGTCGAACCGATCAGCAGCCGACCGTCGACGCTCGCCGACTCGACACCGGGGCGTAGTCGCGAGAAATCGGCTCGGCCCCCGAAGAGCAGCGACAGCCCGCTCAGCACCATCGTCTTGCCGGCCCCGGTTTCACCGGTGACGACCGTCAGACCCGCGCCGAATTCGAGGACGGCCTCGGAGATCACCCCGAGTCCGCGGATGCGGATTTCTTCCAGCACGTCCTAGACAGTAGTGGGGCCGCCATCGCGAAAGCTCCGCACCGGCAGCTGGAACTTCTCGACCAACCGCTCGCCGAACGGCGTTGGGTGCGGGCGAGCGATGAGGATGGGCTTCTTCCCGCGCTCAACCAGGAGCCGGGTGCCCGGTCGCAGATCGTGCGATCGCCGTCCGTCGCAGTTCATCAGCCCCGGCTGATCCGGCCGCAGCAGGTCGAGTCTGATCTGGGAGGTCGGCGCCACCACCAGCGGCCGATCGAACAGCGCGTGGGCCGCGTTCGGCACGACTAGCATGGCTTCGACATCGGGCCAGACGATCGGACCGCCCACCGAGAAGGCATATGCCGTGGACCCGGTCGGCGTGGCGCAGATGACGCCGTCGCAGCCGAAGCGGAGCAGTGGCCGATCATCTACGGCGACTTCGACCTCGAGCATCTTCTCCCGGGTGCTCTTCTCGACCGAAACCTCGTTGAGTGCCCAGTCGGTCGCGATGATCTCGTCGTCGTAGTACGTGGTGACGTCGAGGGTCATGCGTCGCTCGACCTGGTAGCGGCGGTCCACGATGGCCGAGACGGTGGCATCCAGGGCGTGCAACTCGGTCTCGGCCAGGAATCCGACATGCCCGAGGTTCACCCCGAGCAGCGGGACATCGCAGAGCCGGGCGTACTCGGCAGCGCGTAGGAAGGTGCCGTCACCGCCGAGGACCAGGCTGACCTCGGTGCCGACCGCACAATCAGGGTCGTCGATGATCGTGACCTGGGCCAGGGCGGCGTCCTCGGCGCTGCCGTTATCGCTGTCCTTGGCCAGTTCGGCGGCCTCGGCGGCGTTCAGCCGTATCTCGAAGCCCGCCTCCGTCATTCGAGCGATGACGTGACGAGCCAGGTCACGGATGTCGTCCCGGCCGGTGTGAACGACGAGCATCGCGGACCTCATACGTCCTCCCGGACTGTGGTGCCGGGTTTTGCCGGCGGTTTCGGATCCTGTCGGACCACGGTGTCGATCAGGTCGGGATCCGGCGGATCGGCGTCCTTGCGGAGCCACAGGAAGAACTCGACGTTGCCGCTCGGCCCAGGTAGTGGGCTGCGGGCCACACCGGCAGTTCCCCAGCCCAGCCGCTCGGCCGATCTGGCCACCGCCAGCACGGTCTCGGCTCGTAGGGCTGGTTCCCTGACCACCCCGCCGTTGCCCAGCCGCTCCCGTCCGATCTCGAACTGGGGCTTGACCATGGGCACCAGGTCCTCACTCGTACAGGCGGTCAGCGCCGGTAGTACGAGGGAAAGGGAGATGAACGACAGGTCGGCCACCGTCAACTCGGCCGGACCCCCGATCTGCTCGGGCCGCAGCGCGCGCATATTCGTCCGGTCGTGGACGACAACCCGGTCATCGGACTGCAGGGCCCAGACCAGCTGGCCGTAGCCGACATCGACGGCGATCACCTCCCGGGCCCCTCGCCGGAGCAGCACATCGGTGAAGCCACCGGTCGACGCCCCCGCATCGAGGCAGCGCCGCCCAGCCACCGAGATCGCGCCGAACTGATCCAGCGCGCCGATGAGTTTGTGCGCTCCGCGGGAGGCATAGGCCGGCTCGTGCTGGTCGGTGCGGATCCTGATCGGCGTGTCGGGGTCCACCCCGGTCGCCGGTTTGGTCGCGGTCGTGCCGCGTACCTGGACACGTCCGGCGGTGATCAACTCGACGGCCTGCTCACGCGAACGGGCCAGCTTTCGCCGCACGAGTTCAGCGTCGAGCCGTAGTCGTCGAACCATCGAAGTCAGCGAGCCATCCGGGGTCGGCTATCAGGAGCGATCGAGGTCTGCCAACGCGTCCTGCAACTGAGCGTGCAGGGCATCGAACCGGACCGCGGCGTCAGGCAGTTCAAGCTCATCGATCCCGTCCAGACCCTCGACTCTGGCAGTGATGGCCTCGAGAACCGCGTCGACCGAGGATGCCCCTGACGGCTCTGCCGCCGGGCGCGGAAGGTCAGGTCGGACAGCGGCTGGCGGGCCGGGCGGCGGCGCTGGAACGGGATGGCTCACACCTGCCAAGGTACCCGCCCGCACTGCGACGAATGGTCAGTCGGCGCGGGCGTCGATGCCCAGTTCGGTCAGCAACCTCCTGGCGGCCTGGTCACCGGCGATGAGGTCGGATACCGGTCGGCCGGAGTCGCTGAGCGCCCATGCCGCGACGACCAGCGCTCGCAGCGGATCGAGTCCGTCTCCCCCGCCGCCAGCGGCACCCGCGCTCACGAGCAGCCGCCCGCGGTGCTGGCGTGCCACGGCGGACGCGCATCGCACCTGGTCCTCAGAACGATCGACGG
>JAVEEN010000292.1 GCA_030840445.1 Pseudonocardiales bacterium
GCGCAGCGCTTCGATGGCGCCGAGGTCGTCGCAGTGGATTCCTCGCAGGAGATGCTGGGGCGTATCCGGGTCAAGGCGCTGGACCTCGGCCTGGCCCCTCGGGTCCGCACCGTTCGGGCGGATCTGAATGTCGGCTGGCCGGCCATCGACCCCATCGATGTCACGTGGGCCTCGATGTCGTTGCACCACCTGACTGACCCCGATCGGGTGCTCCGCGACGTGTTCGCCGCCACCCGACCGGGCGGGTTGATGGCCGTCGCCGAGATGGCCGAGCCGCTGCGTTTCCTCCCGCACGACCTCGGGATCGGGCGACCCGGCCTCGAAGCGCGCTGCCTCGACGGCCTCCGGAACGACCATGCCCACTCCCTGCCGGACCTCGGGTCGGAGTGGTCACCGCGGCTCGAGACGGCCGGCTTCGCAGTGCTCAGCGAGCGGACGATCACCATCGAGCGGAACCCGCCGCATCTGCCCGCAACCGCCCGCTACGCGCAGCAGTGGCTGCGGCGTCTGAGGTCAGGCCTGATGAACCGTCTGGCTGACGACGACGTGAAAACGCTCGCAATACTGATCGACGGCGACGGACCTGAGTCGCTGCAGCAGCGCAACGACCTTCAGCTTCGCGGGCTCAGGACCGTCACGCTGGCCCGGCGGCCATGACACGCGCTGACTGCAGGCACTCGCCGTCCCCCGGGGGCCTTGATAGGCTCGCCCAGAGGGAGCAGAAAGCCGGCCGGGGGTTCGCCCGACCGGCTTTTTCTACGAACTGGTGTCCGCCTTTTCTGCGAACACCCCTCGGTGGAGGTGCCGGGAATCGAACCCGGGTCCTTCGTCGTGTTGATGGGCATTCTCCGGGCGCAGTGTGCGGTGTCTCTACTCGGCCCCACCGATCATGCACACAAGTCGGTGTGACAGGCCCAGTCGCTGTGAGTTGTCCCGTCCGTCCCCGCGACCGGGACGGGCGGTAAGTCACCTAGCTGATGCCAGTACCCGGGCCGGTGACGAACCCGGACTGACAGACTTGCTATCGCTGCTTAGGCAGCGAGAGCGAAGTCAGCGCGATTGGAATCGGCGCTTATTTTGTTGTGCATCGCTTTTTTAACGAGGTCAGCAATGCGGTCCTCGGCCCGCTTCTCCACATCTCGACGCACGAAGTCGAGACCATTCACCCCCTGATCAAAGGCCACCGACGCTGAGCCGGCAAACCCTCGGACGCGCTGCGATTGCAGCACCCTCCTATTCTGCCATGCCCGGCAAGCGCCGCGCCCACCCTGACGGACGGCGCCGGCGGAGGTCGGGCATGGTTTGCCACCCTGCGGTTCGCCGGAACACGGTAGAAATAACGGGTGGCGGACACTCAACGGGAGATCGAGTCCAAGTTCGACGTCGCCCCGGACTTCGAGGTCGGGGATCTGACGCCCCTGGCCGAGGACAGTGACCTGCTCGACACGAGTGTCGTCGACCTTGTCAGCACGTACTACGACACTACCGATCTCGATCTCCTGAGATCCCGGCTGACTCTGCGTCGCCGAACCGGAGCGGCTGACACCGGCTGGCACCTCAAGGTGCCCGGAGCCGGCTTCCGGACCGAGTTACGGTGGCCGTTACACCCGTCCGGCAATCCAGGCGAGGATCTCCCACCAGAATTACCCGGCGAACTCAAGCATCTCATCGCTCCCTTCACCCACGGCAACGACGTGAGCGCGATCGCCGAGCTGCGGGTGGAGCGGACCCGCTATCGACTCAAGAATGCCGAAGGCGAGCTGCGCCTGGAACTGGCCGATGACCAGGTTCGAGCGGTCGGACTCGCCGCGCCGGTCAGTATGCCCCGGTGGCGTGAGGTCGAGGTCGAGCTCGGCCCTCAAGGCACCAAAGCCGATCTGGCCCGGTCCTCGGATCTGCTCCTGAGCAGGGGTGCGTTCGGCTCGCGGTCGTCCTCCAAACTGGCCAAGGCGTTGTACGGCCAGTCAGCATCCAAAGCGCCGACCGCAAGCGCCGGCGCCGTCCTGATGGATTATCTGAACAGCCAGTTCGACGCCATCACCGCCGGCCATTTCGCCATTTCGCTGATGCCGTTCGATCCCGAAGCGACCAACGAGCCGCATGAGGCGGTGCATCAGACCAGGGTCGCCACCCGTCGGCTGCGCGCAGCACTGCGGAGCTTCGGACCGTTGTTCGACGAGCCCCGCTCCGTGCGCCTGCAGGCCGAACTCAAGTGGTACGCCGCGGAACTGGGCGAGGTCCGCGACCGCGAGGTGCTTCGGGTCCGCTTGGCGCGAGCGCTGGAGGAACTGCCGGCATTCCTGGTCGTGGGACCGGTGGCTCAGCAGATCGACGAGGTGCTGCTGGCGGAGCTGCACGCGCATGCCGATGCCGTGCTGCGGACCATGCGCAGCCCTCGCTACCACGACCTGCTCGACGAATTGGGCCAGTGGCGCGCCGACCCGCCGTTCACGCTGGCCGCAGAACGTCCAGCCGAGACATTGCGGGACTATGTCGCAGATGCCGAGCGGTCGCTGTCCAAGCGCCTGCGGCGCGCGGGATCCAAGCAGGCCACCGACACCGAACTCCACTCGGCCCGCAAGGCAGGTAAACGAACTCGCTATGCCGCCGAGGCCACCGCACCGGTGCTCGGCAAGGGCGTGAACCAGCTAGCCAAGGCAGCAGCCACCCTGCAGACAACGCTGGGCGAACATCAGGACGCAGTGGTAGCCACCGAATTGCTGCGTCGCATCGCCGACGAGGTGGCCCACCATGGCGCGAACGCGTTCACGTACGGGATCCTGGTCGCTGACCAGCGCCGGGCGGCCGCCGAAGCGGCCCGAGCAGCGCGCGCCATCGCCAAGGACTGATCAGGCCCGCCCGGGGACCACCCTGTCGAATACAGCCGTCGTCTTCGTCCGCTTGAACCCCACCGATTCATAGAGCGCGCCGGCGCCGGACGGGTTGATCGAGTCGACGTCGAGCTCGGCCTTGGAGTAGCCCGCGGCGATTGCGAGTCTCAGCGTTTCGAGCAGACCAGCCCGGGCCAGGCCGTGCCCGCGAGCAGACCGGATCGTGCCGACCCGCCCGATGTACAACTCGCCCGGGGCGTAGCTGTACGCCATCACGTAACAGAGGACGCGATTGCGATCGGCGCCGTCACGGATCACCATGCTGCAGTCGGGCCGAAAGGTGCGCGAGCTGATGCCGTCCTGCCATTCCTGCGGGCTCTGGGGCGCGAAGCCGAAATGGGTCGAGAACGCGTCATTGTGAGCGATGCGCATCGGCTCGGCCAGCTCGGCGGGGTAGACCTCCACGGTCAGCGGCGCGATGTCATAGGCCCCGCCCGTTGACTGCCCGTCCGTGGACTGCTCGCCCCGTAACTGCTCGCCCCGTAACTGCTCGCCCGGTAACTGCTCGCCCGGTAGGGCGCGCTCCATCTGGTGGAAATACCGGACCCGCTCGTAACCGCGATGGACCAGCATCGGGCGCACCGGGTCAGAGTCCAGTCCGCCACCGACGCTGAGACACACCGGCACACCCGGATGACGTTGGGCCGACAACTCCATGGCCCGAGCCTCCAACCGGTCCATCAGCTGGCGGCCGATACCCTGGCCGCGATAATCCGGATGAACGCCGCCGCCGAGGTAGGCCCGAACCCGTCCCTCGGTCAGGCCGTCCCGTACCCGAAGCTGACCGAAGGCGATGAGCTGCTCACCGTCCCGGACGGCCCAGGTGTCCTGGCTAGGGTCGACACCACTTTCGGCCAGTTCCTCCGCCAGGTCTTGAGGATCGTAGAACTCCTCGGTGCCGTCGACCTCGGCCAGCAGATTCGTCAGGTCGGACCAGGCGTTCGCCGCACCGGCGTCCAGCCGGTCCCACCGCAACGACATGGCCACTCCCCTATCCCTCAGCTGAGTCCCAGAAGCTCGGCGCCGTTGTGCCACAGCACCTGCCGCAGCCAATCATCACCACAATCCCATTCCAGAAGCGACTGAATTTGGCGCGCATAGGAGTACGGGATGTTCGGAAAGTCGGTTCCGAGCACGATCTTCGGCCCGAGTCCCCGGTACCGGGCCAGCACCACCGGCGGGATCGGAGCCAGCGCGTTCATGAACGGCGTCCCGACCATCGTGGTGTCGATACGGACGTTGTCGTACCGGTCGACGAACGCCAGGTGCTCGGCGTACTCCGGCGCACCGGCATGCGCGATCACCGCGGTCAGGCGCGGATGGGCCTGCAGTACCTGGCCGAACGGACCGGGACCGGTATGCCGGCCTGGTAGCGGGCCGGAACCGCAGTGCACTACGACCGGCACCGCGGCATCGCTGAGCATGCCCCACACCTCGTCGAGCAGGCCGTCGGACGGATCGAAGTCCCCCACCTGTACGTGGACCTTGAAGACCCGGGCCCCGCCGTCCAAGGCCTTTGCCACATATCCGGGTGCGTCGGGCTCAGGAAAGAAGGTGGCGCTGCGAACGGCCTGCGGATGGTCGTTGGCGAAGTCCGCGCACCAGTCGTTGAGCCAGGCCGCCATCCCCGGTTTGTGCGGATAAGCCAGGGTCGGAAAGCGTTGGACGCCCAGGTCCTGCAGCGCCTCGATCCGAGACTGCTCGTCCTGCCGGTAGGCGATCGGCCAGGCCATCCCGTAATGCTGCTCGGCTTGATCGAAGAACTGCCAGACCTTGGCAAGCATGCCCGGCGGCAGGAAATGCACATGGATATCGGCCAAGCCGGGCAGGTCCAGGGCTCGCCAGACGGACGGCACATCGGCGTCGGTCAGGTCGGAACGGGATATGCCGGCCATCCGAACGGTCAGTCCGTTCTGCCCTTGGCGCGCCGTCCCAGCGCCTGCTGGATGTCGCGATCGGCGTCACGCTTGGCCAGGTCCTGCCGCTTGTCATAGGACTTCTTGCCGCGGGCCAGGGCGAGTTCGACCTTGACCTTGCCGTCGGAGAAATACATCGAGAGCGGCACCAGGGTGAGGCCGGACTCCTTGGTCTTGCCGATCAGTCGCAGGATCTCGCCCTTGTGCAACAGCAGCTTGCGGACGCGACGGGGCGTGTGGTTGGTCCAGGAGCCCATTTCGTACTCGGGAATGTGCACGCCGTGCAGGTATACCTCGCCACCGTCGATGGTGGCGAAACCGTCGACCAGCGAGGCCCTGCCCTGCCGCAGCGATTTGACCTCGGTGCCCATCAGCACCACGCCGCATTCGAACTTGTCCACGATCGCATAATCGTGCCGGGCCTTCTTGTTCTGGGCGATCATCTTCGTCCCGCCGTCCTTGCGGGTCGAGACCTTAGCCGAGCGCGACGCTGCTGCCATACCTGCCAAACTACAGGCGCCGCCGGCTACAGCCGCACAGCCAGCCGAAGGGTTCCCCAGGCCGTCAGCGCCGACAGCACGATGCCGGAGATCAGGCCGACGCCGCCGGCGACCAGCACATCGTTGAGGTCGAGCGGCGGCAGCACGCCGTTGGACACCTGTTCGCCGAACACGCCGTCGAGAATGAACT
>JAVEEN010000236.1 GCA_030840445.1 Pseudonocardiales bacterium
AGGTCGCGTGGGTCCCGATTCCGGAGATCGCCGCCAGGCTGGCCTACTCCGATGAGCGAGATCTGCTGGACAAGGCCACCCGCATGCTGAGGGATACCGCGTGAGGCGAGGGAGGATCGAGCGAGGCACGAGCGAGGACCGGACCGAGCCACGCCGCAAATACCGCGTGAGGCGAGGGTTTCAACGGTTCTTGGCGGCGGCGGGGGTGCTGGCGGCGGTCCTTGCGACGATGCTGGTCGGCCCGCTGACCGGCTCAGCTCAGGCGGAGACGCCGACCCCGGGTATCTCGATCACGCTGACCTCGATGTCGCCCCGCAGTCCGGATGCCCCCATCGATCTGGCGCAGCACGTGACCTTCACCGCGACAGTGGTGAACACCTCCAATACCTCCTACCGGGATTTCGCGATAGGTCTGGAACGCGGTCGCCCGCTCAATAACCAGAGCGCCCTCGACAACGCCATCGCCAACCCGCCCGCCACTGACAACTTGCTCGACTCCAATGACGCCGATCAGCAGCGGCCGCTGCCGTCCCACAGTTCAGTGCCCGTCAGCTACGTCAGCGATCCGAACTCGAACAAGATGTGCCTCTGTGCGACCGCTGTCTATCCATACGCGCTGGTAGTACGGGCCCAGACCGACGAATTCTCCGGCTTCAGCGAGGTCGCCAGGACCCAGGTGCTGGTCTCGTCCTTCCTGGCCAAGCCGAAGCCGGTCCAGGTCGGCTGGATCTGGCCGCTGATCGACCGTCCACACCGCAGCCTCGGCGACACGGTATTCACCGATGACGCCCTGGCGGCCTCGGTCGCGCCAGGGGGGCGGTTGTTTCGATCGCTGAAGGTGGTGACCGAGACCGCGGCCAAGATCCGGATGACGCTGGTCGTGGATCCGGAGTTGCTCGACAGCCTGGCCATCATGGCTGATCCGGCGGGGTACTCCGTCCGTCAGGACGGCAAGACGGTGAAGGGGACCGGTGCCAGCGCCGCACTGGCCTGGTTGACCACCTTCCGGGTCGTCGCCGCCAAGGAGGACGTCGTCCTCACCGGGTACGCCGATCCCGACGTCAACGCGATCACCCGCGCAGGCATCACGTACTCCACGGCCCTGGACCCGCAGGTCAAGTCGCGGATAAAGCCCTTTGTGCCGCAGCTGAGCACGGATATCAGCTGGCCGGCCGGGGGCACGGTGACGGGTAAGGCGCTCGATTCCACTATCGCCAGCGGCGCCTCGGCCGTGGTACTGACCGATGCGGCGTTGTCCGGTCAGAACAACGCGCCAGCTCGTCCGGATGCGATCTCGCCGCTGCCGACGGCAAGCGGAACCGCGTCGGCCCTGGTAACGGACAGCGGGATAGAAAAGACCATCGACTCGATTCTCAAGCCGGGGGCCACGGCGGTGAGCCAGGCGCAGCAGACGCTGTTGGCTCAGTTGGCCATCCGCGCCGCAGCCGAACCGGACCAGACCCACTACGTCGTGCTGACACCGAACCGGTGGGTCGACCCGACGCCCGCTGTGGCCGTTGGCACCATCCTGGCCACCATCTCCAACCCGTGGAGCGTCGCCATGCCGCTGCGCCAGGCGCTGGCGACGATCAAGCCCATAGACCGCGGCCCACTGCAGACCGGTGCCGAATCCGCGAGCGCCGAGCTCAGCCCGGATCTGACAGCTCGACTCGTCCAGGTCGCCCAGAAGGTCGCGTCGCTACGGGACGCGCTGAACAGCAATGCGTCGGCCCAGCTCCTCGGCGGTTTCAACCTCGGGCTCAAACGCGGCCAGTCCAGCGCCTGGCGGACTGATCGGGCAGCTGGCGTGGCTTTCGGCCAGGATCTCTCGAACAACATCTCCGGCCTGCTGAACTCGGTATCACTGGTCAAGCCGTCCGACGGCACCTACGGACTGTCGTCATCCCGTGCTCCGGTCGTCGTCACCGTGGTGAATCGGCTCGATCAGAACGTGACCGTTCGGGTGGCGGTGTCCGCCGTGGCGGGAGTGATCGGATTCGACGCGGCGCCACAGACGGACACCATCCCGGCGAACGGCCGCAAGCAGATCCAGCTGCCCACACATGTCGAACGGCTCGGTCAGTTCAAGGTGACGGCGACCCTGACGACACCGGACGGGCAACAGTTGGGCGAGCCGGTTCAGCTGACCTTGCGGGCGACGGCGCTGGGCGGCATCACCAGGACGATCACCATCGTCGCCGGCACCGTACTGGTGCTGGCCCTGATTCGTCGGTTCGTGCTGCGGTACCGCAATCGCCGACGGGCCGCCCAGGCTGCGGGCACCGCCGGATGAGGCCGGAGGACACCAGTTTCGGCCACGGCCCCGATGACTCCGACGAACGGCACGGTGGTTTCTGGGGCGAAGCTCCGGAGGCGGACGCGGGCTGGAGCACCCCGAAGATCTACGGTTCGCCGATGCCAGTGCCCGGTGACGGTTCGGCGCTGGCCGTCGCGACCGCCGAGGCTGACGACCGACCGCATGACGCGTGGAGTTCACCGATCTATCACGGTCCACGCCGCCACCGGCCGCGGACCGATTTCACAGCAGCCGGGGCCGGTATCGGGACGGCTGAGCAGCCCGGCACGCCTGAGCAGCCCGGCACGACCGAGCAGCCCGGGACAGCCGAACCGGGGTCGCAGGCCGGGCCCGGGGTCGATCAGAACGTCCCCAGCGCACCAGCTGAACCGGCGGAAGGGGCCGACGAGCCCAGCCTGCTGGTCTCGAGCCGGACGATGGCCATGGCCAGCCTGGCCAGTCGAGCCACCGGCTTCCTACGGACCATGACGATCGGCTTCGCGTTGGGTACCGGCGTCGACCGGATCGCCGACGCGTACAACCTGGGCAACACCCTGCCGAACATGGTGTACGAGTTGCTGCTGGGGGGCGTGCTGACCAGCGTGATCATCCCGGTCCTGGTCAAGGCCCAGCACGACGACGCAGACCGTGGCGTGGCGTACACCCAGCGACTGCTCTCCATTGCCACCGTCGGGCTCGCGGTGACCACCTTGCTGGCGGTACTGGCTGCGCCACTGCTGATCGCGCTCTACAGCGGGGATGCGCCGTTCCACTCGCTGGCGAGCTTGTGGGCCACCTTGTTGCTGCCGGAGATCTTCTTCTACGGGGTCGGCGCGATGCTGGCCGCGGTCCTCAACACCCGGCACATCTACGGCTGGCCGGCCTGGGCACCGGTCCTGAACAACGTGATCACCATCGTCGCGGCGGTGTTGTTCCGGTTGGTGCCAGGTCCATCGGTGCTGTCCACCCGCAATATCACCGACACCCAGATCCTGGTCCTCGGGGTAGGCACCACCCTGGGCATCGTCGCTCAGGCTCTCGTCCTGATCGTTCCCTTGCGCCGGAGCGGCTTCACCTGGAAGTGGCGGTTCCGTGCCTCCCCGGAGCAGAGCGGCCGGATGGCCGAGTTCCGGACCCTGACGCTATGGGTGCTCGGCTACGTCGCTCTCAGTCAGATCGGGGTGTTCGCAGTCGGCCGGATCGCCACCGCCCGCCCGAGCGGGCTGACCATCTTCACCAATGCCGACCTGCTGTTCCAGGTTCCCTACGGCATCATCGGCGTATCCCTGCTGACCGCATTGATGCCCCGGATGAGTCGCGCTGCCGCCCGCGGGGACACCACCGAGGTCCTGGAGGATCTCCGCCTGGGAACCCGGTTGTCGGCGGTGGCGCTAGTCCCGATCAGCATCGGGCTGATGGTCCTGGGACCATCGCTCACCAGCGTGATCCTGCTCGGCAGGTTCGACCTCAGCGGCGCACGCCTGGTCGGAGTGGCGCTGGCCGCGGGGGCTTTCGGGCTGCTTCCGTTCGCCCTCGTCATGCTCCAGCAGCGGGTCTTTTACGCCATGCGCGACGCCCGTACCCCAACCCTGATCAACCTGGCGATGGTGGGGACGAAGATCGTCGCGCTGATCCTCGCTGCCACCTTGCTGAACGGCAAGGCGGTGATCATCGCCCTGACGGTGTCGACCTCACTGTCTTACGTCGCAGGGTGCATAGCGGGTCATATCCTGCTACGCCGCCGGTTCGGTTTGCTGGGGTTCGCTCCGGTGGCCCGTACGGTCGGCTGGATATCGGTGGCGGCGCTCGGGGGCGGGGCGGCCGCACTGGCCGTGGTATTGCTCGGTAACGGTTTGCTCGGAGTCGGCCGCCTCTCCGGCCTGGCCGAACTCGTCCTCGGGGGTGGCCTCGGCTTGGCCGTCCTGGGTGCCCTCGCGATGCGGCTGCCACTGCCGGAAGTAGCCGAGATCATGGGAGCAGTTACGGGCCGCCGGGGCGCCGCTCGACAGTGAGCTCGACAATGAGCTTGCCAGTGAGCTCGACGATGAGCTCGACAGTGAGTCCGGCGGTATCACCGCGCAGTGACACAGTGGGACACAGGGATCGAGTGGAATAGCGGGCCACCTAGACTCGTTCCTGGAAAGCTACGACCGGCACTCAAACGTCAGCGATATCGAGGTAGTTGTGAGCGAGAACCACCGCAAGGTGATCATCGTCGGATCAGGTCCAGCGGGCTACACGGCAGCGCTGTACAGCGCCCGGGCGGAGCTGAACCCGCTGGTTTTCGAGGGCAGCCAATACGGCGGCGCCTTGATGAACACCACTGAGGTAGAGAACTATCCGGGCTTCCCGGCCGGCATCACGGGACCGGAGTTAATGACCGATATCCGGAGCCAGGCCGAGCGGTTCGGTGCCGAGCTCGTGTCCGATGACGTGATTTCGGTGGACCTCGAAGGACCGGTGAAGACCGTCCGGACGCTGTCGGGCGAGTTCACCTCGGACTCCGTCATCCTGGCCATGGGTTCGGCCTACAAGAACTTGGGCATTTCACGCGAGGAGGAGCTGTCCGGACACGGGGTTTCCTGGTGTGCGACCTGCGACGGATTTTTCTTCCGTGGCCAGCACATTGTGGTAGTCGGCGGTGGTGACACAGCCATGGAGGAGGCCAACTTCCTGACCCGGTTCGCCGAGTCGGTCACCGTGGTCGTCCGCCGCGACGCGCTGCGCGCCAGCCGGATCATGGCCGAGCGCGCCCAGTCGAACCCCAAGATCTCGTTCGCCTGGAATTCCGAGGTCGTCGAGATCCACGGTGACTCGAAGGTCACCGGGCTGACGTTGCGTGACACCGTCACCGGCGAGACCCGCGAGATCCCCGCCACGGGATTGTTCATCGCCATCGGCCACGACCCGCGGTCTCAGCTGGTCAAGGGTCAGATCGAACTCGACGAAGAGGGATACATCGTTGTCGATGGCCGCAGCACCCGCACCAACCAGGCCGGTGTATTTGCGGCCGGCGATGTCGTCGACCACGTCTATCGTCAAGCCGTGACGGCGGCCGGCACAGGTTGTCAGGCGGCCCTCGACGCGGAGCGCTTCCTGGCCGCGCTGGACGCGACTCACGACCCAGTCTTTGCCGCGCTCGAAAGCTGAGCGCGGGAAGGGATTCGGCTCGGCTGACGTTAACCCCACAGCATTACCCAACCACCAGTTCTAGGAGTTGCTCTCATGGGCCAGAACACCACCCCGGTAACCGACGCCAGCTTCGCCGTAGACGTCCTGCAATCAGATGTCCCCGTCCTGGTCGACTTCTGGGCAGAATGGTGTGGCCCTTGTCGCTTGGTCGGCCCGGTTCTCGAAGAGATCGCCGGTGAGCATGCGGACAAGATCAAGGTCGTGAAGCTGAACATCGATGAGAATCCGGGCGTCGCTCGCGACTACCAGATCATGTCGATTCCCACCATGTCCGTCTTCAAGGGCGGCGAGGTTGTGAAGTCGATCGTGGGCGCGAAGCCGAAGGCTGCACTACTCAAGGATCTCGCCGACTTCATCGGGTGATTCTGGCGTCCTGCTGGCCCCGATGTATGCCCCGGATAAGGCCTGCTGGCGCCACAGAACATGAAACGGCGGTCATCTCGCTAGGGTGCGAGGTGGCCGCCGTTTGTTCTACCGTCATGAGCTGGCCGGTTGCGCCGCACCAATTGCCGAGGATTGTCTGATAGCGGTTTCGGTGAGGCAGAATGAGACTCGGACCCGCGACCCGGGTCCGCTTTGACGAAGGGTGAGGCATCGAATGCAGGTCTTCCGACTCGGCGACCGCGACGATGGCGTGGCTGAGGCCCGGGGGATTCTGGCGATCCTCGGCCTGCTGGACAACACCGATCCCTCATCGGGAGACCTTCTCGACAGCGCCGCCGAAACGGCCATCCGCGCGTTCCAGCAGCGCCGGGGACTGACGATCGACGGTGTCATCGGCCAAGAGTCCTGGCGAGCCCTGCAGGCGGCACGCTGGCGGCTCGGCGACCGAACACTGTCCCACAACGCCACCCAGCAGATCGTCGGCGACGATGTCGCCGAGTTGCAGCGACAGTTGCTCGAGATCGGCTACAACGCCGGCCGCGCTGACGGGCACTTCGGACCGAGCACCGCGGAAGCGCTGCTGTCCTTTCAGCGTGAGCAGGGCCTGCTGGCCGATGCGATCTGCGGACCGCGAACCTTGCGGGCGCTTCGTCAGATCGAAGCGCGCCGCGTCCGGGGCGGGGCACCGCAGATGCTGCGCGACCTAATGGCGGTGGCCGACGCGGGGCCGAACCTGCTCGGAAAGCGCATCGTTCTCGACCCCGGTCATGGCGGCGAGGACCGGGGCGTGTTCTGCGGCACCGGCGCCGACGCTGTTTGCGAGGCCGATATCGTCTTCGATCTGGCCACCCGGCTCGAAGGCCGACTGACGGCGCTGGGCGTGACGACGTGGCTGACCCGGGGCCGCGGTGTCGGTCCGGACGACACGACGCGAGCGAAGTTCGCCAACGCCCAGGGCGCCGACCTGGTGTTGTCCTTGCATATCGACGCCTCACCCAGCCCGCATGCCAACGGTGTGGCCACCTACTACTACGGCGCCGGCGAGGTTTCCTCCTCGATCGGTGAGCGGTTCGCCGGCCTGGTCCAGCGGGAGGTGGTCGCCCGCACCGGTATGTTGGACGGACGGACCCACCCCAAGTCATGGACCATGCTGCTGCTGACGGCCATGCCGACCATACGGCTGGAACTGGGTTACCTCAGTTCGCCGGTGGATCTGCCCCGCCTGATCGACCCGACGTTCCGGGACCGGGTTGCTGAGGGCCTGCTGGCCGCCATCCAGCGGCTATACCTGCCGCGCGACCTCGACCCGGCCACCGGCGTATTGAAACTGCCGGCGTTCGCCACCTGATCCGCAACCGCCCGAGCCGGTATCTGGCCGACGCCTCAGGTACCGAAGCGTTTCTCGTTGCGGGCCCGGGCTTTCTCGGCTTCCTGCGCACGATCCTTGGGTGGCGCCTGGGTCACCAGCGCCTCGAGCAAGTGACGGGTGACGTGAGTGATCTCATGCACCGCCTGGTCGAACACCGCCTGGTTCGCGGTCGACGGCTTCGTCGCACCGCTGACCTTGCGGACGTACTGCAGAGCCGCTGCGTGGACTTCGTCCCCGGTCGCCGGCGGTTCGAAGTTGGCGAGGACTCGAATATTTCGGCACATATCCTCAGCCTGACAGAAGATGACCTGGAACGCAGCAAAGCTCGTGCGGGGGCCCATTCGCCGGCAGCGGGTCAGCCGATGGGGGTCAGGGACGGTCCCAGGTTGCTGCCGAAGATCCGCTCCAAGGCGTACTCGACGTCGTAGCGCCAGGACACGGTCGACTTGAGCTCCATGCGCAACCGCGGATAGGCCGGGTGCGGTCGAACCGTTTTGAAGCCAACCGATCGTAGGTAGTCAGAGGGCAGCAGGCAGCCCTTGGACAAGGCGCCGGTGGAGCCGAACGCCTCGATCGCTTTCACGCCGCGTGGCACCAGCTCGGCCGCAACCGCCTGAGCCAACATCCGGCCGACGCCACCCGATCGCCATTCCGGCAATACCTGCGCATTCATCATCAAGACCGCGTCACCGGACACCGGCGAGGTCGGAAAGGCAGACGAACGGGGTACGAACCCCGGCGGCGCGAACAATGCGAACCCGGCGGGCACTCCGGCCATATAGACGATCTTGCCGCAGCTGCCCCAGTCGAGCAGGGTGGCCGACACCCAGGCCTCTTTCTCCAGCCCCGCCTCGTCCGTGGGCAGCTTCTTGGAGTCGACCACCGGTCCGAGTTCCCAGAACAGGCAGGTCCGGCACGGGGATGGGAGATCGTCGAGGTTGTCCAGCGTCAGCGGAACGATCCGGCGGGATACCGACATGGTCCTAGCTAAGCGGACCAGGCTGGTAGCTGTCCAGAAATGCGCCGAGACGGCCGATGGCTTCGGTCAGATCGTCGGCGTAGGGCAAGGTGACGATCCGCAGGTGATCCGGTGCCGGCCAGTTGAACCCGGTGCCCTGCACCAGCAGGACCTGGTGCTCACGCAGGAAGTCGAGCACGAACCGCTGGTCATCGGCGATCGGGTACATCTCGGCATCGAGCTTCGGGAACACGTAAAGCGCGCCCTTCGGTTCCACGCAGCTCACGCCAGGGATCGCCCGGAGTGCCTTCACCGCCGCGTCGCGCTGCTCGAGCAGTCGACCCCCGGGCAAGACCAGGTCGTTGATGGACTGGCGGCCACCGAGGGCGGTCTGAATCGCGTGTTGACCCGGCACATTCGCGCACAATCTCAGGTTCGCCATCACTGAGAAACCTTCGAGGTAACTGGCCGCGTGCCGCTTCGGCCCGGACACCACGAGCCAGCCAGACCGGAAGCCAGCCAGCCGGTAGGCCTTGGAAAGACCATTGAATGTAAGGGTGAACAGATCCGGAGCCACCGATGCGAACGGGATGTGCACGGCGTCGTCGTAAAGGATCTTGTCGTAGATCTCGTCGGCCATCACGACGAGGCCGTGCTGGCGGGCAAGTTCGGCGATACCCTCCAAGGTCGCCATCGGGTAGACCGCGCCGGTCGGATTGTTCGGATTGATGACCACAATCGCCTTGGAACGCGGGGTGATCTTGGCCGCGATGTCATCCAGATCGGGTAACCAGCCCTGGGACTCATCACACAGGTAATGCACGGCCGTCCCACCGGACAGCGAAGTAGCCGCCGTCCAAAGGGGAAAGTCAGGCGTCGGCACCAAGACCTCGTCGCCGTTGTCGAGCATCGCCTGTAACGACATCATGATCAGTTCGCTGACGCCATTGCCCAGCCAGACGTCGTCGACATCAACCAGGTCCGGCATGCCGTGCTGTTGATAGTGCTGAACGATCGCGGTGCGAGCCGACATCAAGCCTTGGGAGTCGGAGTAGCCTTCCGCGCTCGGGAGATTACGGATTACGTCCACCAAGATCTCGTCCGGTGCGGCGAAGCCGAAGGACGCCGGGTTACCGATGTTGAGCTTGAGGATGCGGTGTCCTTGCTCCTCGAGGCGCTTTGCCTCCTCGAGGACCGGCCCGCGAATATCGTAGGAAACGCCGGCTAGCTTGCTTGACTGATCGAGTTGCACCGGTCCAGGGTTTCATACCGACCGACTTCGCGCGCGCGATATTCCTCACTGGCGTCGGCGGCCTACCGCGGGTAGGCAGAATGGCGTCATGGAATTCGCCGAAGTCGTCCGTCGACGCCGCATGGTCCGCAGCTACGACTCCAGCCGCCCGGTCGAGCCGGACCTCGTGACCAAGCTGCTCGAGCAGGCAATCCGGGCCCCCTCGGCCGGGTTCAGCCAGGGTTGGCATTTCCTGGTGCTCGACCGGGCCGAACATCGCGAGCCCTTCTGGACGGCCACCACCGAGCCGGGTCAACCGGCGGATCCCTGGTTGACGGGAATGCGGTCGGCGCCCCTGCTGATCCTGGCCCTGTCCGACAAGGAGGCATATCTGGACCGGTACGCCGACCCGGACAAGGGCTGGACGGACCGCGACGAGGCTCGATGGCCCGTGCCGTACTGGGACGTCGACACCGGCATGGCGAGCCTGCTGATCCTTCTCGGTGCGGTCGATGAGGGCCTGGCCGGCTGCTTCTTCGGTGTCCCGCCAGCAGCCCATCCGGCGGTCCGGGAGGCGCTGGGCATACCCGAGCGGCTGAGACTCGTCGGCGTCATCAGCGTGGGCTACGCCGCCCCGGATCGCACGTCGCCTTCGTTGAAGCGCGGACGCCGGGCCCTGGACGAGGTCGTCTCCTACGGCCGGATCCGCTAGCCCTCGCGGGGTTTGGTCGCCAACGAGGGGGCGATCACCGCCACGATTCGCTCGAGATCATCGATCGAACCGAACTCGACGGTGATCTTGCCCTTGCGGCGTCCCAGGTCCACTCGGACCCGAGTGTCCAGCACATCGGACAGGTTGTCCGCGAGCTCAGCCAGGGCAGGAGCGGTGACCCGCGGCGCCGGCTTCTTGCGGGCTGACGGCCGATCGGCGTCGCCCTCGTTTACAGCGAGCGACACGAGTTCCTCGGTAGCCCGGACCGATAGACCTTCGGCGACAATGCGGCCGGCCAGGTCTTCCTGGCGGTCACGATCGGCCAGACCGAGCAGGGCCCGGGCGTGTCCGGCGGAGAGCACCCCGGCCGCCACTCGTCGCTGCACCGGCACCGGCAGGTTCATCAGTCGAATCGTGTTGCTGACCTGCGAGCGGCTCCGGCCGATCCGGGTGGCCAGCTCATCATGGGTGGCGCCGAACTCCTCCAGAAGTTGCTGGTAGGCCGCCGCTTCTTCCAGTGGGTTCAGCTGAGCCCGGTGAATGTTCTCCAGCAAGGCGTTTCGCAACATGGCGTCGTCGGCCGTATCGCGGACGATCGCCGGCACTTTCTCCAACCCAGCCGCGATCGAGGCCCGCAGTCTCCGCTCGCCCATGACCAGCTCGTAGCCGTCGGGACGTGCTCGGACGACGATGGGCTGGAGTACCCCGAACTCCCTGATCGAGTGAGTCAGCTCGGCGAGTGCCTCCTCGTCGAACACCGTCCGTGGTTGCTTCGGATTGGCGGTGATCTCGTCGGGGCGGATCTCCCGCAAGGTGGCGCCGGGCACCGGAGCGGGATCGAAGTAGAAATCGGTAGCCGACGAAGCGGCGATGGAAGCCAATGACGGCACCCGATTGACGATCTTCACGCCGCCATCTGAGGTGGTCCTGGCCGGAGACGACCCCTTCTCAGCGGGCATCCCCTGCTGGGAAAGCTCGTCGGTTGACATAACCGCTGACGAATCGGAGCGGGCG
>JAVEEN010000342.1 GCA_030840445.1 Pseudonocardiales bacterium
CCACCAGCTCCGGCTCCCAGGCCCCCAACGCGGCCGCAGAGCGCCCGCTGACCGCTCCGACACCGAGCGGTACGGCCACAGGCACGAAGGCGGCCGCCAGCACAACGCCGACGTCGAGTCCGGCCGCGTCCTCATCGGCGGCCGCCCCGGCACCCTGCTCGCTCAAGTCGGTGGCCCAGCTGAAGAAGGCCGTCCCGCTGCCGGACCCCAAGGGCGTTTACGCGGCGAAGGGCCTGAGCGACACCCTGGCCCAGACCGTCGCGGCGCAGCTCACCAACTTCGACTGCTCGACCAGCCAGACCGCGCCGGACCCGAACAACGACTACTACATCGCCTGCGACACCGGCAGCAACGGCGTCCCCCTTGCCTTCCTGCTCGGTCCGGTCATCGTCCCCGGCAACCAGATCAGCAGCGCGTCTGCCCAGGCCAGCACCACCTCTGCTGATTGGACCGTCCAGCTGACGCTCAAGGGTTCCGGCAACTCGGCGTGGGCCAAGTACACCGGTGCGCACAACATCGGTGGTTCGTCGGCCCAGGCGCCGGGGGTCAACCAGTGCAGCACGGCCACCACTCCGTGTGTCGATTACGTCGCGTTCACCCTCGACGGACAGGTGGTGTCGTCGCCGGTCAACCAGAGCGCGATCAACGGCCAGGCCACGTCGATCACGGGAAACTTCACCCACAGCTCGGCCAGCGACCTCGCTCAGAAGCTGAAGTACGGCGCGCTGCCGCTGAGCTTCACGGCCCAGCAGGCGCAGACCGTATCGGCAAGCCTCGGCACCTCACAGCTCAAGGCCGGTCTGCTCGCGGGCGGTATCGGGCTGGTGCTCGTGGTCCTCTACTCGTTGGTCTACTACCGGGCGCTCGGCCTGGTGACCATCGCGTCCCTGCTCGTGTCCGGCGGCCTGACCTACGCAATGCTGGTCATCCTCGGCAACCAGATCGGCTTCGTGCTGAGCCTGGCCGGCATCGCCGGCTTCATCGTCGCCGTCGGTATCACCGCCGACTCCTTCGTCGTGTTCTTCGAACGAATAAAGGACGAGGTACACGAGGGCAGGTCCCTGCGCGTCGCGGTACCGCGCGCCTGGGTCCGGGCCCGGCGCACGATCCTGTCGGCCGACACGGTGTCCTTCCTGGCCGCGGCAATCCTGTACTACTTCGCGGCCGGCGACGTGAAGGGCTTCGCGTTCACCCTCGGCCTGTCGACGATCCTCGACCTGGTCGTGGTGTTCCTGTTCACCCATCCCCTCATCTCGCTGCTGTCCCGCAGCAAGACCTTCGGCTCGGCGCGCTTCAGCGGACTCGACGCCGTCCGGACCGGCGGCATCGCCACCTCGGATGACGTCGCGGCGCCCCGCCGCAAGGCGCCGGCCCGGACCGCCACTGCGACGAACGCGAAGGCGAAGCCGGCCGCCGTCGCTGTGCTCGACGACGAAGAGGACGTCCGGGATGCCGGGGCGGAGGACGTCGTCGCGCTCGAGTCCGAAGCCGAAGGGGAATCCCGGCCACGGCGGCGGACCAGCCCGGAGTCCGGGTCGGCGGCCGAGCGGGCTGCCGCTCGCCGGGCCCGCATGCGGGATCAGTCCGGCGGAAAGGGGAAGAGCTGATGTCGATCGTCACGAAGCTCTACCGGGGTGAGACCCGGATCGACTTCATCGGCTCCCGCAACCGCTGGTACCTGGCGTCGGCCGTGCTGCTGCTCATCTGCCTCTTCAGCTTCATCTTCCGCGGGTTCAACTACGGGGTCGAGTTCAAGGGCGGGACGCAGTTCCAGATCACGGCCTCTGGCGTCTCGTTCGGCGTCAGCGACGTCGACAAGGCGTTCACCAGTGCGGGCACCGCGCCGGCGGAGCCGCCGCAGATCGTCGGCTCCGGTGCCACCCGGCAGATCGTCGTCAAGACCGCGGAGATGACCCCGACCGAGCAGAAGACACTGGAGACGAAGGTCGCCAAGGACCTCGGCATCAGCGCGACCAAGTCGATCTCGGCCGACGCGGTGAGTTCGAGCTGGGGGCACAACATCACGGTGAAGGCCATCCAGGGCCTGATCATCTTCATCATCGCCGTGTCGATCTACATCTCGCTGCGCTTCCAATGGCGAATGGCGGTGGGGGGCATCCTCGCCCTCATCCACGACCTGATCATCGCCGGCGGGGTGTACTCCATCGTCGGCTTCGAGGTCACGCCCTCCACGGTCGTCGGGCTGCTGACAATCCTCGGTTTCTCCCTCTATGACACGGTCGTGGTCTACGACAAGGTTGCGGAGAACTCGAAGGACATCCTCGCCGGTTCGCGCATCACGTTCTCCGAAGCGGCGAACACTGCGGTCAACCAGACGTTGATGCGCTCGATCAACACGTCGCTCATCGCGCTGCTGCCGGTGGCCGGGCTGCTGTTCGTCGGTGCCGGCGTGCTCGGTGTGGGCACGATCAAGGACCTCGCGCTCATCCTGTTCGTCGGGCTGGCCTCCGGTGCCTATTCGTCGCTGTTCCTGGCCACGCCCATCGTCGTGGACCTCACCGAGCGCGATCCGCAGTACAAGGCGCTGACCAAGCGGGTCGCCGCGAAGAAGGCCAGCGAGGCCAAGCGGGCCAGCGACGCGCAGCTGGCCGGCGCCACCGCGGGCGTGGGAGCGACGGCGGCTCGGCGCGCCAGCGGTCCCGCTCCGGCCCCTCGGGTCGGTGCCCGCCCCGAGCGCCGCAGGCGCAAGTGAGCGACGCTTGCGGAGCGAACCGACGGCGCCGGTGACCGGGACGCAACTGGCCGATCGGATCGCCGGACTGCTCCGCGACGTCCCTGACTTCCCCAAGCCCGGCATCCTGTTCAAGGACATCGCCCCGCTGCTGGCCGACGGCCCTGCGTTCGACGCAGTGATCCATGGCCTGGCGCGATCGGCCGGCAACGGGGTGGACGTCGTCGCCGGTGTCGAGGCGCGCGGATTCCTGATCGCCGGTGCCCTCGCCCGCCAGCTCGGCTGCGGCGTGGTGCCCGTGCGCAAGGCCGGCAAGCTCCCGCCGCCCACTCTGCGCCGTTCCTACGACCTCGAGTACGGCAGCGCGGAGATCGAGGTGCCGGCCGGTGTGCTGGGTGGCCGTCGAGTGCTGCTGGTCGACGACGTCCTCGCCACCGGCGGGACGTTGCGGGCCGCCGCCGAGCTGCTGGCCGAGGCGGGCGCGACGGTCGTGGGCATGGC
>JAVEEN010000349.1 GCA_030840445.1 Pseudonocardiales bacterium
CGGGCGTGGCGTTGAGTCAGCCCCCAATCGCGGTGGCGTTTATGGTCACGACGAAACTTGTCAGCTTCGGGAGAATAGTTCCGCAATGTGGTTCGGTCCCGCATCGCGGCCAATTGCGACCGTGAGAATAACTCGGGCTGGCCCATAGGAACAATTGTTCCGTATCCCGGCCCGGGCCGCATTACCTGATCAGCGTTCGGGTGTGCCAAAGTCCATCATGGACGGCTAAGTCGAACCCTTGCCAAGATGCGATCACCGAACGTCCGGAAAGGGGCTGGCATGTGCCGCATTCCCAACACCGACTGCGACTCCCACCACAAGATCACATAGACTGACATGCCGCCGATAAAAGCGCGGTGCTGGGCTGGCCGCCGGCCGCATCCGCAGCACGGGACGGCAGAAGGTGCCGAGCTCAAGATCGCCGCTTCCGCGCGGTCTCACGCGAGCGAGGACGGGAAGACCATGGGCAGTCGGTATCGACAGATTCGCACGCCCTCGAACTTCTCCCCTGCATCGCACGCATACCGCCGCACCCGCCGCGATCACGTTTCCCCAGCTCACGATGCATCTCGCCGGAACGGTTCGGGTACCGCCACATTCGGATTCACGTTGCCCAGCTCAGCGCTGTTGGTGGACCGGATGTGGCACAACCCGAACCGCCTTCCCGCAGCTCAGGGGCCAATCGTGACTGTCACGGCTGTCCGCAGACGGATGTCCTGATGTCGCCGGGCAGCGTTCTGTTGGCTCGGCCGCCGCTCGGGCGGGTGCGGCACGGTCCGACCGCCCTGCAACCTTGCAGGAGTTGGTCGTACCGCGGACACCGCGACGTCACTTGTCGCGCGCCCTGCCCGAACCGAAATCCCGGCGACCGGCCGACACCGCCTTGATCAACAAACCCCGTACCAGCAACCAACCAGAACGAGGCCCTGATCCACGCCGCTTGACACCCTCTGTTCTCACCCGACCGCAACGCTGACGAACCAGGCGATGCCCTGGGCGGCGAGCTGGCCTCTGCGATCGGGCAATGACCCCTCGGACGAGCTGAAGGCCGTTGGATCTTGCTGACCAGCACGCAGTCGCGGTGCTTCCATAATAAATCCAAATCAATCGGTCTTTATTATGAGAACGGGTCTACAGTTCTGACCGCGAATCAAAACTCTCATGGCGGTGGTTTGCGGTGCTCCAGAATGCGGCTCGGAGATCCGATGCGCTGTTGGAAGCGGCGCCGGACGCGATCGTGGGGGTGGGTCCGGACGGGCGGATCGTGCTGGTCAACGCCCAGGCCGAACGCCTGTTTGGCTATGGCCGCGACGAACTGATCGGTCAACCGGTGGAAACGCTGGTTCCGGAGGCGATCCGGGGCGTCCACCCCGGCCATCGCACCCGCTACCTCGCTGAGCCCGCTCACCGGCCGATGGGCGCGGGGATGGAGCTGGCCGGGCGGCGCAAGGACGGCAGCGAGTTCCCCGCCGAGATATCGCTGTCCGCCGTCCCCACCGACGAAGGCATGCTCGTTGCGGCGGCCGTACGTGATGTCACCGATCGCACGCGCGCTGAGGCGAAACTCCGGTGGATGATCGAGGTCGCGCCCGATGCCATCGTCGGCATCGACGTGTCCGGGGCCATCGAGTTGGCCAACGCGCAGTGCGAGACGTTGTTCGGCTATGGCCGGGAAGAATTGGTGGGTCAGCCGGTGGAGGTCCTGATCCCGGACGGCGTGGGCCTCGTCGACACGGCGCAGATCGGAGCCGGGCTGGAGCGTAGCGCCCGGCACAGGGACGGCGGCGAGATCCCGGTCGAGGTCAGCCTCAGTGCGCTGGAGACTTCCGGCGGAAGACTGACGATGGTAGCGGTCCGCGACGTGACCGACCGGAAACGTTTCGAGACGCAGTTGCGCGAGCAGAACGTCGAGTTGGAGCGGGCCAGTCTCGCCAAAGACAACTTCCTGGCCAGCATGAGTCACGAGCTGCGCACGCCACTGAATGCCATCATCGGCTTCACCGGCACCATGCTGATGAAGCTGGCAGGTCCCCTGAGCGCCAAGCAGGAACATCAGCTGACCCTGGTACAGAACAACGGCACCCATCTGCTGTCGATCATCAATGACCTACTGGATCTCGCCAAGATCGAGTCCGGGCAGGTTCAGGTCGGCCTCGAACCGGTCGATTGCGGCAGTGTCGCCGACGAAGTCGTGCAAGGTTTGCAGCCGCTGGCTGAAGGCAAGGGAATCGCGCTGAGCGTGGATCCGTCCGACGCGCCGATGGTCGCCACATCGGATCGCCGGGCGCTGGGCCAGATCCTGATCAACCTGGTCAACAATGCGATCAAGTTCACCGACAGCGGCGACGTATGCGTGCGACTAATGCCCCCGGATGGCGGCGGGATGGTGCAGATCTCGGTGAGTGACACCGGGCCTGGGATCCCGGACGCCGATCTGGCCCGGATCTTCCGGGCGTTCGAACGCAGCGCCGTGACCGCGAAGGCATCCGACGAGGGAACCGGACTGGGGCTGCATATCTCGCAGCGGCTCGCCGAGTTACTCGGCGCCAGCATCACGGTGTCGAGCGTGCTCGGTGAGGGCAGCACGTTCACCGTCTCGCTACCACGGTCCGAGCAGTAGGGGTGCCGAGATGGCCGCCCGCATCCTCGTGGTCGAGGACACCCCAGACAGCCTGGAACTCATGATGTTCCTGCTGGAGACCCACGACCACACCGTCGTCGGAGCAGAGACTGGCGAACAGGCCATCGAGCTGGCCACGGCGGTGCGGCCGGATCTCGTCGTGATGGACCTGCAACTGCCCGGCATCGACGGATACCAGGCGCTGATCGCGCTCCAATCGAGGCCCGAACTGGTGGCCGTCCCGGTCATCGCGGTGACGTCTTTCGCCATGGTCGGTGACCGCAGCCGGGTCCTCGACGCCGGTTTCGACCATTATGTGACCAAGCCGATCGACCCGAAGACCTTCGCCGAAGTGATCAACGATCGCCTGCCGGAGCACCTGCGTGGGTCGCCGCCATTGCTCACCGGAGTTGACGTCGAGGTCACTGCCGCCGCCGATGCGGACGAACAGTACGCGGGCGACGTCCTCGTCCTCGACGACTCGCTGACCAATCAGACCTTGCTGCGCTCTGTATTGGAGCCACACGGTTATCAGGTGCGGACGGCCTTTACTGTCGAGGAGGCGATCGCCGCCGCCGGCGTCAAGCGTCCCGATCTCGTGTTGTCCGACGTCCACGTCGGTCAGCAACGTGGCATCAGCCTGCTGCATTACCTACGGACTGTGCCTTCGCTCGCCGTCGTGCCGTTCTGCTTCATCACCGCCAGCGCGGACTGGCGCGATCCGCTGATCCGGGAGGGCACGGTCCGCATCATCCACCGGCCTATCGATCCGAAAGCACTCCTCGACGAGGTCAGGACGCTGCTGATGACCCGGACCGGAGACTGACCATGACCACAGTCCTTCTTGTCGATGACCGCGCCAGCAACCGCGAGTTGGCGTCGGACGTGTTGGAGTACGGCGGATACACCGTCATCGAGGCCAACGAAGGCACCGAGGCGCTCGATATCGCCCATGCCCGGCATCCCGACCTGATCCTGACCGACATCCTGATGCCGGGCATGGACGGGTACCAGCTGGCCCGGGAACTGCGCGACGCCTCGGACACCGCCCAAACCCCCATCGTGTTCTACACCGCGAACTATCTGGAGTCCGAGACCCGGCCCTTCGTCCAGGCCTGCGGCGTAGCCCGAGTGCTGCTGAAATCCGTCACCCCGCAGGTGCTCCTACAGGCCATCGCCGAGGTGCTGGCCGAAAAGCGGACAGCCGCTCCGCGCATCGACACCGATGAGGCCGACCGCGAACACCTGCACGCGGTCAGCGCCAAACTGTTCGAAAAGGTCACGGCCCTCAACGACGCCGAGGCACGGTTCAGGCTGATGGCCGACTCCTCACCGGTGGGCATCGTCTTCGGCGACCGGCACGGGTCCGCCAGCTACGTCAACGCCCGGCTCACCGAGATCATGGGGCTACCCACCGACGACCTCCTCGGTGCCGGCTGGCTGCGTTGCGCCGGCGACGAACACCACGAAAAGATCCTCGAAGGCCTACGCGACCTCGGATCCCGCTTGGCTGATCAACACCACCGGTGCGAGATCAAGCTAACTGACGTGACCTCGCGTTGGCTCACCGTGCACACCCAAGGCCTCTGCGGCGACGACGGCGAACCCTACGGGTTCATCGGCACCGTCGACGACATCACCACTCACGTCGAAGACGACCAGCGGCGTCAGGCCGCGGAACGCCAGCAGGACATCGAGGCGAACGACCGTGCCACCGAACGGCTGGAAAGCCTCAGTAGGCTTGCCGGCGGGGTTGCCCACGACTTCAACAACATCCTGGGCGTCATTCTCGGCTTCGAGCAGGTCGTTTCCGACTCCATCATCGACCTGATCACGAGCGGGCAGCCACTGGAAGCCGAGCCAGGCAACCTCCTTCTCGCCGACCTGGAGCGAATCCGCAAAGGCGGCCAACGGGCGACTGGCCTCACCCAGCAACTACTCACGTTCGGCAGCCGAAAGATCATCAACCTGGCGGCGCTCGACCTCAACCAGGCCGTCCGCGAATCCAACGACCTGCTGGGATCCACCGTTGGGGGGCACATCCACATCGTCACCGACCTCGCCCCGGACCTGCGCATCATACTCGGCGAAATCACCAACATCGCCCAGATCCTGCTCAACCTCACCCTCAACGCCCGCCACGCGATGCGCGACGGCGGCACACTCACCGTGGCCACGTCCAACATCGACATCACCACCGACCGCGCTGAGGCCGCACACCTACCAGTCGGCCATTACGCGCGACTGACAATTCGCGACACCGGTCACGGCATGACACCGCAGACCCTCGAACGCGCGATTGAACCCTTCTTCACCACCAAAGGAGCCGGCGAGGGCAGCG
>JAVEEN010000002.1 GCA_030840445.1 Pseudonocardiales bacterium
GCGCAGCCACGCACCGACACGACCGGCTTGCCAAGCAAGGGAATTCTCGACGCGATCCACCAGGCCGGACCTGTTGTGAATTCGTGCGCCCGGTGAGCGTGCGCCCGGATCTGGTCCGCGTGCCCGATCGCCGTGGTCAGGTCACCGGCACTGATCGAGGCCCGCGCATCATTGATGGCGGAGTCGGCCTTGCGGACTTCCCTACCAGCCAGCAGTCCGGTGACGAGTAGCCACGCGAGTCCGACGCCGAGCAGCAGGCCGAATACCGCGACCCAGAACCCATGTGAGCGCAAGAGTCGTCTGGATCGACCGTGTCCGACGTAGGTGGTAACCGGTCTGGCACCCGGGAAGGGTTCAGTGTCCGACACGGGCTACCCACCCGGCGGTGATCGAGGTCGCGGACCCGGAAGCCGTCCGTGCCATTCAGACCTTCCGGCTCCGGCCCACGCGGGTCAGCATAGTTCCGCCGGCGAGCAACAGAGTGCCGAACAATACGCCGGCTCCGACCTGTGCGCCGGTCGAGGCCAGCAGGCCGTTCGACGTTGACCCGGCATTGGCAGCCGGGTCGGCTGCGGTGGCCAGATCGATGTCGCTCACGCTGGCACAGCCCTTGCCGGTCGATGTCACCGGCCCGGAACCGTCCGAACCAAGCGCGATCGTCTGGCTGAAACTACCGGACGAATTGGTGGTCGTCTCTGCCGAGCCGCCGGACTTCACCTTGATCGAGACAGTGGAATCGGCGGCGAAGCCAGTGCCGTTCACGACCCCGGTCGTTCGGTCGGCTGACAGTTGGACCGAGGTGTTGCATCCCGAGCTAGGCGGGTAGCTCTGGGTGTCCGCCGTAGCTGGCGCGGCCCACGGACCGACCAGCAGAAGTGTGAATCCGGCTACCGCACCAGCGGCGGCCGTGACCCGTAACGACGAAACTCGGGCACCGATGGCGCGCCGAGTCGAGAACATGGCTGTATTCATTTTGCTTTTCTCCCCCGATTAAGCAGATCTGTAGCGTAGCTTGCCGAACGTCGCTTTTACAAGTATGTCGCCGGTGTGTGCTTCACCCTTTACGTCTTGTAATCAGTTGACCACCTCTTCACAGCCTTTCTTTCCTTCGTCCGGTGCGACTGGTGATCCCGAAGAGCCCCAGGCCGATTGCCACTACGAGTGCGATGACGCCCGCGAAAAGTACCGGGGGGAGCCCTCCGGCACCCAGCCTGACCGGCTCGGCAGCTTCACCGGGACGATTCTCCAGGGGTGCCGTCGAGACAGGCGACGACTCGCCTGGTCCCACCGGCTCGCCCATCAGTATTAAGGCCGGATCAAAGGACAACGAGGTGGTGCAGGCGGCTGTCGTCGCGCTGACTGCGACGCGGTCGCCAATGGGCCCGGAGACCACTGTTTGCACACTGAAACTGCCGGTTGCCGTAGCCGTCGCCGTACTGGTCTTGCCGTTGGCCACCCGCAGGTCGACCGTCGACAGCTCGGTAAAACCGGTACCGGTGATGGTGATTTCATGGGCCCCGGCCGGGCTTACCGACAGCGCGCAGTTGGCGCGAGGCGGGTAGGCAGGTGTCGCGGCGGCCGGCGCGGATGTGGCAATGGGAACGGTTGAGATACCCGCAACCGCAATGGTCAGCAATGCCCCGGAAACGAGGCGGCGCCCTGGCGACGGAAGCGTTGCGCGTCTTTCGGTGTCGGACGAGTTACCTGGTCTACCCGACGACGCCGGGTTCGGCCGGTCCCGGGCATACCGGTACGCCGATGTTGTGCTGTGCATGATTCCCCCGATTCAAGCCAACACGAACTTTACCTGATCTTGAAAAACGTGACAAGGGTTTGACATCGCTGGACCGGGCCGGGCTGGCTTGTCGTCGGTCATAGCCCAGGCGCACGGCTCGGTTGTGCGCGCTGAGCGAAACGGCGGTGAGGCGTTAAGGTCGTCGGCTACGGCCCGTAGGCTTGACGTATGAGTCTGGCCGGATTGATCAACGCCGCCCTGGCCGATCCGGCCATCCGAGCCATGGTCTCGGCCGCCGACAGCGACCATCTCGCACTGTCCGGCCCGCCGGCGCTTCGCCCGCTCGCGATCGCTGCCCTGGCCGGACGGGCCGAGCGCACTGTTCTCGCCGTGACCTCGACCGGTCGTGAGGCAGAGGACCTCGTTGATTCGCTGCGGTGCCTGCTGCCCCCGGACAGCGTCGCCCTCTACCCGGGTTGGGAGACGCTGCCCCACGAGCGGCTGTCGCCCCGAGCGGACACCGTCGGACGCCGGCTCGCGGTGCTCCGGCGATTGCGGCACCCCGCCACCGACGACGCGAGCACCGGGCCGCTCCAGGTGGTGGTGGCACCGGTCCGGTCGCTACTGCAGCCACAAGTCCCGGGACTCGGTGACCTGGAGCCGGTAAGCCTGGCGGCCGGCGACACCGGTCGTGAACTGACCGACATCGTCGCCGCCCTGGCCGGCGCCGGCTATGCCCGCACCGAACTGGTCGCCAACCGCGGCGAGTTCGCGGTGCGCGGCGGCATCCTGGACATCTTCCCGCCGACCGAGGAACACCCGCTGCGCGTCGAGTTCTGGGGCGACGAGGTCGAAGAGGTCCGGTACTTCAAGGTCGCCGACCAGCGGTCCTTGGAGATCGCACCCAACGGTGTATGGGCACCGCCGTGCCGCGAACTGATGCTCACCGACGAGGTCCGCGCCAGGGCGTCCAAGCTGCTCGGCGAATTTCCCGAGCTCGGCGAACTGCTAGAACCGATCAGCCAGGGCATCCATGTCGAGGGGATGGAGTCGTTGGCCCCGGTCCTGGTCGACCGCCTGGAGCTGATGCTCGGGGAGTTCCCTGCCGGCACCCACGTCTTGCTGTGCGATCCCGAGCGCATCCGGGCTCGCGCCGATGACCTGGTACGAACCTCCGAGGAGTTCCTGGCCGCGTCCTGGGCCGCGGCGGCCGGAGGCGGCAAGGCGCCGGTCGATCTCGGCGCCGCGTCCCTGCGCAGCCTGGGCGAAGTTCGTGACAACGCGGCTGAGCTTGACATGCCGTGGTGGACGATCTCGCCCTTCACCACGGATGCCGAACTGGTCGATGCCACCGGCTCCGCCTCCAAGGTCACCGTGCTCACCTCGGCCTTGGAGGCGGCGCCGGTCTATCGCGGTGACACCGACGCGGTGCTGGGTGACCTCGGAACCTGGGCCCGCGACGGGTGGCAGATAGCGGTGGTGTTCGACGGAAAGGGCACCGCCGAGCGCGCCGCCGAGCGAATGACCGGTGCCGACATCCCGGTCCGTTCGGTGCCGGCCATCGACGAGCTTCAGCCTGGCGTGGCCGTCATTGCCTGCGGACACCTGGAGTCCGGGTTGGTGTCCGCCGAGCTCAAACTGGCCATCCTGGCCGAGTCCGACCTGACCGGGCAGCGCGGTTCGACGACCTTGGACCGGTCCCGGATGCCGTCGCGACGTCGCAACGCGATCGATCCGATCCAGCTCGCGTCGGGCGATCTGGTGGTCCACGAACAGCACGGGGTCGGGCGCTACGTCGAGATGGTGCGCCGAACGATCAACGGCGGCGAACGCGAATACCTGATCATCGAGTACGCCGCGGCCAAGAAGGGCCAGCCTGGCGATCGCCTTTTCGTACCGACCGATTCGCTTGATCAGGTCACCAAGTATGTCGGCGGCGAGGCCCCGTCACTGTCCCGACTGGGTGGCTCGGACTGGGCCAAGACCAAGGGACGTGCCCGCAAGGCAGTCAAGGAGATCGCGGCCGAACTCATCCGGTTGTACTCGGCACGAATGGCCACCAAGGGTTACGCGTTCGGTCCGGACACGCCGTGGCAGCGCGAGCTCGAGGACGCGTTTGCGTTCATCGAAACGCCCGATCAGCTCGCCGCGATCGACGAGGTCAAGGGCGATATGGAAAAGCCATTGCCGATGGACCGGGTGATCTGCGGCGACGTGGGCTACGGCAAGACCGAGGTTGCCGTGCGGGCTGCGTTCAAGGCGGTACAGGACGGCAAGCAGGTGGCCGTGCTGGTCCCGACGACTCTGCTGGCCCATCAGCACATCCAGACCTTCTCAGGACGGATGAACCAGTTCCCGGTTACGGTGAAAGAGCTTTCCCGATTCACCGGTGACGCCGACGCGGCCGCGACCATGGCCGGTATCGCCGACGGCGGCGTCGACATCGTCATCGGGACCCATCGGCTCCTGCAGCAGACCGTCCGCTTCAAGGACCTCGGGCTGGTCATCATCGACGAGGAACAACGCTTCGGTGTCGAACACAAGGAATACCTGAAGTCCATGCGGACCGCGGTTGATGTCCTGACCATGTCCGCCACACCGATCCCGCGGACACTGGAGATGTCGCTGACCGGGATCCGGGAGATGACGACGATCCTCACGCCACCGGAGGATCGCCACCCGATTCTCACCTTCGTCGGGGCATATGACTCGAGGCAGATCTCCGCGGCGATCAGGCGGGAGATGTTGCGCGACGGGCAGGTCTTCTATATCCACAACCGGGTGGAATCGATCAACCGGGCAGCCGCCAAGCTGGCCGAACTGGTGCCCGAGGCACGGATCGCGGTGGCGCACGGCCAGATGGGTCAGGACGCGCTGGAGAAAATCATGGTCGGGTTCTGGGAGAACAGCTTCGATGTGCTGGTATCGACCACCATCGTCGAGTCCGGCCTGGACATTCCCAATGCGAACACGCTGATCATCGAGCGTGCCGACAACTTCGGACTGTCCCAGCTGCACCAGATGCGGGGCCGGGTCGGGCGTTCCCGCGAGCGCGGCTACGCCTACTTCCTGTACCCGCCGGAAAAGCCGCTCACCGAGACAGCACACGACCGGCTGGCGACGATCGCCCAACACACCGAGCTCGGCGCCGGTATGCAGGTCGCCATGAAGGATCTCGAGATCCGCGGCGCCGGAAACCTGTTGGGGGGTGAGCAGTCCGGGCACATCGCTGGAGTCGGGTTCGACCTCTACGTCCGCCTGGTCGGCGAGGCTGTGGCCGACTTCCGCGGCGAGCAACAGGAGCAGTTCATCGACGTCAAGGTCGACCTGCCGGTGAACGCCAACCTGCCGCAGGACTACTTGCCAGGGGAGCGGCTGCGCCTTGAGGCGTACCGGGCGTTGGCTTCAGCCACCACCGACGAGCAGGTCGAATCCGTTCGGCTGGAATTGCTCGACCGCTTCGGCGCGCTGCCGCAGGAGGTCGACAATCTGCTCGCAGTGGCGACGTTCAAGGTCGTATGCCGCAAATACGGGATCACCGAGGTCTCCCTGCAGGGACAGTCGGTCAGGTTCTCGCCGGTGCTGTTGCCTGAATCGGCGCAGATCCGACTGCAACGCATGTATGACAAGACCCTGTACAAGGCACCGGTGTCGACCATGGCGGCCGCGCGTCCCAAGGGCATCGTCAACCCCGACGGCACTTTCACAGTGGCCAAGTTCGGAGGCGAGCCGCTGCGCGACCAGGCTTTGCTGCGCTGGTGCATCGAGTTGCTCGACACGGTGCTCGGCCCGGTTCTGCAAGCCGTCCTGGCCAACTGAGCCTTCTCTAACACTGATGTGATGGACTCTGCTCGTGCTTCTCGCGATCATCGTCCTCATCACCCTCGTCGCGAGTGCGGTGCTGGCGCTGATCGGCACGCGGTTCTGGCCGTTCACGCTGTCGGCGGTGTCGCTCGGCTGGCTGCTGGTCAACAAGCCGCTGGAGGGGCCGGTCTTGTGGGTACTCACCCCGGGCCACGGTCTGGCCCTGTCCGACCTGCTGTGCCCGCTCGGGCTCGGGCTGGCAGCGGTCCTGCTGTATCACCGACGGGCGAGTTCGACTGGACAGCGCACCTTCGACTGACAACGCACCTTCGAGTGACAACGCACCTTCGACTGACAACGCACCTTCGAGTGACAACGCATAA
>JAVEEN010000024.1 GCA_030840445.1 Pseudonocardiales bacterium
GGCCGCCACCAGCATCCGGCCCCGTGGGCCGCCGAGCTCCCAGGTGCCATCGCCAAGTCCGTCGAGGGCGGCCAGGGTCTTTCCGTCAGCGCCCTGCTCCACCAACTTCCCGCGAAGCCCCCGCCACCGAACATGGATCTCGGCATCGCCTGCGGCGCTGGCACGGGTGGCATAGAGGTAGACCGAGGCGAACGGTCCGTCACGGTCATAGAGTCTGGTGATGGTCTCCGGCAGCTGCATGAAGGTGCCTTTCGCCTCAACGGCTATCGCCGGGTTCACGAGCCGGGGTCGGTGTCCCGGTGTCCGTGTCGGGGGCCCTGGCTTCCCACCGCGGCCGAGCCCGCGGCTGCCACGCCGGCATGATGTTTGCGGTGGGCATGGGCCTCTTGCTCGAGACGATCTATCAGCTGTGGGTAGTGAAGCTCGAAGGCCGGACGTTCGGACCTGATTCTCGGCATCGAGGTGAAGTTGTGTCGCGGCGGCGGGCAGGATGTCGCCCACTCCAACGAGTTGCCGTGACCCCAGGGATCGTCAGCGGTTGCTACTTCGCCGTAGCGGTAGGACTTATAGACGTTGTAGAGGAACGGCAGCGTGGAGGCGCCGAGCAGAAATGAACCGATCGTCGAGACGGTGTTCAAGGTGGTGAACCCGTCGCCGGGCAGATAGTCCGCGTACCGGCGCGGCATGCCCTTGCTCCCGAGCCAGTGCTGTACGAGGAAGGTGGTGTGGAACCCGAAGAAGGTCAGCCAGAAGTGCAGTTTTCCCAACTGGTCGTCGAGATAGCGGCCGGTGAACTTGGGAAACCAGAAGTAGATGCCCGAGTAGGCAGCGAAGACGATCGTCCCGAACAGCACGTAGTGGAAGTGCGCAACCACGAAGTAGCTGTCGGTCAGGTGGAAATCCAGCGGGGGCGAGGCCAGGATCACGCCGGTCAGGCCACCGAACAGGAAGGTGACCATGAAACCGACGGAGAACAGCAACGGTGTTTCGAAGGTAATGGACCCCTTCCACAAGGTGCCGATCCAGTTGAAGAACTTCAGGCCGGTGGGTACCGCGATGAGGAAAGTCATGAATGAGAAGAACGGGAGCAGTACAACCCCGGTGGCGAACATGTGGTGGGCCCACACGGTGAGGGACAAGCCGGTGATCGACAGCGTCGCCAGGACCATGCCCTTGTACCCGAACAACGGCTTGCGGCTGAACACCGGCAACACTTCGGTGACGATGCCGAAGAACGGCAGAGCCACGATGTAGACCTCGGGATGGCCGAAGAACCAGAAGAGATGCTGCCAGAGAACCGGCCCGCCACCGGCGGAGTCGTAGACGTGCACACCGAGATGCCGCTCGGCCCACAACACCAACAGTGCGGCGGTGAGAATCGGGAACGCGAGGAGTACCAGAATGGAAGTGGCGAGAATGTTCCAGGTGAAGATGGGCATCCGAAACAGCGTCATGCCCGGGGCACGCAGGCAGATCACGGTGGTGATCATGTTGACCCCACCGAGGATGGTTCCCAGACCTGCCAACGCCAACCCCAAGATCCAGAGATCCGGTCCGGTGCCGGGCGAGTGAGCCATGGTGCTCAGCGGCGTGTATGCCGTCCACCCGAAGTCGGGAGCGCCCTGCGGAGTCGCGAAACCGGCGAGCACCGTAATGGCCCCCAGCAAGTAGAGCCAGTAGGACAAGGCATTCAGCCGTGGGAAAGCGACATCCGGCGATCCGATCTGCAGGGGCAGCACCAGGTTGGCGAACGCGAACACCAACGGCGTCGCGAACAGCAGGAGCATGATCGTCCCGTGCATGGTGAACATCTGGTTGTACTGCTCCGGGGACAGGAACTGCATACCCGGACGTGCCAGTTCCGCCCGCATGATCAAGGCCATCACGCCTCCGATCACGAAGAAGGCGAATGACGTGACCATGTACATCTGCCCGATCACCTTGTGGTCGGTGGTTCGTAACAGTGACAGGAACAGTGACCCACGAACCGCGGGATCGGCAGGGTAGGGCCGGGCCACGATCGGCACCGGCTCCAGCGTGCTGATGTCTTCGTAGACGTCGGTCATCTGGGCTCCGGCAAATCGCCACGAGGGCATACTCCGGTCACGCCGGACTGGTCCTCGCCAGGGGACGGCTGGCTGTACAGCCATCAAGAATACTAAGCGCTTGGCCGGCGCACGGGAAGGTTAGCCGTCACGGCGGCCGGCTGGCGGGGCGGCTGGTGGCCTTCCGAGCGACCACGGTGTGCCTAAGACTGCCGGGGGCGAAGCGGCCGCGGCGGGTCGCGCAAACGCGAGACCCCGTGATCAAGGCCCCTGAAATTACTTGCACGCGACCGCGATCCGTCGCCCGCTATGCCTCGCTCCGGTCGTCTGCTGGTCGGAACGTCATGAATGTGCTGTCGGCGCGTCTATCTGGTGATAAGCGGACAAATGGAAAGCGGAGTTGTGAATAGGATTCGCAAGGCTCTGATCGCCATCGCCATCGCCATCGCTGCGGCCCTGGCCGGTTCCCGGTGGCTGGCACCGGCAGGTTCGGCTGCAACGCCGCCGTCTACCTGGTCATGGAGCGGCGACCACTCCTACCACGTGGGATCGGTGTGGAGGCTCGGGTCGACGAAAGGGGTTCGGCAGTGTCTTCATCGCGCAGGACGCCGTGCATCGGACCTACCCAGCCCCAATCCGGTCGAGTCCTCGAACGTAGGCGGGGGCAGCGTCAGCGCAGGGCGGTTGCCGAAACCAGGCCAGCCGTCCGAAATCCCGAGGTCGCCCGCCGTTCGCCCTCCCGCGTGATCGCCAACGCCTGGAATCCGGCGAGACCTTCGAGCCAGTCAATGGCTGCCAAGCCCATCGCGAACCCGGCTGTGGCGTAAGCGTCGGTCAGGGTGATACCCGAGCCGACTACCGTCAGACTCGCCAGTTCGGTGACAGCCGATCCATTGTGTGGATCGAGAATATGCGGGCCTCGTTCAGCGGTTCCCGACGTCGCAACGGCGAGGTCGGTGCCCGCAACCACGGCGGCGACGTCGGTGCGGCGATGTGGATCGGCGATACCGATACGCCAGTCCCCGCCGTCATAACCTCCGACACACTGGACGTCTCCGCCGCCGTTGACGCAATGACTCGTCGAACCTGCCCGCAGCAGCAGGTTGCTCGCCTGCTCGATGGCCCAGCCCTTGACCAGCCCAGACGGGTCGAGGACGCCGTTCGGATATATGGAGAAGTAGCCGTCGGTTGCCGCCTCGATCTGCGCAGCCATCTCCAGGACCGAACGTAGCTCGGGCGAACATTGTGACAGCGTCAGCTCTTGCCGTCCCAGCCGGCTGACTTCGCTGGAGGACTGGTACGTCGAGAAGGTCGCGTCGACCCAGTGCAGCCAACGCACCACGTCGGCAACCACCTCGGCACCCACCCCCGGTCGGCGGATATCGATCGAGAAGACGGTGCCCATGCAATGCTCGACATGGCGCTCGGCCCCAGCCGGGAGCGTGGAACTCATTTGAACCCGGCCTGATCCAGCGCACTCTGCAGGGACTGCAGGTATCCCTCACTGGTGTAGGTCGCGCCCGAGATGGTGTTGACGTTTGCACTCTGCGCGCTCAGCGTTTCCTGCAACAGCAATGGACCGGCCTGGCTGTTGATGTCCGCCGATCGGGGATCGTCGGCGGTCAGCTGCAGGAACGACACGTTGGTTATCTTGCTGCCGTTGATCGAGACCTTGACCTGGACCACCCCGTACCGGGTCTGCACTGCGGTTCCGTCATAGGACTTGTCGGGCTGGCCGGCCGCGGGTGGCGAGGTGGACGCCGGACCGGTAGTGGCTGAACCTGAGGACGGATCGGGTGGCGCACCGGTCCCGGTCGCGCTCGGTGTGGAGGCGGCCGGCGCGCTGGTGCCGGTGGCGGGAAGAGCCGCTGACGGCAAGGCAGTGGCGCCCAGGGCGGTGTGGCCATGGGTCTTGAAGGTCAGCAACCCGACCAGCCCGAGGATGGTGCCCAGGACGGAGAACAGCACTCGCTTCACAGGACGGCCCTCAGAACTCGAACGATTCGTGGTGGATTCGTCGCCTGGGTACCCCAGCTTGGATCAGCGCCCCGCGGGCGTTGTCCATCATCTTTTCGGGGCCACACAGGAAGACGTCGTGGTCGCGCAGATCCGGCAACACCCGGGTGAGTCGTTGCGCGGACAGGTGGTCGTGGTGGTCCAGACGAGAGGGCCCGATGAGATAGTGCACCTTGGATCCCCGGTCTCTCGCGATCGCATCGATCTCATCGCGCAGGATCAGATCCGCAGGATCGCGGACGCGGTACAACAGAGTGACGTCGCCCGGATCCCCCGGTATCGACTCGAACAGCGCGCGCAAGGGCGTTATGCCGACGCCACCGGCCAGCAACAGGACCTTGCGCCGCCGGCGCCTGGCCGCCGTCATCGATCCGTACGGACCCTCGGCGAACACTCGGGTGCCGGGCCGTAGCGTCCTGAGGGCCTGACTGTGTTGCCCGGCGGTCTTGACGGTGATCCGAAGTAGATCTGACCGCGGAGCGGCGGACAGCGAGTAGGGGTTGGCCGCCCACCACAGATCGCGGGTCAGAAAGCGCCAACGGAAGAACTGACCGGATTCGGCACCGAGGTCGGCCAGCGATCGACCGGAGATGTAGACCGACACGACATCGGCGTTTTCCGGCTGTACGGCGGCGACTCGCATCGGATACCGGAGGTAGCCGACCACCGGGACGGCCACTCGGAACCAGACCAGCAGTACCGCCACCGACACGTACATCGCCGCCCAAAGCCAACGGGCAGGTGCGTTGTAGATGAAGTCGGCGCCGGTGGCGAACTGGTGGCTGAAGGCCAACGCGATCGCAAGGTAGGTGTAGAGGTGTATGAAATGCCAGGTCTCGTAGCGGAGCCTGCGGCGGGCGGCTCGAGCGGACGTCACGCCGACCGCGACGAGGACGCCCAACGCCACGGTCGCCATCAGGACGTCGGCATACCCCGTGATCAAAGATCCGGTTTCCCACACGACATTGCGGTGCTCGGTGACGGCGTAGCCCCACACGATCAGGAGAGTGTGGGCGACGGCCAACGACACGGTGTATCGACCGCCCATAGCGTGCCAACGGGCCAGCCGATCAGCGCCCACGCCCCGATCCAGAGCCGGCACCCGCGCCATCAGAGCGAGTAGGACGATCACGGCATAGCCCGCCCACAACCCGGTGAGTCGCCCTGCGTTGGTGAGCCAGTCGCCGAAACCACTCACCCGGTACGTGTCATGCCACCAGAGGAACGTGACGGCGAGGGCGCCCAGGGCGATGAGAGCAAGCGCGGCCTCCCGGCCGATGCCCGGGTGGCGAGCGGTCGAGGCCGCCGTCGGAGCCAGCACGCGATTGGGGGCTGAGGTGGCCACGCGCACTCCTTTCCCGTCGGCTGAACTGTCGCAACGAGGTCAGTATCGGCTGCCCGCTTCTGCGATTGCTCTCAACCGGCTGTGACCTGCCGGCGGATATGCCCGCACCGGCACTCCGCTGGTCGGCCATTCCGGCACCCGAGCAGCTTTGAGAGGCAACTCAGAGCGAATTCTGAGGACTCGGCGAGCATGCTGGTGGTCATGACTACTCGTTCTGAACCGCAGCTGACTCGTCCGGACGGGACCCCGCTGCGTGCCCTGGTGGTCGAGGACGAACCGAACCTGGCCGACGTCCTGGTCAGCATGTTGGTCTTCGAAGGGTGGCAGGCGCGGCCGGCGCTGGACGGCGCCTCCGCGGTGCAGATCGCTCGCGACTTCCAACCTGACGCCGTCGTCCTCGATGTGATGCTGCCGGATCTGAGCGGTCTGGAGGTGTTGCGACGGCTGCGCAACGACCAGCCGTCGGTCTGCGTGCTCTTCCTCACCGCCAAGGATTCGGTCGAGGACCGGATCGCCGGGATCACCGCCGGTGGTGACGACTACGTCACCAAACCGTTCAGCTTCCAGGAGGTCTCGGCGCGGCTGCGTGGGCTCGTCCGGCGCGCCGGGATCGCCCGGTTCGAGGACGGTTCGCAGGTCGTGGTGGGTGATCTCGCCATGGATGAGGACGCGCGCGAGGTTCGTCGCTCCGGAGCCATCATCGAGCTGACGGCCACCGAGTTCGAGCTGTTGCGCCTGTTGATGCGCAATCCTCGCGTGGTGTTGTCCAAGGCTCAGATCCTCGACCGGGTGTGGAGCTATGACTTCGGTGGCAGCGGCCACGTGGTCGAGCTTTACATCAGCTATCTACGCAGGAAGATCGATGCCGGTCGCCAGCCCATGATCCACACGGTGCGCGGCATCGGCTATGTGCTGAAGCCGGCGACATGACGGCACCAGCGGGCGCCGGTTCGGCAGTAGCGGAGCCGAGCGCCACCGTCGAGGCTGCTGGATTGCGCTCGCGAGTTCGCCGGCTCAGCCTTCGCACCAGGCTGGTCGCAGTGCTGCTCGGCCTGCTGCTCCTCAGTTGTGCGGCACTCACCGTCATCACATCGTTCGCCCTCCACGACTACCTGGTCGGACGGCTGGACCAGCAGCTGACCGCGGCGGGAAACCGGTATGCGGTGTCCCTGGAACACCCCGGCGACAATGCCGGCTTCGATTCGGTGGTCGGCCAGCAGGTGGGCACCCTGGGCGGGCGGAGCGTCAACGGGGTCGTCACCGCAGCCGGTGTGGTGAGTGGCGACTCGAACACCCGATCGGTCTCGGCGGCCGACCGTGCCATTCTGGGCGGTCTGCCGGCGGGCGGGCCCCGTGACGTCCACCTACCGGGTCTTGGTGAGTACCGGGTCATCGTCAGCCCTGGTCAGGACGGTGATCTGCAGTTGACCGGCCTGCCCAAACATCCGGTCGACGACACCATCGGACGGCTGATCGTCATCGAAATCATGGTCTTCCTGGTGGCCCTGGTTCTTACCGGTCTCGCCGGTGCCTTGTGCGTCCGCTTGTCATTGCGGCCCCTGGACCGAGTCGCCCGCACCGCCCGGCAGGTCTCGGTGTTGCCCTTGGGCAGCGGTGATGTGCAGCTACCGCAGCGGCTACCGAATTCAGCGGCCGAGACCGAGGTCGGCCAGGTGACCGAGGCCTTCAACCATATGCTCGAACATGTGGAATCGGGTTTCGCCGAAAGGCATGCCAGTGAGAAGCTGCTTCGACAGTTCGTCGCCGATGCCAGCCATGAGTTGCGTACTCCGATCGCGGTCATCCGGAGCCACGCCGAGTACGCCCAGCTGGCAACCTCGGAGCCGACCGAGCAGCTTCGCACCGCGTTGGAGAGGATCGTGGGGGAATCTGAGCGGATGGGCACGCTGGTCGAAGACCTGCTGCTGCTGGCCAGATTGGATTCCGGACGGGAGCTGGCGCGCGACCAGGTCGACCTGACGCACGTGGTGCTCGATTCGGTGATCGATGCCCAAGCCGCGGGCCGGGATCACGACTGGCATCTGGACCTGCCTGAGGAGGAGATCCTGCTGAGCGGCGATGCCAACGCGCTGCGCCAGGTGATCATCAACCTGCTCGCCAATGCACGCGAACACACACCCGCCGGCACGACCGTCCGGGTCAGTTTGAGCTCGGACACCGATGCCGGCCGCGCCGTCCTGACGGTCAGTGACAACGGCCCCGGGATACCGCCGGCCTTGCTGCCACACATCTTCGAACGGTTCGTCCGCGCCGACAGCGCCCGCAACCATCAGGGTGAGAGCGGTCTGGGCCTGTCCATCACCGAAGCGATCGTGCACGCACACCGGGGACACATCGATGCGACGAGCGAATCCGGGCACACCCGCTTCACGGTCTGGCTGCCGCTGATGGAAACCGCCGCCGCGGCGCGGGTCGAGAGATCAGACAGGCGGTCCTTCAGCGATCACTCTGCTGGCGGTCGCGACTGATCTCGTTGTCCGTCGGACCGGCAGCGGTGCGGGTGGTCGGTGCGGTTCCGGCGTCCGCCGGCCGTCCTGGCGCGGTCGGTGACTCGTCGACATCGGTTTCCGGACGCTGGTGATGACCGTTGCCGACGGGACGCTCCCGAAGCCGGGCCCGCTCGAGTTCGGCACGCTCGAGTTCGGCACGGTCGCGGTCGGCCTGGTCACGCTGCTGGGCCGCCCGCAGATCACGAACTCCAACCACCGCGAGTCGTCCGAGCGCGAAGGCGGCGATGAACATGATCACTGCGCCGAGTGCGTAGAAATAGCCGAGTTCAGCGGCCGCCCGTCCGCCGTTGGTGGTACTCAGCGGAGCGCCGACCTCGCCGATCCGTAAAAGTGGCGCGAGGGAGAGGCCCACGACGAACCACGCCCCGCCTGCAGTGGCCAGCCAGCCACCGAGGCTGCCGATGATGCGGTTTGCACTGAGCAGCAACATCAGACCACCCAGAGCCGTGACGCCGCCTGGTAGCACCTCGAGCCAGAACCGCGCCGCGCTCCAGTGCCAGGTCTGGTCGGTGCCGTAGCTGTAGTTGAAATACGGGCCCACCAGGGCAATCAAGGCGCCCCAGATGCCCAGCAGGATCAACAGAATGCCGCTCACTGCGCCGCGGGAGCGGGGAACGCGCAAGGTACGGGTGTGCTGGAGTGGTTGTTCGTGAACAGCCATGGTCTGTCCTAACGTCAGAGGCGCACCTGATACCCAATGGGGTTACCACTGGCGTGAATTCGAAATGCGCCTCGTTCTCGGGCAGCGTCACGCGGTCTGTTTGGCGTCTCTGACCTGCCTGCAGACAACCATATGCCCGCATGACCTCAACAGCCACCCAGCCCAAGACCGGATCGTGTAACGCTCGGCATCCCCAGCATGCCGAGCGTTACACGATCCGGTCTTTTTGGACGGCGAGCGGACGTGGACCTCCTCGAAGTCGATGGTGGCGTGCCCGGCCTGTTCCGCCAGCCTCAGGTGTTAATCCTCCTTGTCGATCGCGATCACCGTTTCAGCGCCGAGCAATCGGGCAACCCTCACCGGCTGCCATGCACGTGCGACTCTCGCCGCTCGATCGCCGGCGGCGACTCCGGCCTGGGCAGCGTTGCTGGTGGTCAGGGCATCAAAAGCTGAGGCCCACCCGAAGGAGACTGTCATGGCAGACCGTGGCGCTAGGCCCAACCAGCCTGCATAACAACAGGACCCGCCCGGGGTCCAGTCCGCGATGTGGCCCCGGCCGGATTGTGGCGAAGACAGTTACAAGGGCTCGGGAAAGCTAACCGGCAAGGCGACAGTCATCATCGGTGCGGCCAGCGGGATCGGCCGGGCCGTGGCCATCGCCTACGCGCGTGAACGCGCCAATGTGCCCATCGCCTACCTCGAGGAGGATCAGGACAAGGTAGATGTGCTGGTCAACAATGCGGCGTTCCAGATGAGCCATGAATCGCTGCAGGAAATTCCCGACGAGGAATGGGACTACACGTTCGCGACCTACATCACGGCGATGTTTCACCTGTGCAAGGCGGCGGTTCCTCATATGGCACGCGGTTCAGCGATCATCGGGAGCTCATCGGTCAACTCCGACCTGCCCTCGCCGACACTTGCCCCCTACGCGGCGACCAAGGCCGCCATTGCCAACTTCTGCGCGAGCCTGGCGCAGCTGCTCGGGCCCAGGGGCATCCGCGTGAACTCGGTCGCGTCCGGTCCGATCTGGACGCCGTTGATACCGGCCACGATGCCCAAGGAAAAGGTGGAGAACTTCGGCAAGGACGTCCCGCTGGGAAGGCCCGGACAGCCGGCCGAGCTCGCGCCGGTCTATGTGCTGCTCGCTTCGGACGACGGCAGCTACATCTCTGGTGCCAGAGTCGCGGTGACCGCCGGTCGCCCGATTCTGTAGCCAGCTGACCAAGGGTGACGGGCGATTACCGAGAAATTCCTGATCTGAACTGGTCGAGGTTGCGAACCAGGTTTGGTAGTCTGCCTGCTGGATCTGAAGTACCAGTTACATCCACCGTGAAGACTCCGGCCCAGGCGGCGATGATGAGTCCAGGTCGGGCGCTGTGGCGAACCGGTTCGTCCTGAAGCGTCAAGGTCCCGAGTGCTCGGAGATGTAGCACTCGGGACCGTCTGCGTCCGCCTATCGCGTTGGGCGAGTCAGCCGCCGGTGGTCGGGTATGGGGTACGGGGAAATTTCGAACCACGGCACGCGCCAGGAGCGGGCCGAAGAGTGCATTGATGTCGGCCCGCCAGGAGCGGGCCGACATGACGACCACCCCTCCGCGTCATGCTAGCCACACGCGGATCCCACAGGTGACTCCCCAGCCGTCAGCGGGCGGGCGGCAGGGAACAATGACCGGACAGGTGCGCGCTGGTTGCGCCGTCAGGGACAGGACGTTGGTTGTGAGCACCGAGAGCTTTCTGGCCCGACCCGGGCGGCCCGGGCCCCCTCGTCGGATCAGCCTGCCGCTTCCCTACGTGTCCCCGGCACTGGTGCGGTTCCTGGCCACCGAAGCCGGCGGAGCCATCCTGCTGCTGGCGACCACCGTGCTGGCTCTGGTCTGGGCCAACCTGCCCGGAGCCGGGTATGAGACCTTGTGGACCACCCGGACGCTGGTGCAGGCCGGGAACCTCTCGATGTCGCTGGATGTCCGCCACTGGGTCAACGACGGGGCGATGGCCATTTTCTTCCTCGTGGTCGGGCTGGAGATCAGCCGCGAGGTGACCGTCGGTGAGTTGCGCAACCGGCGCGCCGTGATCGTGCCGGCCCTGGGAGCACTCGGCGGACTGGTCGCACCCGCCCTCCTCTATCTCGCGTTCGAACACAGTGGTCCGGCGGCAGCCGGCTGGGGTATCCCGATGTCGACGGATACCGCCTTCCTGATCGGGATACTCGCCCTGTTCGGGCCTCGCTGTCCGGACCAGCTTCGGTTGTTCCTACTGACCCTGGCAATCGTCGATGACATCGGCGCAATCACCGTGATGGCCGTCTTCTACACCGTCCACGTCTCGATGGTGGCTCTCGCGGTGGCCTTCGGGCTGGTGGTCGTCCTCGCCATCCTGAGGTGGGTCGGAGTCTGGCAGTTGGCGCCCTACCTCTTCGTCGGTGTTGCCCTGTGGGGCGCGGTCTACGCATCCGGTGTGCATCCGACCCTGGCCGGCGTGCTCGTCGGACTGCTCATTCCAGCCAGCCGGGTGGACGCCGAACAAGGCGAGCAGTTGCGTTTCTACGGCAGGGCAGTGATCGAGCACGCGAACCCGGTCAGGGCTCGGCTCGCAGTCTCGGCGGCCCGCGCCACCGTGCCCGCCAACGACCGACTGCAGGACGCACTGCACCCGATCAGCGCGTTCGTCGTGGTGCCCCTCTTCGGCCTGGCCAACGCGGGGGTACGTCTGGACGCAACGGCCTTGCGGTCCGCCGTGACATCCGGGGTCACCATCGGCGTGGTCGTGGGCTTGCTGGCCGGCAATGCCCTCGGAATATCCGCCGGCAGCGGGCTAGCGCTGCGGACCGGTCTCGGCGACCTCCCCGGCCGGGTGCGTTACGGCCATCTCATCGGCGGCGCGGTGCTCGCCGGCATCGGGTTCACCATCTCGTTGTTCATCACAGATCTCGCCTTCTCTGACGAGCAACTGCGCCAGGATGCCAAGATCGGCGTGCTGGTCGGGTCGCTGCTGGCGGCGGTCTTGGGTTCGATCCTGCTGCGTTTCCTGGGCGAACGTCTACCGCTGTGCAGCCTGGACGAGACGACCGGGCCGCCGCCGCTGCCCGCCGGCCCGTGGCGCGATCCCACCCTCGCCTGATCGCCGCCGGCCCCCGTGCCCCCCGGTGACCTGGCGGGGGAGCGAGGCTCACCCGCCGCGAGCGGCCCGCAGCTCATGTCAGCGTCGGCCGGTTACCGTAGCAGGGTGACTGATTTCCAACCGGTCCTAGACCTCAACCGACACAGCTACGGATCACCCCAAGCAGCGACGACGGTCGTGGAATACGGCGACTTCGAATGCCCGTACTGTGGGGCCGCCGCACCGGTGTTGCGGCAGTTGATCGACGGTTCGGGCGGCAGCGTCCGCCTGGTCTACCGTCATTTCCCGCTGTTCGGCAAACATCCGTTCGCCTTGACCGCAGCCCTCGCGGCCGAGGCCTCCGGCGACTTGTTCTGGGAAATGCACGACCTGCTGTTCACGCACCAGGACCGCTTGCGAGACGCCGACCTCGCGGAGTACGCGGCCCAGATCGGCGCCGGTGAGGTGGTGGGTGAGGCCGCACAGGTGTTTCGTCCGGCTGTCGAATTCGACTACCTCGCCGGTGCTGAGGACGATGTCCGCGGCACTCCAACGTTGTTCATCGACGGCAAGCGGTACTCCGGTCGGATCCAACTCGGAGCGTTTCGCGCCGCAATCGGCCTCGGCCGCTGAGGCGCGACGCTTCGCCAACAGGTCAGCAGGCCAGCAGGTCAGCGGGACGGCGGCAGAACGATGTCGTACTGGCGGATCTTGCGGTAGATCGTCGCCCGTGACATACCAAGGTGCTTCGCCGCCGTAGTCGGACTTTCGTCTTTATCCCGTAGCGCATTCACAATTGCATCCCGCTCCAGGGCCTCGATGGGTGAGAGCACCCGCCGGCTGGTCGAGCGACACTCGGGTGGCAGATCGGCTAGGTCGATCGTGCCTGCGCGCCGATGCTGCAACACGTAGACCAGCACGCCGCGCAGCTGGGCCACATTGCCCGGCCAGTTGAGCCGGCAGAGTTGGGCGAGAGCGTTGGGCGAGCAGCTCAAGCGCTCGCCGTCACGCAGTTGGGCGAGCAGGTGCGGGACGATTTCGGCGATGTCCTCGATGTGATGGCGCAACGGTGGCACGTCGACCGTGCGGGGGAAGACCGATCTCAGGGGCGTCGAGCTACCAGGCCTGATGGTCATGGCGACCCGGGCATGAGGTTCGGTATCTGCCGACGCCGTGATCAGCAGATCACTGATTGCCGCAGCCTGCTCATCGGTCAGGCGATCGGCCTCGGCCAGGACGATCAACGCGTTCGGCAGGTAGAGATCTTCGGCCAAGGTTGCGTGCCACGCATCGAACCCGGCCCCCTCAGGTGGTTCCATCACCCGGACCTGACCGGCAGGGTTGTGGAGCCGGTGCACGCCACGCAGCAATGATCGCTTGCCCGTTCCGGGCTCACCTTCGAGCGCCATCCAGTCGCCGGCCCGATAACGGGAATCGACCTGGTGTATGCAGCGCCTCCACACCGCCCCGTTGCCGACTAGTCCGGGCAGCGAGGGCGCTGCCTGGGTACGCGCTCGCGCCGACATACCTGCCGCCTGGGGTTCTGCTCCGTGACCGATCCGGATACGGAACACGCCGCCCGCCGGTCCGCCTTCACAGCGGGCAGGTGTGAAGCGCAGGTGCGCCGAACGCCCACTGGGGAGTTCGACCGTTCGCATGGCCTCCCGTTCGGCTGACTGCATGGTGTCGATCGCGTAGCCGATCAGAGCCTCGTGCTCAGCTGGGTCGAGCAGGTGGCGAAGCTGGTTGTTACTCATCACCACGTCGTTATTGAGCGCGAGAACCGGCCCATTCGATTGTTGACACACCTTCATGTACTCCGAGAACAACGCAATCTCGCGTATCCCGGTTTGTTTGACCAGCTCCTGCTCGATCTGCCGTGCGGTCGCGGACGCCAGAGCGGTCAGCATTGCCCCGGGGGCGTTGCTCCAGGACGTCAGATCGAGCAGGCCGACGACCTTACCGCGGGTCGGGTGCTTGATGGGTGACCCGGCACACGCGAATTGGCCCAGTTCGTGGGCGTAGTGCTCACGTCCCTCGACCAGCGTTGTCCGCCCACTGCTCAGTGAGGTGCCGATACCGTTCGTCCCGGCGAACTCCTCGGCGTAGCTGAAGCCCGGGGCCAGCCGCACCATATCCAGATGCTCGGCCATATCGCGCCCGGAGCAGCGACGATCAAGGACGAGGCCGGCCTGGTCGGTGAGGATGATGCTGATCGATTCGCTCTGCAGCTGCTCGCCGAGCGTGTCCAGAATCGGCGCAGCACTCCGGAACAGCGGAGCTTCGAGATCCGGATCGCGGATGTAGGGGACCCGAATCCGATCGATGCCGACATCGCTGTCGCGGGAGCGCTGCCACGACGCGAGGATCATGCGCCGGACGTGCAGGTCGGAGTCGGTTTGGCTGGATAGGAATTGCTCTCTAGCGTGCCCGGTGGCTCGCTCGAATCCTGGCAATGCGTCCGATTCGTGCACTCGCCGACCTCCACCCTTGGCTTGGATGAATGCTGCTCATGTGTTCCCGCTGCATTAAGAGTACGAGCCTAGACCGTGATGAGGATCTCAGATTGAGACGGTCGGCCGTGGCGGACGGGGATGAAATGACTCTCGCACGTCGCACGGCGCTCCGCACGCCGCAGGAGCCAGCGACAACTGACCGTCAACTCAGCCCGAGGAGGAACACACGGTGAGCAGACAGAGCCTCAGCAAGGCCCACGAGAAGATCACCGAGCTTTCGTGGGAACCGACCTTCGCCACACCGGCGACGCGGTTCGGCACCGACTACAAGTTCGACAAATCACCCAAAAAGGATCCCTTGAAGCAGATCCTTCGGTCCTATTTCCCCATGGAGGAGGAGAAGGACAACCGGGTCTTCGGCGCGATGGACGGCGCGATCCGGGGCAACATGTTCCGGCAGGTGCAGGAGCGATGGATGGAATGGCAGAAACTGTTCCTGTCCATCATCCCGTTCCCGGAGATCTCGGCGGCCCGGGCTATGCCGCTGGCCATCGATGCGGTGCCCAACCCGCAGATCCACAACGGGCTCGCGGTGCAGATGATCGACGAGGTGCGCCACTCGACGATTCAGATGAACCTCAAGCGGCTGTACATGAACCACTACATCGACCCCGCCGGCTTCGACATCACCGAGAAGGGCTTCGCCAACAACTACGCCGGCACCATCGGGCGGCAGTTCGGCGAAGGCTTCATCACCGGGGACGCGATCACCGCCGCCAACGTCTACCTGACGCTGGTCGCCGAGACCGCGTTCACGAACACCCTCTTCGTGGCAATGCCTTCAGAGGCAGCCGCGAACGGCGACTACCTACTCCCGACCGTGTTCCACTCGGTGCAATCGGACGAATCGCGCCACATCAGCAACGGCTACTCCATCCTGCTGATGGCACTGGCCGACGAAGACAACCGCCAGTTGCTAGAGCGCGATCTGCGCTACGCATGGTGGAACAACCACTGTGTGGTGGACGCCGCGATCGGAACCTTCATCGAGTACGGCACCAAGGACCGTCGCAAGGACCGCGACTCCTACGCCGAGATGTGGCGACGGTGGATCTATGACGACTACTACCGCAGCTACTTGATGCCGCTGGAGAAGTACGGCCTGGTCATCCCGCACGACCTGGTCGAGGAAGCCTGGGACCGCATCTACAACAAGCACTACGTCCACCGGGTCGCGCAGTTCTTCGCAACCGGTTGGCCCGTCAATTACTGGCGCATCGATGCCATGACCGACAAGGACTTCGAGTGGTTCGAACACAAGTACCCAGGGTGGTATGACCAGTTCGGGGCTTGGTGGGAGGCCTACAGTCGGCTCGCCTACCCGGGCAAGAACAAGCCGATCGCGTTCGAGAACGTCGGCTATGAGTACCCCCACCGCTGCTGGACGTGCATGGTGCCGGCCCTGATCCGCGAGGACATGGTCGTGGAGAAGGTGGACAACCAGTGGCGCACGTACTGCTCGGAGACCTGCTATTGGACCGACTCGGTCGCGTTCCGTCCGGAGTACCAGGGCCGGGAGACACCGAGCATGGGTCGCCTCACCGGCGACCGGGAGTGGGAGACCCTGCACCACGGCCGGGATCTCGCCGACATCATCTCCGATCTCGGCTATGTCCGCGACGACGGCAAGACCCTCATCCCGCAGCCGCACCTGGACCTTTCGGATCCGAAGAAGCTCTGGACGCTCGACGACGTCAGAGGCATCGAGTTCGGCAGTCCGAACGTGACGCTCAACAACATGACCGAGTCCGAGCGCGAGGCCTGGGCTTCGTCGTACCGCTCGAACCCCAACCGCACGCCGTCAACGGCCAAGGTCTGAGCTAGCCACTCCCCGGAACCAGGACGGGGTGGTGGTTCCGCTCCGCCACCCCGTCCTGCCCGACTGCACCATGACGTTCCCCCGCTGAAGGAGGCCACATGAGCGAGACCCACAATGTACGGTTCGAACCGGTCGGCATCGACATCGAGGTCTCCGAGGACGAGACCGTGCTGGACGCTGCGTTCCGGCAGGGCGTGATGTTGATGCACGGCTGCAAGGAAGGGCAGTGTTCAGCCTGCAAATCGTTCCTGCTCGACGGGGACATGCAGATGGACCGTTATTCGACCTTCGCGCTGGCCGACTACGAGTCCGACGAAGGCTACGTGCTGCTGTGTCGTGCGCATGCCTACTCCGACCTCGAAGTAGAACTGATCAATTTTGACGAGGAGATGATCCACTCCGGGCTGCCGGTGGTCACGGTCACCGCCACGATCGCAGAGCTGACCGACCTCACCTCCGACATCACCCGGATGGTGCTGACCCTTTCGGAACCCGGGTCCTTGCGCTTCTACCCGGGGCAATACGTGGATATTCAGATACCGGGCCACGTCGAGCACCGCTCGTTCTCGATGGCCGCACCGCCGTCCCCGGACGGCCGGTTGGAATTCATCATCAAGCGCTACCCCGGCGGGCACTTCTCCGGTCTGCTCTCCGACAAGCTGACCGTCGGGGACAGCCTCGAGGTCAGTGGCCCGTACGGCACCTTCACCCTCAAAGCCAGCTCCGACCG
>JAVEEN010000026.1 GCA_030840445.1 Pseudonocardiales bacterium
TCGTCGAGCCGGCATGTACCGGGTAGGCGCCGTCGGACCGGCGATCGGGAAAGCCAAGCACCTGCGGCACCGGTAGCTCCTGCTCGGTCACTGAGCCGACCCGGTACCGGGGACGGTGTAAGCCAGACCGGTAGGCTCTGCCGGGTGCGCCTGGTGATTGCTCGCTGCTCCGTGGACTACATCGGCCGACTCACCGCGCATCTGCCGATGGCACCACGGTTGCTGATGGTCAAGCACGACGGATCGGTGTTGGTGCACGCCGACGGCGGCTCCTACAAGCCGCTGAACTGGATGTCCCCGCCCTGCCGGCTCGACGAGGCCGAGGGGCTTTGGACCGTCACCAACAAGGCCGGCGAGCAACTGCTGATCACTGTGGCGGAGATCCTGCACGATTCCTCCCACGAGTTGGGGGTCGACCCCGGCCTGGTCAAGGACGGCGTGGAGGCCCACCTGCAGGTCCTGTTGGCCCAGCACATCGAGACGGTGGGCGAGGGATATCGCCTGGTGCGGCGGGAATACCCCACCGCCATCGGCCCGGTGGACATCATGGCTCGCGATGCGCAGGGCGGCGCGGTGGCGATCGAGATCAAGCGGCGCGGCGAGATCGATGGGGTGGAACAGCTGACCCGTTACCTCGAACTGCTCAACCGTGATCCTTTGCTGGCCCCCGTCAAAGGCATATTTGCCGCCCAGGAGATCAAGCCGCAGGCCCGCACGCTGGCTCTCGATCGTGGAATCAGCTGTCTGCTGCTGGACTACGACCTGTTGCGTGGCCGGGACGATCCGTCGCAGCGGCTGTTCTGAGCCCTCGCTGGTGTTGTTGGCTACTGGTCAGTAACCTCGGGCCATGACCGCTGCGCCCAAGCCGGCCGACACTGCATCTCCTACCACTGATGTCTCCACCTTCAAGTCCCTCGATCCGGCCACCGGGGAGGTGGTCGCGACCTTTGCCGTCCACACCGAGGACGAGGTCAACGACACCGTGCGGCGGGCGCAGGTCGCCGCGCAGTACTGGGCCGGTCTGGGGGAGCCGGCACGGCGCAGTCGCCTGGCGGCCTGGCGCTCCCACCTGGTCGAGCGCACCGACGAGCTCGCAGCACTGATCCATGTCGAAAACGGAAAGCCCCTCGACGACGCAGTCGTGGAGGTCAGCATCGCTGTCGCGCACCTGGACTGGGCCAGCCAGCACGCCCGCAAGATCCTGGGCCGGCGGCGGGTGCTGCCCGGCGTGCTGGCGCCCAATCACACGGCCACCGTCGAGTACCTGCCGTTCGGTGTGGTCGGGGTCATCGGTCCCTGGAACTATCCGGTGCACACTCCGATGGGATCAATCTGCTATGCCCTCGCGGCCGGGAATGCCGTTGTCTTCAAACCGAGTGAGTTCACCTCCGCGGTGGGAACCTGGCTGGTGGATTCCTTTGCCGAAGTGGTAGCTGAGCAGCCGGTCTTCCAAGTAGTGACCGGATTCGGCGCAACCGGCGCCGCGCTGTGCACGTCCGGCGTCGACAAGCTCGCATTCACCGGATCGGCCCGCACCGGTAAGCGGGTGATGGCCGCCTGCGCCGAAACCCTGACCCCCTGTGTCATCGAAGGCGGCGGCAAGGACGCGATGATCGTTGCCGCCGACGCCGATGTGGACCTAGCAGCCGCGCAGGCCGTCTGGGGAGCCATGTTCAACGGTGGCCAGACCTGCGCCGGCGTCGAGCGGGTGTACGTCGAGGCCCCGATCTACGAGGATTTTCTGGCCAGGGTGCGTGTCCATGCCGCCGAGCTGACGGTCGGTGAATCGGCCGGCTCCGATTACGGCGCCATCACTATGCCCGGCCAGGTCGATATCATCGCGGCCCATATCGACGACGCGTTGGTCCGCGGTGGGCGGGCCTTGGTGGGTGGCCGCGAGTCGGTACGGGCACCCTTCATCGAGCCGGTTGTCCTGGTCGATGTGCCGCGGGATTCGGTGGCGGTAACCGAGGAGACCTTTGGCCCGACCATGGTCATCGACCGGGTAGCCGACCTGGACGAGGCCGTCGAGCAGGCCAATTCCGGCCGGTACGGCCTGGGTGCCTCGGTGTTCAGCAGGCACCGGGGCGATGACATTGCGGGTCGGCTGAAAGCCGGCATGGTCAGCATCAACTCGGTCCTCACCTACGCGTCTGTTCCAGGTTTGCCCTGGGGTGGCAGCGGGAACTCCGGGTTCGGCCGCATCCACGGCGCGGACGGGCTGCGGGAATTCGCGCGTTCCCGGGCGGTCACCAGGCAACGGTTCCCGATTCCGCTCAAGCTGGCCACTTTCGGTCGCAGCGATAAGGCGATCGACCAGCTCAAGCACATCGTCCGCCTTCGCTGGGGTCGATCGGTGAACCGGGTAGGAGTCGATCGTTCGAGCACGGAGCGGGATGTGACACGTACCCCATGAGGCGGTGCGGGCCTTGCGTTGCGACTAACTTCTTGTAAACCCGTCGGTAACAATGGGCACCCGGACGAAGGGCACGATGGACGTGACGCGTGAGATCAGCAGGGTGGGCGTGGTCGGTTTGGGCACCATGGGTGCCGGGATCGCGGAAGTCTTCGCTCGCGAGGGATTGTCCGTGGTCGGAGTGGACCGGGATGAAGCGGCGATCGAACGCGGCCGTGGCCATCTGGAAACCTCAACGGGACGGGCGGTGTCGCGGGGCAAGCTGGGCGAGGCGGAGCAGGCGGCCCTGCTGTCGCGGATCGAGTTCCACACCGACCTGTATGCGTTGAAGGACGTCCAGTTGGTGGTCGAAGCGGTCCCTGAAAGCTTGGACCTCAAGCGAGCGATCTTCAGGGCCCTGGACGAGATCTGCCCACCCGAGACCATCTTGGCCACCAACACCTCATCGCTCTCGGTGACCGAGATCGCGGTGGCCACCGCCCGTCCGGGCAAGGTCGTCGGGCTGCATTTCTTCAACCCCGCTCCCGTCATGAAACTGGTGGAGGTGATCCGCAGCGTCGTCACCGAACCGGAGGTAGTCGCTGATATCGAGGCCTTCGCTGCATCGCTCGGTAAGACCGATGTGACGGTCGGCGATCGGGCGGGTTTCATCGCCAATGCGCTGTTGTTCGGCTACCTCAACCATGCGGCCGCGATGTACGAATCCCGTTACGCCAGCCGCGAAGACATCGACGCGGCGATGAAGCTCGGCTGCGGGCTGCCGATGGGCCCGCTGGCGCTGCTCGATCTGATCGGCCTCGACACCGCCTTCGAAATCCTCGACACGATGTACCGGCAGTCTCGTGACCGACTGCACGCGCCCACGCCGATCTTCAAACAGATGATCACCGCAGGCCTGCTCGGCCGCAAATCCGGGCGTGGCTTCTACAGCTACTCGGGCGCCGATGTGCCGACCGTGGTGCCCGACGCACACACACCGCCCGCGGACATCGTCGACGCTGCGGGCGCGGTCGCCCGGCCGATCTCCTCGGTGGGTGTAGTCGGGTCGGGCACCATGGCAACCGGGATCGTGGAGGTCTTCGCGAAGGCCGGCCTCGATGTGCATTACATCGCTCGCAGCGCGCAGAAGGTGGCCAAGGTGAGATCGGCCATCGAACGCTCGCTGGAGAAGGCGGTTCAGCGCGGCAAGCTCGAGGCGGACGGGCGCGATGTCGCCCTGGGCCACATCACCGGCTCGGCCAGCCTGGACGATCTGGCCGGCGTCGACCTGGTCGTCGAGGCGGTCATCGAGGAACTGTCTGTCAAGCAGGCCCTGTTCGCAAACCTCGATGAGATCTGTAAGCCGGGAGCGGTCCTGGCCACCACGACCTCGTCATTGCCGGTGATCGAGTGCGCGGCCGCGACCGCCCGTCCGGCCGACGTGATCGGCCTGCACTTCTTCAACCCGGCCGCCGTGATGAAACTGGTCGAGGTGGTCAGCACCGTGTCGACCGCAGCCGATGTAGAGGCCACCGCCCTGGCGATGATCGCGAGGATCGGCAAGCACCCGGTTCGTTGTGGGGACCGGGCAGGTTTCATCGTCAACGCCCTGCTCTTTCCCTACCTCAATGACGCGGTGCGCATGCTGGAAGCCCACTATGCGAGCAGCGAGGACATCGACTCCGCCATGAAGGTGGGCTGCGGTTACCCGATGGGACCGTTCGAGCTGCTCGATGTCGTCGGGCTGGACGTCTCGCTGGCCATTCAGCGGGGGCTGTACCTGGAGTTCCGTGAACCCGGTTTTGCGCCCGCGCCGTTGCTCGAGCATCTCGTGACGGCCGGTCGGCTCGGGCGCAAGACGGGTAAGGGCTTTCGCGAATACGCTTAGGCCATGGCAGCTATCGGGTTACCAGACGTCGTTGCATTCACCGGACTGCCTGACCAGGTCACCATCTGCGAGGTTGGCCCGCGCGACGGCCTGCAGAACGAGTCGACGATCGTGCCGGTCGAGGTCAAGATCGAGTTCATCCAGCGGCTGGTAGATGCGGGCCATCGGGTGGTCGAGGCAACCAGCTTCGTGCACCCGAAATGGATCCCCCAACTCGCCGATGCCGAGCAACTGCTGGCCAAGCTCGATCGCCGCGACGGCGTGCGGTACCCGGTGCTGGTTCCGAATATCAAAGGTCTCGAGCGCGCGCTCGACGCCGGGGTCGAGGAGATCTCGATCTTCGGTAGCGCTACCGAAACCTTCGCACAACGCAACCTGAACCGTTCGGTGGCCGAATCGATCGAGATGTTCGCGCCGGTGGTGGCCACCGCGCGAGAAAAGGGCCTCCGGGTTCGGGCCTACCTTTCCATGTGTTTCGGTGATCCGTGGGAGGGCCGGGTACCGATCGCCCAGGTAGTTGCGGTGGCCCACCGGTTGATGGCACTCGGCTGTACCGAACTCAGCCTCGGTGACACCATCGGGGTGGCCACGCCGGGGCAGGTTCAGGCCCTGCTCGCCGACCTCCGGACGGGGCAGGACCTCGCCCAGGTCGCGGTTCACTTCCATGACACCTATGGGCAGGCGCTGGCGAACACGCTGGCCGCGCTACAGTCCGGCGTGTCGATCGTGGACGCCTCCGCCGGTGGTCTCGGAGGGTGCCCCTATGCAGCGAGCGCCACCGGAAATCTGGCTACCGAGGATCTGATCTGGCAGCTGACCGGCCTGGGCATCAACACCGGTGTGGACCTGGACAAGTTGGTGGCCACCAGCCTGTGGATGGCCCGGCAACTCGGTCGTCCGAGCTCGTCCCGGGTGGTTCAGGCCCTGGCCGGCTCGGGCTCGTCTGGAGGCGGTTAGCCTGAAGGGGTGCCGCGACGCAACGTTCCCCCTCGCCGCCGGGCCGGGCAGTTCCCGGAGCCCGCGCCGCGAGGGACCACGCTGAACGAGCGAACCGACAGCTGGCGCGGCATCGACTACCGGGTTCGGTCGCTGAGCGGCTCGGGGTCCTCCGGGCCGTACCGGTGTCCCGGATGCGACCAGTTGCTGACCGTGGCCACGCCGCACGTCGTCGCGTGGCCCGCGCACGACGTCGACGCCGAAGATCGACGCCACTGGCATACCTCCTGCTGGGCCGGCCGCGATCGGCGACAGCCCGGCGTGCAGCGATCTCGTAATGCGCCGAGATACTCCTGACCCTCAGCTCGTCAACGGGCCGCCTGCCGCGGTAGCACGATTTCTCGCAGGATGAGGGTGATGACCGCAACCAAGGGGATCGAGACGAGGAAGCCGATCACCCCGAACAGGGTGTAACCGGCCAGGGCGCCGACCACCGCCGCCGCCGGGCTGATCCGGACCGAGGGGTGTAGCAGTCGCGGGTACAACCAGATCCGTTGGGCGGTGTACCAGGCGAGGAAGAACACGATCGTGGCGATGCCGGTCGGAACCGACTCCAGCAACACCACCGTGCTGACCACGGTCGTGGCCAGGATTGCCCCGACCACCGGTGCCAGTTCCAGGATGGCGACGATGAAAGCCAGCGCAAAGGGGTAAGGCACCCGGGCGACCCAGAGGAAGATCAGGGTGACCAGTCCCGAACTCAGGGCGAGCGCGGCCGTGCCGACCACATAGTGACCGATCTGAGTTACGATCTTGTCGCCGATCTGGCTGACCTTGGGGCGTCTGGACGCCGGGGACAACCGGTACGCGAACCCGGTGATGTCGCGTAAGTACAGCAGAAAGTACAGGGTCAGGACGGCGAGTGAGAACACCTGGAAGATGGTCGTGGCCAGGGTGGACCCGACGCTGAACAGGTTGCTGGCCAGTTGCTGGACGAGCTTGGAATCGTGCAGATAGTTCTGAACGGATTGCAGGATGCCGAACCGCTTGTCGAGTTCGGCGATCCGGCGGTTGTTCTGCAGTTCGGTGACGTAGGACGGCAGGTTGTGGACGAAGGTGGCTGTCTGGTCGATCAGCGGCGGCACCACAGCGAACCCGATGCCGACCAGGAACAAGATGGCACCGACGAACACACTCGCCACCGCCGGCCCGCGGGACAGCCCGAGGCTTTCCAACTTGCGAACGGCCGGGTCCAGGCCGGCTGCCAGGAAAAGCGAAAGGGCCAGCAGGATCAGGGTTTCTTGTCCCCGCTCCAGCGCCCGAAACAACAGATAGGCCAGGCCGAATCCGATCGCGGCGGTGAGCCCGAGCCGGAACGGCGAGTACGTGGCGAAGGACCTGGCCGAACCGAACGACCTGGACTCGTCCGGCGGATCGGGCCGCGGTCCGGCAGGCTCGATCACGTGGCCTTGGTAGCTGGGAGGAGCGTTGCGAGCTTGGCGTGCAACTCGGCCAGGCTCTTGCGAATCGCTTCGCGCTCCTGAGCCAAGCGGATCACCTCGCGCTGCGCGTCCTCGACCAAGCTCTGTGCGATGGCCTTGGCCTGCTCGTGATCGGCGATGGCCTCGGCTTCGGCCGCCCGGCGGCGGGACCGCAGGGTGATCTCGAAGTCCTCCTCGGCGACCCGGCGTCGCTCGGCAGCGACGTGATCGGCTGCCTGCCGCGCGGTGGCAGCCTCGCGGTCCAGACGGACGCGTTCGGACTGGTCGGCCTCGACCAACTTGGCGATCTCGGCTTTGGCGTTCTCCAACTCCCTGGCGGCCTGCGTGCGAGCATGGGCGAGTTTCTGGTCGGCCTCTGCCGAGCGCTGGGTTGCCCCGGCCGTCAGCCGTTGCTGAGCCGCGGCGGCTTCGCCGCGTACCCGCTCGGCGTCGGCCTTGGCGGCCGACAGCACCCGATCGGCCTCTTCCTCGGCGGCTCGACGCGTCTGGGCAGCCTCATCGGTGGCCAGCTGCAACATGTCGCGGATGCGGTCGGAGACATTGGCGGGACTGACCGGGTCGCTGGCGGCCTGGGCGACCTGCCGTTTCAACGACTCGATATGCGCCGCGTTGCTGGCCAGCTGGGCTGCCCGGTCGGCGCTCGTGGCCAACGCGGCGTCCCGTGCGGCCTGGATCTCGGCGATCTCGCCTTCGGCCCGGGAAACGTAGTCCTCGACCTGTCGACGGTCATATCCGCGCATTGCGATGTCAAAGTGCGGGACGTCGTCGCCGAGCAGGGGCAGAAGGTCGGTTTGGTTGTCTGCTGCCATGCCTCCATGGTCGCACGCGTCGGCGACGGCCACTTGCCGACCTGAGGTGTGTCCGAAGATGAAATCGCTCTGAATTCGGCTCGGCCGCCACGTTCCCTGGCTCAGCGCCAGCGCTCGCCCGGCTCAGCAGCGGTTGGTGTCAAGCGACCTCGCGAGTTCGGTCAGACCCCGCGGAAGCGGTTGATGCCAGCCTCGTGTCTGGCCCGGAACGCGGTATCGAGGATGCCGAGACCCTCCCGCTCGGCCAGGCAGAGCACGCCGACTTTTCCTTGATGCAGATTGCGGTGCACATCGGATGCGGCCTGCCCGGTCTCGATGAGTGGATAGACCTTGGACAGGGTCGGATGAACAGCTCCCTTGGCGATCAGCCGGTTGGCTTCCCACGACTCCCGGTAGTTGGCGAAATGCGAGCCGACGATCCGTTTTAGGCTCATCCACAGGTAGCGGTTGTCGAATTCGTGCCAGTAACCCGACGTGGACGCACAGGTGACGATCGTGCCGCCCCGCTTCGTCACGTAGACCGAGGCGCCGAAGGTCTCCCGTCCCGGGTGTTCGAAGACGATATCGGGATCGTCTCCGCCGGTCAGCTCGCGGATCTTGGCTCCGAACCGCTTCCACTCCTGTGGGTCCTGGGTGTGCTCGTCGGACCAGAATCGGTAGTCTTCCGCGGAGCGATCGATGATGAGTTCGGCACCCATCCGGCGGCACAACTCCGCCTTCTCCGGCGAGGACACCACGCATACCGGAATGGCGCCGCCGTTCACGGCGAACTGGGTGGCGTAGCTGCCGAGGCCGCCGGATGCACCCCAGATCAGCACCACGTCACCCTGTTTCATGTTGGCCCCGTTGTGGCTGACCAATTGGCGATACGCGGTGGAATTGACCAGTCCGGGGGAGGCGGCCTCCTCCCAGGACAGATGTTCGGGTTTCGGCATCAGCTGGTTGGACTTGACCAGGGCCAGCTCCGCCAGGCCACCGAAATTGGTCTCGAACCCCCAGATGCGCTGCTGGGGATCCATCATCGTGTCGTCGTGGCCTTGTGGATCTTCGAGTTCCACCGACAGGCAATGTGCGACGACCCGGTCGCCGGTCCGCCACTTCGTCACACCGGCCCCGACCTTGAGGACGACGCCTGCGAGGTCCGATCCCACGACGTGATAGGGCTGGTCGTGCTTTCTGGCCAGTTCAGAGGTGCGCCCGTAACGCTTCAGGAACGAGAATGTGGAAACCGGCTCGAAGATCGACGTCCACACGGTGTTGTAGTTGATGGCGCTGGCCATGACCGCGACCAGCGCCTCCCCCGGGCCGACCTCCGGGGTCGGGACTTCCTGTAGCCGCAAGGACTTGCGGGGATCCTTATCCCGAGTCTCGAGGCCGGCGAACATTTCGTCGTCCTCGGCGCGCACAACCATGCCCTGATAGGCCTTCGGAACCTCGAGGGCGGCCAGTTCGGCCAGCGCCTCAGGCGTTCCGGCGTTGATGGCAGCGCGGATCTGGTCCATGGTCAGGTCCTCCAAAGCGGGTACGGCGAGCGGGCGTTCGAATAAGGTCGATGCGATGTTACTGGTGAGTATCGTTGGTTGCAGACCCGATCGTGTAACAGCCGGCAGCGTCACGGTGCCCGGTGTTACACGATCGGGTCTGTAATCGCCGGTTCCACCAGTTCGACGAGGACGCCGCCAGCATCCTTCGGGTGGATGAAGTTGATCCGTGAGTTCGCCGTGCCCCTGCGGGGTTCGTCGTAGAGCAAGCGCAGTCCCTTAGCGCGCAACTCGGCCGAGGTGGCCTCGATGTCGTCGACGGTGTACGCCAACTGCTGCAGTCCCGCGCCGTTGCGTCCGATGAACTTGGCAATCGTGGAGTTCTCGTCCAGCGGAGCCAACAGCTGGATTCGCGTGGTCCCGTCACCCACGGCCAGCATTGCCTCCCGGACCCCCTGCTCGGCGTTCGTCTCCTCGTGCACCCTCTTGATGCCGAAGGTCGCGGCGTAAAACTCGATGGCCCGGTCCAGATCGGGTACCGCAATGCCGACGTGATCGATGCGCAGGATGGTCATCCGCCCATCGTGGCGACCGTAAACGCATGCAGGAAGGTCCGCGTGGCCTTCCTCATAGCTTTCCGTCCAGCCACTGGGGCGCCGCATGGTTATCGTGGTGCTACTGCGCCCGGGATTCGGATCGATTCAAAGCCGAGGGCACCTCGCGGCGAACAGGCAGCCGCACCGTCGACACCGGTGAACGCACCTGCCGAGCAGCATCCATGGAGGACTCATGCCAGACCGCACATCCGTCATCGTCGGTGGCGCCCGGACCCCGATGGGTCGCCTGCTGGGCTCGCTCAAGGACTTCTCCGCACCGGCCCTGGGCGGCATCGCCATCCGGGCGGCTCTGGAAAAGACCGGGATCGATCCGACCCAGGTGCAGTACGTGATCATGGGGCAGGTCCTGCAGGCCGGCGACGGCCAGGGCCCGGCCCGGCAGGCCGCTGTTGCCGGCGGTATCCCGATGAGCGTCCCCGCGGTAGCCATCAACAAGCTGTGCCTGTCCGGCATCAATGCCATCGCGATGGCGGACCAGCTGATCCGGCTGGGGGAGTACGACATCGTCGTCGCCGGTGGCCAGGAGTCGATGACCCAGGCACCACATCTGCTCACCGGATCCCGGGAGGGCTTCAAGTACGGCGATGTGACCATGCGCGATCACATGGCTTACGACGGGCTGTGGGATGCCTTCACCGACCAGGCCATGGGGGCCCTCACCGAGGACGCGAACGTGGCTGACCAGGAGTTCACGCGCGCGGCGCAGGACGCGTTCGCGGCCCGCAGCCACCAACTCGCGGCCCAGGCCTGGAAGAACGGCGTGTTCGATGACGAGGTCGCGACCGTCCTGATCCCGCAGCGCAAGGGCGACCCGATCGAGTTCCGCGACGACGAAGGGGTCCGCGGAGATACCACCCTCGAGTCGCTGGCCCGGCTCCGCCCGGCATTTCGCAAAGACGGCACGATCACCGCTGGATCGGCCTCGCAGATTTCCGACGGGGCGGCCGCGGTCGTCGTCATGAGCAAGGCGAAGGCCGAGGAACTGGGCGTCCAATGGCTCGCCGAGATCGGCGCGGCCGGGTCGGTGGCCGGGCCTGATTCGAGCCTGCAGTCCCAGCCGGCCAACGCGATCAAGCTGGCCACCGACAAGCAGGGCATCGCGGTGTCGGACCTAGATCTCATCGAGATAAACGAGGCGTTCGCCGCGGTCGGACTCGCTTCGACCAAGCAGCTGGGCGTCGATCCGCAGATCGTCAACGTCAACGGTGGCGCCATTGCGGTCGGTCACCCGATCGGGATGTCGGGCGCCCGAATCGTCCTGCACCTCGCCCTGGAGCTGAAGCGCCGCGGCGGCGGCATCGGCGCGGCCGCGCTGTGTGGTGGCGGCGGCCAGGGCGACGCCTTGATCATCACGGTCCCGAAGGCGTAGTCGGGTGAGCCGGGGGCGCGGCACGGCTACGCTGCCCCGACGGGCTTGGCCTTCCAACTAAAGAATTGGCGGACTGACGACCTTGGTGGTCTTGCGACGGCGCACGGTGGACGTGCCCGAGCTGGTGCAACGCGCTCGACAGGCTGATCCCAGGGCGGTAGCCCGCCTCATCACCCTGGTGGAGAGCAACTCACCGCTGCTGCGAGAAGTTGCCGAGCACTTGATGCCGTTCATCGGCCATGCCCAGGTCGTCGGCCTGACTGGCTCGCCGGGTGTCGGCAAGTCGACCTCGACAGCGGTCCTGGTCGGCGCGCTGCGGGCGGTCGGTAAGCGTGTCGGCGTGCTCGCCGTCGATCCTTCGTCGCCGTTCTCCGGCGGTGCGCTGCTGGGCGACCGGGTACGGATGCAGGATCACGCCACCGACCCGGGGGTGTTCATCCGATCGATGGCCACCCGGGGCCATCTCGGCGGGCTGTCGGCAGCCGCACCACAGGCTTTGCGGGTCCTCGATGCAGCCGGCTGCGACGTGATCCTGATCGAGACGGTCGGTGTCGGCCAGTCCGAGGTCGAGATCGTCCGTCAGGCGGATACCACGATGGTGCTGATCGCCCCCGGTATGGGAGACGGCATCCAGGCGGCCAAGGCGGGCATTCTCGAGATCGCCGATGTGTTCGTGATCAACAAGGCCGATCGGGACGGCGCCGACCAGGTGGCCCGCGACCTGCGCTACATGCAGTCCTTGGGAGGCCCGCACTCCGAGGCAGGCGGCTGGCGGGCGCCGATCGTCAAGACCGTCGCGGCTCGCGGCGAGGGCATCGAGGATGTGGTGGCGGCAATCGACAAGCACCGCGACTGGATGCAACGGCACGGTGAACTGCTGCGCCGGCGGCAGGCCCGGGCGGCGGCCGAGATCGAAGCCATCGGAGTCGAAACTGTCCGCACCCGGTTCGCCGAGATCCATGGCGCGGCGGCCGTCGGCCGGCTGGCGGAGAGGGTCGCGGCGGGCACCCTCGATCCGTACACTGCCGCCGACGAGCTGGTGGCGTCACTAACCGAGACAACTTCCGGTTGCGCGGGTAGCCGTTCAGACGCCGGCGGCTGACTGCTCCACCTCGAGCAGCGATGCCTCGTGCATCTGGGCCTCGTAGGCACGGTAGCCGCCGCGCAGTCCGAACAGTCGCTTGGACAGCAACAGGTACAGGACCGCGGCCACGTTCAGCAGGAAGGCTCCTAGCCGCAGCAGGGTGACCTTCTCGCTCAACTCGTAGATCTCCAACGGCAGGAACAACGATGTTGCCACCACGGCGAAATACTCGCCCCAGCGCTTGAGCAGCCACAGCCCTACACCCTCGATGAGTTGCAGAACCCCATAGAAGAGCAGAAAAGCCGCCACCAGATTGAGCGTTGAACCCTTCGCGTTGAGGGCCTTCTCGATCGAGTGGATCAGACCGGAATCGGTGGCGTTCCAACCGAGCTGATCGAACAACGGTTTGGCTGCGCTCAGATCCTTCTCGAAGAGCTGCCGGACGCTGACCTGACTGGACTTGAACTGCAGTATGGCAGCGCCTAAGAGCAGGATCAGCAAGCCGCGGGCGAAGCGCTCGATGGCCAGGAACCGCAGCACGAATGCCGAGCGCAATGCCTTGCCGCGCAGCAGCACGGGCGCATCGTCGGCCGGTCCGGCGCCTGCTGGATCACCGAGGACATAGCTGCCGCAGCGTAGGCAGCGCCAGGCGTCACCCAGTGGAGTGGTGGCCTCCAGTCTCGCCCGGTACTGCTCCTCGGCCGGGGCATAGGTGACGTGTCCGGCTCGGGAGCAGCTGCGCAGATTCCAGTCCACTCGCCGACCCTAGCGGGCACGGGGACGGCGACCGTCGCGACGCGAGACGACTGGGCCTGAACGCGCGGCGATCAGAGGCCGAACGCGATCAGCGGTAGGCCGAGATGCCGGTCAATTGCTCGCCCAGGACGAGCGTGTGGACCTCATGGGTGCCCTCATAGGTGTACACCGTCTCGAGATTCACCGCGTGCCGCAGCACCGGGTACTCGGTGGTGATGCCGGAACCGCCGAGAATGCTGCGGGCTTCTCGGCACACTTCTAACGCTGCTCGGACGTTGGAGAACTTGCCGAAACTAATCTGGTGCGGCTCGATCCGGTGTGCATCCTTGAGCTCGCACAGCCGGCGAGCCACCAGTTGCATGTTCTGCACGGTCACGGCCAGTTCGGCCAGTTTCCGTTGCGTCAACTGAAAGGACGCGATCGGTTTGCCGAACTGCACCCGGCTGCCGGCATAGTCCAGAGTGCTGGCCAGGGCGTCCCGGGCGGCTCCCACGACGCCGTTGACGATGCCGAAGCGGGCCTCGGTCAAGCAGCCCAGCGGCGCCCGCAGCCCTCGAGCCTCCGGCAGCTGCGCGCCGGCCGGCAGGCGTACCTCGTCGAAGCTGAGCTCGGACGTGATCGAGGCCCGCAGCGAGATCTTGTGGTGCACGTCGGTGGCGGAGAACCCGGGGGTGCCCTTCTCAATCAGGAAACCACGGATGCCCTCGTCGGTACGGGCCCACACCACGGCGACGTCGGCGATCGAGCCGTTGGTGATCCACATTTTCGATCCGTGCAGGATCCAGTCGGCGTCCTGACCTGCTCCGTCGCGGCGCGCGTACGTGCGCATCGAGCCGGGGTCGGAACCAGCGTCTGCCTCCGTCAGGCCGAAACAGCCGATGGCCTCGCCGCTGGCCATCCGCGGCAGCCACTGCTGCTTCTGTTCCTCGCTGCCGTAGGCGTAGATCGCGTACATCGCCAGCGATCCCTGCACGCTCACCAGGGACCGTAGGCCGGAGTCGACGGCCTCGATCTCGACGCAGGCCAGCGCGTATTGGCTCGCTTTCGCACCGGCACAGCCGTAGCCGTCCAGGTGCATGCCGAGCACCCCGAGCTTGCCGAATTCCAGCGCGAGGTCGCGCGCGGGCAGCGTGCCGGCTTCGAACCACTCGGCGATGTTCGGCCGTAGCTGTTCGTCGGCGAAGCGCCGAATGGTGTCGCGCAGCAGCCGGTCCTCCGAAGCGAGCGTGTCGTCGAGATCCAGCAGATCCAGGCGGGCCAGAGTGCTCAGCGGGCTGTCCATGCCCGCCACGATACGGTTCGGTCAACATCGGTGTCAGTACCTGTCTGGCCGGGCGGATACGGGCGGGTCCCAGGACCGGCGAGCGCAAGCCCTATGCTGACCGGCATGTCCGGACCGCTGCCCTTCGATCCGGTGATGCGCGCCAGCCAGTCCTGGACGACGCACTATCCGGAAGCCGGCGAAGAGGTCTACTCCGCGATGCGCGCGGTCACGTCGATCATGCGGGCCCAGCAGATACTCATCGCCGCTCTCGATGCTGCCGTGAAACCATTCGGGCTGACGTTCTCCCGTTACGAGGCGCTCGTGTTGCTGACGTTCTCCTCGACCGGCGCGCTGCCGTTGTCGAAGATCGGTGAACGGCTGCAGGTGCACGCCACCAGCGTGACAAACGTCATCGATCGACTCGAGACCTCCGGCTTCGTGCGCCGTGAGCCCAACCCACGTGACGGGCGGGGGACCCTGGCCATCATCACCGACTCGGGCCGGGCGGTCGCTGATGCCGCCACCCGCGAACTACACCGGAACCGGTTCGGCCTGGCCGGCCTGTCCATCGACGATCTCGACGGTCTGTTCGCGACCCTGCGCCGGCTGCGCCAGGACGCCGGCGATTTCGTCGACTGAAACAAGGCTTGGGTACGTTAGACCGAATGGAGGGCAATACGCCGGACGAACCGGCCCCCGAAGGATCGGTTATCCCGGTAGCCGCTCCTCTCGGCGTGCGCGCCGCCAGCGCGGGTGCCGCTCCAGCCAGGGCCTCGTTTGGGCCGTGGCTGCGCACCATCATGAGCGTTGTCGGCCTGGTGGTCGGCACCATCGCGACCTGGACGCTGCGCATCTCGTTGCCACTAATTTTCGCCAACGTCCTGCTGAGAGCGTTTCCCTACCGGGCGACCGTCGCCGGCGTGCGGTTCCGTGTCCAGGGCACGCTGTTCACCCGGCGGGGTTTCACCGCGGACACGACGCTCGGAAGTTGGGAATTCCCGCACGTGGACGGGCTGCCGATCGGTGTGCATGTGTCAGCGGTGGACGTCGACCTGCTTCGGTTGAGCAAGGTCGCCAATCCCAACACCACTGCCTTCGTCGACCAGTTGAAGGAGGGCTTCTCCCACCAGCTTCCGATCATCGTGCTCTGGCTGGTCGGATTGACCCTGTTGGGCGGCGGGTTGGGCCTGGCCATGGCGGCCGCGATCAACATGGCGGTCCGGTATCTGCGCGGCCTGCCGCGGCGCACGGGCGAGCTCAGGTTGCGCGGCAGACAATTGGCGTGCGCCGTGGTGATCACCGCACTCGTGGCCTCCTACGGCGTGTTGTCGTTCAACCGCAACTGGACCAAGCAATCCCGACTCACCGGCACCCTGGGCGCTATGCAGCTCTTTCCATCCCAGCTGGCCCAGTTCTACAACCAGCAGTCCAAGGCCTACAACGTGCTGGGTGCTGTCGTCGGTATCCAGGCTGCCCTGCAAGCCCGCATCGACCAGCAGAACACCACCGCGACGGCCTACAACATCATGTTCATCTCGGACATGCACTTGGCCGCGGAGTACCCGCTGGTAGAGCAGTACATCGACAATTTCGAGGTCAAGTTGATCGTCAACACCGGCGACGAAAGCGAGTTCGGCACGGTCGCGGAGATGACCCCGACCTACCTGGCCGCGATGGCCCGGGTGACCAAGAAGGTGCCGATGCTCTGGGTGGCCGGCAATCACGATTCGCCCGACACGATCAGGGTGATGTCCAAGGTTCCAGGCGTAACCGTGTTGGGTGCCAAGTCCAGGCAGCCCGATGGCAGCTACCGGGTCAGCGGCTCCCGCATCAAGGCGTTCGGTCTGACCATCGCCGGCATTGCCGACCCCAGGGTGTACGGAGCTGACGGCGCCTACGGTTCGGGCGAGAACAAGGTCACCGACCCGCTCGAGCGCCAGGCCATGGATGACGCGGTGAGCGCGGTGAGCAAGGACCTGAGCGTCGATATCTTTGCCAGCCATGAGCCGTCCGCGACAACCGAACTGGCCAAGCAACTGCCGGGCCGGATTCGGCAGCTGAACTCAGGACATACCCATCAGCAGAACAAGACCGGGAGTATCCAGCACGACGGCCTGATCGATCTTGTCGAAGGTTCCACGGGTGCCGGTGGCCTCGACAACATCAATCGCGGCACGGAGGCGCCACCGGTCGAATTCAGCATCGAATCGGTCGCGCCGGATTGTCAATTCACCAAACTCTTGCGGTTCCAACTGGCTGATCCGTCGCTGCCGACCGACGCGGGCGCGGTGAGCGTTGGTGACAACGTCACGATGTCCAGCGTGTACCTGAGCGCGCAGAAGCTGGTCCCCGACCGGGTCTGCGATGTGCACTCCGGGTTGGGCACTGTCAGGCCGCTGACCGCGCCGGTCGACGGCACCGGCGGTTGAGCCTACCGAGATAAACCCACGGCGTTGCTGATGAAGCTCAGGGCGTCGGTCCGCTCGTCGATGATGGCCGAACGTGCGCGTCCCGCCCCGTGGCCACCGTCGAGTTCGACGCGTAGCAGGGCAACGGCACCATCCGGGCTGACCTCCTGCAGTCGCGCGGCGAACTTGTAGCTGTGCGCGGGGATCACCCGGTCGTCATGGTCGCTGGTCATGACCAGGGTCGCCGGGTAACGGACGTCATCGGACAGCCGGTGGTAAGGCGAATAGGCATATGCGGATGCGAACTCCGCCTCGCTGCGGTCGGGGTCCCCATAGTCCGACGTCCAGGCCCAGCCGATCGTGAAATGCTGGAATCGCAGCAGGTCCAGGACTCCGACCTCCGGAACCGCCGCTGCGAACAGGTCCGGTCGCTGGGTGAGCAGAGCACCGACGAGCAAGCCACCGTTGGAGCCGCCGTTGCAAGCTAGCTGGGATGAAGTGGTCCAACCCTGTTCGATCAGGTATTCGGCCGCGGCGATCGCGTCGTCGAAGACGTTCTGCTTGTTGGCCAGCCGTCCGGCGTCATGCCACTCCGCGCCATATTCGCCACCACCTCGCAGCGACGGGATGGCCAGCACGCCCCCGGCGGCGACGAACGCGGCGCGCGAGACGTTGAACGCCGGCAGCACCGGAACCCGGAATCCTCCGTAGCCGTAGAGCAATGTCGGGTGTGGTCCGCTCGATATCTCGAGCTTGTCCAGATGGACCAGGAACATCGGTATCGACGTGCCGTCGGCGCTGGTGAACCGGACCTGTTCGGTCACGACGTCGGCCAGGCCTTCGTCCGGCGTGGCGAAGACAGCTGTGCTGCGGCCACTGTCGAGGTCGTGTTGCAGGATCAAGCGGGCCACTCCGAACGAGGTGTACGTCAGGTGCAGCAGGGGCGAATCGTGGCGCGCCTGCACCTCGAGGACCGAGCCCAGGCCGGGCAGCGTGATCTCACCGACCTGGCGCCCATCCAGGTCGTGCACGGTGAGTTCGGAGTGCGCATCGGACAACCAATGCAGCACCAGCCGGCCGCCGGCAGAGCAGGCATCGCTCAGGATGGACGCTCGTTGCGCGACGAGTTCGGTGATGTCACCGGACTCGAGATCCAGCCGGACCAGCCGCCCCCGGGGCGCATCGGCATCGGTGAACAGCACCAAGGAGCCTTCGGCGGCCGCGACCGGCCGCCACGCCGCATCATCGGTGTCGATGAGCGGTGTCGGGTGCTGCTGGCGGCCGGTTTTGGTCAGATCTGCGATCCAGACCCGATTCGTCGGATCGGTCCCGCGTTCGGCCAGGATGATCAGCCAGCGGTCGTCGTCGCTGATCTTGGGGGAGAACAGAACCTGGGGCTCGTCCGGCAGGTCGAAAACCAGCACATCGTCCGTATCCGAGGTTCCCAGCCGGTGCAGGCGCAGCTGGTGGCGGCGGTTGGCATCGATCAGCGCGTCCGATGCAGGCGCGTCCGATGCAGGGGTGTCCGGCCGCGCGAAGCCGCCGTAGAAGAAGCCGGTCGAATCGGGTAGCCATGCCGCTTCGGTGAACTTGGCCCACGCCACAGTCTCAGGGTGATCCTGTCCGCTCGCGACCTCACGCACTCGCCAGGTCTGCCAATCGCTACCCGCCTCGGAGTAGGTATAGGCGACGTACTTACCGTCCGGACTCGGCACCGCGGCCGAGATCGAGGTAGTGGAGTTCTCGGTCAACGGGTTGGGGTCGATCAGCACCGTGCCCGTGCCGGTCGGCGTGTCGGCTACCCGATATTCGAGCTGTTCGGCCGTGCCGTCGTTGGTGAACCGAAACCACTGCCCGCCCTGTCGCCGCGGTGCGGTCTCGGTCGGTAGCGACGCCAGCGCAGCCACCCGACTCCGGATAACCGAGCGTCCAGGCAGGCCGTCGAGATAGTCGCGCGCGAACGCGGCTTGGGAGTGCACCCAGGTCGAGATCTCCGGATCGGTGGACGGTCCTTCGAGCCACCGGAACGGGTCGGACACCTCCGTGCCGAAGAAATCGTCGATCTGTGCTACCCGGCGCGTCGGGGGAAAGGTCATGAATGCACCGTAACGAACCCTTGACATTGCTTTCGAGTCCCGGGCTGTGACCGGCGATACTCGGACGTCCTAGCAATTAGTAGGACGTCCAAGTATCCTGTGGGGTATGGACCCGGATCTCATCGCTCAGGGCAGAGCCCGTTGGCAGCAGCGCTACGACCAGATGGCGGCCGCCGGCCGCATCGCCGATCGGGACTTCAGCACGCTGTCCGGCTCAGAGGTCGATCCGGTGTACGGGCCGACAGACGGGCTCGATGGGGCAGCCGGCGGCGCCTTCGAGCGGATCGGCTGGCCTGGGGAGTTTCCGTTCACCCGCGGCCTGCACGCCTCAGGCTATCGCGGCAAGCCGTGGACGATCAGGCAGTTTGCCGGCTTCGGCAATGCCGAACAGACCAACGAGCGATACAAGCTGATCCTGGCCTCGGGCGGCGATGGTCTGTCGGTGGCCTTCGACATGCCGACGCTGATGGGCCGTGACTCCGATGATCCGCGAGCCCTCGGCGAGGTGGGGCACTGTGGAGTGGCAGTCGACTCCGCCGCGGACATGGACATCCTCTTCGACGGCATCGATCTCGGCGAGGTCAGCACGTCGATGACCATCTCCGGCCCCGCCGTAGCGGTGTTCTGCATGTACGTGGTCGCCGCGGAGCGCCAGGGCGTCGACGTGAGCCGCCTCAATGGAACCCTGCAGACCGACATCTTCAAGGAATACATCGCGCAGAAGGAGTGGATCTATCCTCCCGAACCGCACCTGAAGTTGATCGGTGACCTGATGGAGTACGTCGACGCGAACATGCCCCGGTACAAACCCGTGTCGGTCTCGGGTTATCACATTCGCGAGGCCGGCTCGACCGCCGCTCAGGAACTGGCGTTCACCCTCGCCGACGGTTTCGGTTACGTGGAGCTGGGAATCTCACGAGGCCTCGACGTCGACCGCTTCGCGCCCGGCCTGTCGTTCTTCTTCGACGCCCACCTGGATTTCTTCGAAGAGATCGCCAAGTTCCGAGCCGCTCGCCGGATCTGGGCCCGCTGGATGCGCGATGTCTACAGCGCCACGACCGATAAGGCGCAATGGCTGCGATTCCACACCCAGACCGCGGGGGTCTCGCTGACCGCTCAGCAGCCCGAGAACAACATCGTGCGGACGGCCATCGAGGCGCTGTCAGCGGTTCTCGGTGGCACTAATTCCTTGCACACGAACGCTCTGGACGAGGTACTGGCCCTGCCCAGCGACAAGTCCGCTCAAATCGCGTTACGGACCCAGCAGGTGATCTCCGAGGAGATCGGCGTGCTCAACGTGGCCGATCCACTCGGCGGGTCCTGGTACGTGGAGGCGCTCACCGACAAGCTCGAGGCCGAGGCCGAGGCGATCTTCGCCCAGATCAAAGAGATGGGCGACGGCACCAGTATCACCGCGGGATTGCTGCGTGGCATCGAGGACGGCTGGTTCACGGGCGAGATCGCCGAAAGCGCGTTCCGCTATCAGGTGGCTCTGGAGAAGGGCGACAAGCGGGTCGTCGGCGTGAACGTCAACCAGGGCGAGTACGGCGAGCCCCTGGAAATCATGCGGGTATCGCACGAAGTCGAACTGGTGCAGCGTGAGGTCGTGGCCGCGCGCCGGGCCGGTCGTGACGACGCCGCGGTGACTCAGGCGCTGGCCGGGATGGTGAAGGCCGCCGAAACCGGCCAGAACACGGTGCCGGCCATGCTCGATGCGGCCCGCGCCGAAGCAACGCTCGGCGAGATCTGTGAGGCCTTCAAACCGATGTGGGGGGAGTACCGGGAACCCGCTCGCTTCTGAGCGTGCCGGACCGGATGACCCTCGATCCGAGGGCGAGCACACGCTTTGCGTCCTGACCTGGAAAACTGAAGGTATGAGACCTGGTACCCGTCCTGCTGGTTCTGCCCCTGCCGGCCGCACAGCCCCCTCGGCGGCTATGGCTGCCGCGATGAGCGGGGCCGTCGACCTGGCGGCTGTGAAGGCCCGCTCCGAGGCCGCGGCCCGTGCGGCCACCGCGCCACCACCGTCCGGCGGCAAGTTCGTCATCGATGTCAGCGAGGCGACCTTCCAGGGCGAGGTGCTGGACCGGTCGTTCCAGGTGCCGGTGCTGCTGGATCTGTGGGCCGACTGGTGCGAACCGTGTAAGCAGTTGTCGCCACTCTTGGAGAAGCTCGCGAACGAGGCCGGCGGGCGTTTCGTCGTCGCCAAGATCGATGTCGAGGCCAATCAGCAGATCGCGCAGATGCTGCAGGTGCAGAGCATCCCCTCGGTTTTCGCGGTTATCGGCGGTCAGTTGGTGCCCGGCTTCCAAGGAGCGTTGCCCGAGCCGCAATTGCGCGAATTCATCGTGGCTCTGCTCGATGCCGCGCAACAGGCCGGCTTGTCCGGGCCACCGACGGCGACCGAGGCCGGCACTGAGGCGCCAGGTGGCGAGGCAGACGCCGCTGCCGGTCCGGTTGTGCCCGAGGACGAGCGATTCACCGCGGCTGAGCAGGCGCTCGAAGCCGGGGATTTCGATCTTGCGACTGAGCGCTACAACGCCATCCTGCTGTCCGAGCCGGCTAATGTCGATGCCCGGCTGGCCCTGCTGCAAGTGGGTCTGTTGAAACGGCTGTCCGCATTGCCGGCCGACGCGCGGGCCAAGGCTGATGCCGCGCCTGACAATGTCGAATTCCAACTGGCGGCGGCTGACGCCGAACTCGCCGACAATCAGGTCGAGTCGGCCTTCGCACGCCTCATCGCGTTGGTAAAGCGAGTCCGAGGCGAGGCCCGGCTGCCGATCCGGGACCGGATGGTCGAATACTTCGAACTGCTCGGACCGGACGATCCGCGGGTTCCGCCGGCCAGGCGCGAGCTCGCCAACGCCCTCTTCTGAGCCGGATGGAATGAGCCGGTGGTAGCGGTAGGACGTCTATGGATGGATGTCCTACCGCTACCTTGCGGCCTGCCGCCGCGTCAGCTTTCGAGAGGGCTGCGCTGACCGCTCGGCACATGCGGCATGATCGCGTCCGCCGGAATGATGCCGAGGCGTCCGGCCTGGTAGTCCTCCAGCGTCTGCTGAAGCTCCGCGCGAGTGTTCATCACGAACGGACCGTAGTGGGCCATCGGCTCGCGAATAGGCTCTCCGCCCAACAGGATGACCTCCAGGGCAGCGGTGCGTCCATCCTGCTTGGCATCAGCGGTGACCGTGATTCGGTCACCGGCACCCATGACCGCGAGCTGACCGGCGTGAATCGGTTGACCCTCGTGACCGACCGAACCGGAGCCAGCCATCACGTAGACCAGACCGTTGTAAGTGGGCTGCCACGGCAGCGATAACTGCTGACCCGGGTGCACGGTCGCGTGGATCACGGTGATCGGCGTGTGCGTCGAACCCGGTCCCACGTGGCCGTCGACCTCCCCGGCGATGACCCGCAACAGGGATCCACCGTCTGCGCTGGCAAGCAGTGTGATGTTTCCGGCCTCGATGCCCTGGTACTTGGGGGCTAGGAACTTGTCCTTGGCCGGGAGGTTGACCCAGAGCTGGAAACCGTGGAACAGGCCGCCGTCTTCGACGAGCTTCTCCGGTGGGGTCTCGATGTGCAGCAGACCGGCACCGGCCGTCATCCACTGGGTCGAGCCCTCGGTGATCACACCGCCGCCACCATGGGTGTCCTGGTGGATGAACTGGCCCTCGATCAGGTAGGTGACCGTCTCGAAGCCACGGTGCGGATGCCAGTTCGTGCCCTTGGGCTCACCGGCCGGGTAGTCGACCTCGCCCATTTGATCCATCATGATGAACGGGTCCAGGTGTTGATAGTTCACTCCGGCCAGCGCCCGGCGGACCGGGAATCCTTCACCCTCGAACCCAGCGGGCGCGGTGGTAACGGCCAGTACGGGACGTTCGACATCGCCCAACCCGGCGCTCTTGACGCGCGGCAGGGTCAGGGTGTCAGCGGTGATGGCAGCCATGATCGCTCGATCCTCCAATGTATCGTTGCGTGTGCAACTATACGTCTCAACCGCTCGCCCGGCCGGGCTATTCCCGGTGCTCAGCTGGCCGTCGCGGAGCGCTTCAGGGCGCGCGCCCGGGTCATGAGTCCCGCGATCAGCACTGCTCCGAGCGGAACCAGCACCGTATCGAGGTGACGTAGGGCCACCATGGGACGGTGATCGGGTGCGGGTCCACCGGCCCGAGAATCTGGGCAGCCGCCTGCTGGGTGCGGCGGCGGCCGCTCTCGATGACGATGAACGGTGGCAGGAAGCCGAGTGCCGCTCCGACCAAGCCACCCATGACCCCCACTGCGCCCGCTCGCGCCATGCTGAGCCGGTATCGGTCGAGATAGCCACGCTCGATGTAGGGCTGCGGCAGCCCATAGTCGGCCAGGCGGCCGGTCAACGCTTGTTCCTGGCTGTCGGTGACGGAGCCGGTGAGCTGGGCCAGGACGAACTCGCACTCGACGGGCAGCGCCCGCCGCGCGGCGGTCTGCCGCGACCGGGTCGTCCGTCCCACCGGTCAGTACCGCAAGCTGGTCCGGGTTGACAACTATCACCCGCGCCCCCGATCCGAGGACCACCGGGCAGCGAGCGTGCGCGCATCGCGGATCCTCGGCGGCAAGTCCGGCACGGCAGGCCTACCAAACGGCTGGCGCGGTCAGCTCTGCGGTAACTCCTTGACTTCCGCTGCCGGCTCAACAGCCGCATGGCGAAGCCAGATCGCGCCCAGGGGCGGCACCCGCACGGTGGCGGAGGTGGGTTGTCCGTGCCACGACACGCCCTCGGCAGTGATCGCGCCGAGGTTGCCCACGCCCGATCCGCCGTAGATCTCGGCGTCGGTGTTCAGCACTTCTTCCCAGCGACCCGACAGCGGCAGACCGAGTTGATACTGCTCGTGTGGCATGGCCGAGAAGTTCACGACCGCGGCGAGAACTGACCCGTCGTCGCCCCATCTGAGGAAGGAGAAGACATTTCCGCTGGCGTCGTTGGCGTCGATCCAGCCGAAGCCCTCGGGGACGATGTCCTGCGACCACAGGGCGCGGGTCTGCCGGTAGGAAGTGTTGAGGTCACCGACCAGCCGCAGAACGCCGGCGTGGTCGGCTGCATCGAGCAACCACCAGTCAAGCGAACGCCCTTCGCTCCATTCGCCGCCCTGGGCGAACTCTGAACCCTGGAAGATCAGCTGCTTGCCGGGATGCGCCCACATGAACGCGTACAGGGCGCGCAACGTGGCCATCTGCTGCCAGCGGTCGCCCGGGATCTTGTTGAGCAAGGACCCCTTGCCGTGCACGACTTCGTCGTGGCTGAACGGGAGCACGTAGTTCTCGGAGTAGGCGTACACCATCGAGAACGTCATCTGATGGTGGTGGTACTGCCGGTGGATGGGCTCCTTCTGGATGTATTCGAGGGTGTCGTGCATCCATCCCATGTTCCACTTGAATCCGAAGCCGAGGCCGCCCAAATGGGTCGGCCGGGTGACTCCGGGCCACGAGGTGGACTCCTCGGCGATGGTGATGACCCCCGGGACCCGCTTGTAGACCGTCGCATTCATCTCCTGCAGGAATCCGACGGCTTCGAGGTTCTCCCGTCCGCCGAACTTGTTCGGCAGCCATTCGCCGGCCTTGCGGGAGTAATCCAAATACAACATCGAGGCAACCGCGTCGACCCGGAGCCCGTCGATGTGGAACTCCTCGAGCCAGTAGACGGCGTTGGCAACCAGGAAGTTGCGGACTTCCCGGCGGCCGAAGTCGAAGACGTAGGTGCCCCAGTCCGGTTGTTCACCGCGCCGCGGATCGGCGTGTTCGTACAACGCCGTGCCGTCGAAGCGGGCCAGTGCCCAGGCATCTTTCGGGAAGTGCGCCGGTACCCAGTCGACGATCACGCCGATGCCGGCCTGATGCAACGCGTCGACCAGGTAGCGGAAGTCGTCGGGGTTCCCGAAGCGGCTGGTCGGTGCGAAGTAAGAGGTGACCTGATATCCCCACGAGCCGCCAAAGGGGTGCTCGGCCACCGGCAGGAACTCGACGTGGGTGAAACCGGTCTGGCTGACGTAGTCGACCAACTCCTTGGCCAGCTCCCGGTACCCCAGGCCCTGCCGCCAAGACCCGAGATGCACCTCGTAAACCGACATGGGGGAGGCGTGCCACGCGGTTTGAGCCCGCTGCTTCAGCCACTCGCCGTCATTCCACTCATGCGCTGCGGTGAACACCACCGATGCCGTCTGTGGTGGAACCTCGGTCGCGAACGCCATCGGGTCGGCCTTCTCGCGCCACACGCCGTCCTTGCCCAGGATGTTGAACTTGTACCTCGTGCCGTCGCCGACGTCGGGTACGAACAGCTCCCAGACACCGGACGATCCGAGCGAGCGCATCGGGAAGGCCCGACCGGACCAGTAGTCGAAATCGCCCTGGACCCGGACCCCGGACGCGTTGGGGGCCCAGACCGCGAACGAGGTGCCCGTTACCCGTGGGGTGACGCCGGCCGGGGTGTCATAACTGCGGACGTGCGCGCCCAGCACCTTCCACAGCTCTTCGTGGCGGCCCTCGCCGAGCAGGTGCAGGTCGAGTTCGCCGAGCGTCGGCAACCACCGGTAGGGATCGTCGACGAGGTACCGCTCGGCGCCGTAACCCACCTCGAGGCGGTAGTCGGAGGGATCGGTATCGACGACCCCGGCGAAGACGCCCGCCGGGTGGATCTGTTCCAGCGGCGTGCGCGTGCCATCGAGCACGACGCTCACCGAATCCGCTTCCGGTCGCAATGTGCGGATGGCGGTCTTGCCCGGTCCGACCGGGTGGGCGCCCAGCACGGAGTGTGGCTGCGCATGATTGCCCGCCACCAGGCGGTCGAGTTCTTCGGTGCTGGGATTGGACGAGCTCGCTGTGGTGGACTGCATGTCTACCTTCTTCGCATCGTGGGTCATCGCGTCGTCGGTCGTCGCATCACCAGTGGCGTCCTCACCACGTGCGGATCGGCCGGGTGTTGTCGGGGGTGGGGCCGGTGGGCTGGCGCCGGGCTGGCTGGGCCCTGCTCAGGCACTCTGCGCCAGGCGTTGTAGGGAGGCCTGCGGGATCGGCAGCCAGTTCGGACGGTTCCGTGCTTCGTAGACGAGTTCGTAGACCGCCTTGTCGGCTTCGAACGCACGCAGCAAGACGGCCGCCTCCTCCGGATCCAGTCCGCCACCTTCGGCGTAGCCGGCGCAGAAAGCG
>JAVEEN010000048.1 GCA_030840445.1 Pseudonocardiales bacterium
TCCACTCTCCTTTTCGTGGGCTATAGCCCCGAGAATCGCGAGTTGATCACCGCAGACGCGCGCGGGGGATTAACGAGAGACCGGGTACGCGAGCGTAGGTGCCAAGCGCACCGGGGTAACGAGAGCACCGGGGTAACGAGAGCACCGGGGTAAAGAGAGCACCGGGGTAAAGAGAGCACCGGGAAGACCGACAGATCCGCGCCGTCTGACGCGAGATGCGAGGACGGCGCGGATATGGGTGCAGTGTCGACGCTAGGTCAGTCGGTCAGCTCCGAGTGCTCGGCATGCTGCTCAGCGTCGGCCTGTTCGAGCGCGGCCAATTCGGCCTCGATCTCTGCCCGTTCCCGGACCGGCCACAGGAAGCCCCTGATCCGGGCGCCGCTCGGGTTACCGAGTTTGTTCATCTTCTTCGGCACCGGCGTTGCCGCGTACTGCAGCTGGCCATGGCCGTGGTCATCGACCGGACCGAGCGGCTGGTGGATCTCGATGAACTCACCGTTCGGCAACCGCTTGATGATGCCGGTCTCGATACCGTGTTCGAGTACCTCGCGGTCGTGTCGCTGAAGCCCCAGGCACACCATGTACGCCGTGAGGTAGGCCAGCGGTGGTACGACCAAGAGGCCGATACGTCCAGCCCAGGTCATGGCGTTCAGCGATATGTCGAAGGACTTGGCGATGATGTCGTTACCGCCGGACAATAGCAATACGGCATAGAACGAAATCGCCATCGCCCCGAGCCCGGTACGCACTGGCACATCGCGCGGACGCTGGAGCAGGTTGTGTTTAGCCCGGTCCTTCGTCAACTTGGCCTCGAGGAACGGATACGCACCGGCCAACGTGAAGAGGATGCCAGGCAGCACCACCGTGGGCCAGAAGACCGCCGGAATCGTGTGATCCCACAGCCTGATCTCCCAGGAGGGGAACAGCCGGGTCGATCCGTCGAGGAAGCCGATGTAGAAGTCGGGCTGCGAGCCTGCCGATACCTGTGCGGGGTTGTACGGACCGTAGAGCCACACCGGGTTGATCTGAGCGAGTCCACCGAGGGCGGCGCATACCGCGAACACGATGAAGAAGAAGCCACCGGCCTTCGCACCGTACGTCGGGTACATACGCTCGCCCGAAACGGTGTGCTCCGTCTTGCCCGGTCCAGGAAATTCAGTGTGTTTCTGTTTGATCAGCAGGGCCATATGGGCGCCGATCAAACCAGCCAGGATGCCCGGCACGAGCAACACATGAACGATGTAGAGACGTCCGATGATCTCGTTGCCCGGGAACTTGCCACCGAAGGCGAGGAAAGCGACCCAGGTCCCGATAACCGGGATCGACTGCATGATCGCCTCCGCGATCCGCAGGCCGGTTCCGGACAGCAGGTCGTCGGGCAGCGAGTACCCGGCGAAGCCTTCCAGGATGCCCAGGGTGATCAGGCTGATACCGATGAGCCAGTTCAGCTCACGCGGCTTACGGAAGGCACCGGTGAAGAAGATCCGGAACATGTGGATTGTCATGGCCGCCACGAACAGCAGTGCGGCCCAGTGGTGAATCTGACGCAGGATAAGCCCACCACGGACGTCGAACGAGATGTGCAGGGTGGATTCATACGCCCGCGACATGTCCACGCCTTGCAGCGGGATGTAGGAGCCGTCGTAGCGGACCTCGGCCATCGACGCGTCGAAGAAGAAGGTCAGGAAGGTGCCGGTCAGGATCAGGATGATGAACGAGTAGAGCGCGATCTCGCCCATCATGAACGACCAGTGGTCCGGGAAGACCTTGTTCAATTGCTTGCGTGCACCAGCGGCCAGTCCCAGTCGTTCCTCGAGCGCCTTGGCGGCCTTGCCCTGAGGGGTGCGGGGCTTTTCGAAGCGCCGCGGGCTGGGTACAGTAGGCGATTCGTTGATCGAGGGCGAAGTCATTATGGCCGCTCCCAGAATGCCGGACCGATAGCCTCAGGAAAGTCTCCCTTAGCCACAAAGTACTGCTTGCCGTCCACGATTTCGACGCCGAGCGGCAGCTTGGGCAGGCTCCGAGTGGCCGGCCCGAAGATCGGTTTGGCGTCCCGCAGAACATCGAACTGGGACTGGTGGCACGGGCAGAGCAGTCGACCGGTCTGCTGTTCATACAGCGACGCCGGACAGCCCGCGTGGGTACAGATCTTGGAGAACGCCACATAGTCGCCCCAGGCGAAACCGGCCTGCCCTGGACGGGCCTGCACCTTGCTGGCCTGTTCGGGCCGCAGCCGGATAAGCAACGTGGGGGAGTCGCTGGCCTTGACGCCACCGGGTACCCCGGGGAACACCGTTTCGATGCCGCCGGGCAGCAGATCATCAGGACCGATTCGGCGCCCATCTGAGTAGACGACCGCAACACCTGAGGTCCATAGGGTGTGGAACAGGCTCTGCCCCGGTCCCTTGTTGGGCTTCTTGATCATGGCACCGACCAGTGCGACGAGCGGCACTGCCGCGAGCGCGCCGCCGGCTAGACCGATCGTGGACTTGAGCATCGAGCGTCGCGCAACACCCAGGTCGTTGTAACCGGAGATCAGCGTGGCCGCTGTCATGATCTGTTCGGTCTCCGGCGAAGGGTCGTCGTGCCGGTCCTGAACGGCTTCCTCTTCAGGCATCAGCCATTTCGCCCAGAGGACGACACCGATACCGATGCAGGCCAGGGACAAGCCCAGCGTGAAGCCCAGCAGCGGGGTGAAGTACCGGAATTCCTGACTTCCCTGACTGGGCAGATGCCACTCGAACGGCACCGCGCCACAGAAGACCACGATGAACGCAACGGCCGACAGGAACGCGAGCACGAACAGCGCGGCTATGGTCCGTTCGGCGCGGCGTTCTGCTCTGGTCCCGGCGATCGGGAACCGCTCGCGGCGGTGGACGATATAGACGCCGTCCGCCTCGGCTCCGGCGAGCATGGTCTCCTCGACGCTCATCTCGGCCAGGTCGTCGGCCGTCAGCGCACGGCCTTCGGTGGTCTCCGGAGTGGATCCCTTTGAGGTATCGATGCTCACGATTTACGTCCGATCCAGAGAATCGCCACCATCAGGACGCCGAGGCCCACGGTCCAGATCAGCAGACCTTCGGATACCGGCCCGATCCGGTCCAGACCGGCGCCTCCCGGATCCTTGGAAGCCTTGAGGTTCTGGATGTAGTCGATGATGGCTTTCTTCTGCTCAGGGGTGATCTGGTTGTCCGAGAAGACCGGCATGTTCTCCGGGCCGCTCAGCATGGCGGTATAGATCTGGGCGTCGTTGGCTTGGTTCAGGCCCGGCGCGATCTTCCCGGCCGATAGGGGTGCGCCCTTGCCGGCGAAGTTATGACATGACGCGCAGTTCAACCGGAACAGCTCGCCGCCCTGGGAGATGTTCTTGGGATCACCCTTTAGGTCACCGGTCGGAACCTGGGGCCCGCCCCCGACCGATTGGACGTAAGCCGCGATCTGCAGGGTTTCCTGCTCGTTGTAGGCGGCGGTCTTGCGCAGGTTGTTCGCGCCTTGGCCGGCGGCCGGCATCCGACCGGTGCTCACCTGGAAGTAGGCCGACGCCGACCCGACACCGATGAGGCTAGGCCCGCGGCCCTGCACTCCCTGAAGGTTGGCACCATGACAGGTGATGCAGCTGGTCTCGAAGAGCTGGCGACCCTTCTCGACATCCTGCGCGCTGAGGGCGGTGTCGGCCGCGCCAGAGGATGGTGCAAGCAATGCGTATCCGCCGCCTACTGCAGCCAGGGCGCCGACCAGGACCGCGGCGCTGGTGAGTTTGCGGGCAAGACCACTCCTGCGGCGACTCGGGCGCTTCTTCCACGCTCCGCCGCTCGAGCCGGTCTTGGCGGCAGGCTGAGACAGACTATCCGACCATGGGCCGCTGCCATCGCTTACGGCTGGCTCGAAGCCCAACCCGCTGTCCGCGTCGACATGATCGTCGTTCATGGACATCCTTTCGTGATCGCCGTACCTGCCGTGAGAAATCGATCGGGTCCGATCCGAGGGCACCGCACTATTGGATGAGGTAGATCGTGGCGAACAGCCCGATCCAGACTATGTCGACGAAGTGCCAGTAATACGACACGACGATCGCGGCAGTGGCCTGAGCCGGAGTGAACCGACCCAGGGCGGTACGGGCGAGGAAGAATACGAATGCGATCAGGCCGCCGATCACGTGCAGACCGTGGAATCCGGTCGTCAGGTAGAAGACCGAGCCGTAACCGGACGAGGACAGCGTCATGCCGGACTCGTGAACACCGTTGACGAGGTGGTGGTACTCGTTGACGTTCATCCGGTACTCGTTCGCCTGGCCCAGGACGAAGACGAAACCCATGATGAAAGTGATCACGAACCAGCGACGCAGTCCGTAGACGTTGCCGCGTTCGGCGTCGAAAACACCGAGCTGACAAGTCACCGAGGATGCCACCAGCAGGATTGTGAAGGGCGTGGCGTACCAGATGTTGAGATGCGTGACCGGCCAGTGGTTGAGATTGTTCGCCCGTACCGTGAAGTACATCGCGAACAGCCCGGCGAAGAACATCAGCTCGCTGGACAGCCAGATGATCGTGCCGACGCTCACCAGGTTCGGTCGCGTCAGGGAATGAACCCTGGACGAGGGGAAGCGCTCTGCGGAAGCCGCCGGTGCAGTCGAGGTCACCACCGCATTATTGCCTGAACGCAACCGCTTGGCTGGTTCGGGGTAGGTACCGCGCGCCGTCACGATTTCTTTACTCAGTACGAGGGTTGGTCACCCCAATCTGGTCGCCGGATACGATGCCCACATGATCGGTACCCCAGCCAGCTCCAGCAACCTGTCCATCCTGGTCTACAGCCAGCTGGCGGAGGTCCGAAGCTCGGTCCGGACCGCGGTCGGACGGCGCGCCGCCGGGGATCTCGGTCGCATCGACTGGGTCGAATGCGCCAACTACAGCCAGGTCAAGGACCAGCTCGATTCCGGCGACATCGATCTGGCGATCTTCGACGGCGACGCCCAGCCCACCGGCGGCATCGGGCTCTGCCGCCAGTTCAAGAACGAGATCACCGATTGCCCGCCGATCGTTGTGCTCATCCTGCGGGAGGTCGATCGCTGGCTCGCGTCCTGGTCGCAGGCCGATGGCGTGATCGTCCGTCCGATCGACCCGGTCGCCGCGTCCGCGACCATCGCCGAGACGCTGCGGGCACACGCCGCGGCGATCCCGGTGATCCGCTGATCTGCCGCGCCCTGCCGACGGTTGCGTGATGGCTGACGGCACCGGACTGACGGCGCAACCGACTTGGCCGGCGCTGCTGAGTGTCCTGCTGGGCGCCGGTTCGTTGACCGCGGAGCAAACGGCGTGGGCCATGAACGAAATCATGGCCGGTGAGGCCAGCCCTGCTCAGCTTGCAGCGTTCGCGGTATTGCTGAGGGCCAAAGGCGAGACCGCCGCGGAACTGTCGGGACTGGTCAGGGCCATGTTGCAACGCGCCCGGCCAGTCCTCGTCGATGGCCGCTCGGTGGACCTGGTCGGTACCGGAGGCGACGGCGCGCACACGGTCAACATCACCACGATGGCCGCGCTCGTCGTGGCCGGCTCGGGCCGCCAACTGGTCAAGCACGGTAACCGCAGTGCGTCCTCACTGTGTGGTTCGGCTGATGTGCTGGAGCGCCTCGGTGTTGCCATCGATCTCGGTCCCGAGGGAGTGGCGGCCACCGTGGCGGAGGTCGGCATCGGCTTCTGCTTCGCACCGGTGTTTCATTCGGGCATGCGGCACGCCGGACCGACGCGGCGGGAAATTGGTGTTCCGACGGCATTCAATCTGCTGGGTCCGCTGACCAACCCGGCTCGGCCCGCGGCGGCGGCGATCGGCTGTGCCGACCTTCGGATGGCTCCGGTGATGGCCGAGGTCTTCGCCGAGCGCGGTGACACCGCTCTGGTCTTCCGGGGGGACGACGGCCTGGATGAGCTGACTACCACGACGACCTCTCGGGTCTGGCTGGTGTCCGGGGGCAAGGTCAGCGCCGACAGGCTGGACCCGGCCGACTTCCAGTTCGAACCGTCGGCCAAGGACGCGTTGCGCGGCGGCGACGCCGATTACAACGCCGAGGTGGTCCATCGGGTGCTCGCCGGTGAGCCTGGACCGGTGCGAGATGCGGTCCTGCTCAACGCCGCCGCCGCTATCGCCGCCTTCGACGAGGTGGTCTCCTCCGCTGACCGCGCGGTGGCCCACGGCCTGCCCATCGCGGCCGAGTCGATCGATTCCGGTTCGGCAGCCAAGTTGCTGCAGGCCTGGGTCGAATCGAGCCAGCGTGTGGCGGAGCAGCAAGGTCGCTGAGCGGCACGGTGCCCGAACAGGGGAGCGGCCGCGGGGTATCAATCCTGGCGGCGCTCGCGGTCCGGTCGGATACCCGGCGGGATCTGTTCGGCCGTCAACGGAACTTCGGTCAGCTGGAACCACCCGCGATAACCGAAGAGTCGGCGGCCGGCGGCAGCGACATCCACCGTAATTCTGAATCGTTCGGTTTCCTCGTCGAAGGTCTCTACTACCGCTGCGTTCGCGGCCACCGCGTCAGGCAGCTTCAGTCCGAACCGGCCCTGGTAGATCCGCTGATTGCCGCCGCGCATCCGCACGCCGCCGCCTTCGGTCGGCTCCAGATGCAGTTCGGCCGCGATGTCCTGGTGCGATCCGAGGTAATTGACGATGCAGCCGCGCCGCTCGCTGAAGACCATCGTGTCGTCGAACCGGCTCACCCGGTCACCGAGCAGAAATCGACGTGAGTATGCGAATGTTTCCCGTCCGAACGTGTCACGGTAGGCGTAGTTGGCCAGGTTGTATCGAACCTCCCGGCCAGCGGCCGGCAGTTCGAGCCGCCGCATCCGGCCCAGCGCGATGACCGGCACCCCAGCGAGTCTGCTGCGAGTCATGTCGCTCATGACACCGACGCCGACCTGAGCCAGACCGTCGTCGCTGGTCATGCTCAGACGGCGTTGAAGCCGGGGATGAAGCTGACTGAACTGCCGACCGAGGGCTCGTTCGAAAATCGAGCTCACGTCGCAACTGCCGCCCATCCGGTCACGGTGCAACGCTGCCGGTCACCGTCGTTGGCACCGGTTCACGCCGGGTCGGTGTAACCGATCGAGAACGCCGCATCCAGATCATGCTGCGAATACGCGCGGAAGGCCACGTGGGTGTCGGTGTGCAGGACCCCGTCCACCTTGCTCAACCGTCCGGCGATGACCTCGGCAATCTGATCGAATTCCCGTACTCGGACCACCGCGATGAGATCCACGTCGCCGGCGACGCTGTAGACCTCGCTCACGCCGTCGATATCGGCAATCTCCTGGGCGACCTCGGGAATCCGACTCGCTTCCACACTGATCATCACGATGGAGGTAATCACCGCCTCATCGTAGGGTGACCGATGCCGCCGGCGGTGCAACCGTCGAACCGATCGGCGAACCGGTGTCACGCGCTGGGACCGGAGATCAGAGCCCGGGTCGCGCGGGCCGTGCCGTCATGGCAAGGCGCCTGCGGTCGGCGAATGGATCGGTCGGTGAACCGTGGGAACTCGTCGACGCCAGCCAGCTACGCTGCCGCGCGGCGCCCGCTGCAGGTAACGCCCAGGAATGGGTACTGCGGACCAGTCGAACGCCCGGTTCGCCGAGCCAGCGCAGCAGCAGTTCGGTCTCCTCCACCACCGCGACGAGCGCAGGTCCGGCATCGTCGGCTACCGCCTCGGCGGTGGACACCATCGAGTCGACGATGGGCAGTGGAGGCACGCCACGCGGAGCTACCTCGGCGCCGACCAACCGGCCACGGCGGATGACCGCGAGTTCCCAGCCGCCCGAACTGTCCGGCTTGGCGGCTACCAGCTCGTCGATCGCCGTGATGGCGCTGAGGGACTGGGTCCGGGCACAGCTTCGGACCAGGGTGGCGATCCGGTCGCGCAGCAACGCCGCCTCTTCGTACCGCTGAGCCGCCGACAGGCCGGTCAGGCGATCCCGAAGCGGGGCTATCAGCGTGCTGACGTCCGCGCGCCAGGCCTCCAACAACCGACCGACCAGCTGGCCGTAATAGCCCGGCGTGACTTCGTCCTCGCACGGCGCACTGCACTTGCCGATGCCCGCCAAGGTGCACGCGGTGCGGACGGCTCGTCCGGGGAGTAACCGGTCGGTGCATTGCCGAAGCGGGACGGCATCGTGAATGGCATCTCGAAGTTGCTCGGCCTGCCGGTTGGAGCGAAGTGGGCCCAGATAGTCCGCGCCGTCTGCCTTGATCTCACGCACGACCGACAACCGTGGGAATGCCTCGCGGGTGAGTTTCAGCCAGATCGTCCGGTCGCTGTTCTTCGATCGGCGGTTGTAGCGGGGCTTGAGAGCCGTGATCATCCGCAATTCCCGCACCTGCGCCTCGAGGGCGTGGGCGCAGACGATGGTGTCCACCGACTCCGCCAGGCCGATCATCTCGCCCATCCGGGACCGAGTTTCGGAGGCGACGAAGTATTGGCGGACCCGGTTGCGCAGATCCTTACTGGTACCGACATACAGCGGTGTGCCGGTCGCGTCGGAGAACACGTACACCCCCGGGGCGTGCGGCAGGCCGTCGGCGAGATGACGCTTGCGCCGCTGAGCATCGGTGACCTGCGCGGTGAATGCTCGCAGTTCCGGTAATGAATGAACACCGAGCGTGCCGAGTCGACTGATCAAACCGTGCAGCACATCGACGGTGGCCCGGGCGTCGGACAGTGCCCGATGGTTCGGTGTGGTGGTCGCAGCGAAGAAAACGGCCAACGTCGCCAGCTTGCAGTTGGGGACTTCGTCGCGGGTGAGCACCCGCCGAGCGAGCACGGCGGTGTCCACCACGGCGCAGTTCGGCCAGCGGGTCGCGTGTGCCGCGCAGGCCGCTTTGAGGAATCCGACATCGAACGGTGCATTGTGAGCGACCAGCACCGAGCCTGCCGCGAACTCGAGAAAGGCTGGCAGGACGGCCGAAATTCTCGGCGCCTGCGACACCATCCGGTCAGTGATGCCGGTGAGCACGCTGATGAAGGGCGAGATGGGTGCGCCCGGGTCGACCAGGGTGGCGAACTCGCCCATGACCTCGCCGTTGCATACCTTCACTGCACCGATCTCGGTGATGGAATCGGTTCCGGCTGCGCCGCCGGTGGTCTCCAGATCGACCACCACGAATGTGGTGGTGCGCAGTGGCTCATCCAATTCGTCGAAGTTCAGCTGGGTGAAGGCTGCGCCGGCCGGCCCGGTCGGCCGGCTTCCGGGCGCCCGGCGTTCGGCCTGGGCAGTGCGCAGCTGGAGGGAGCGCTGGCTCAGCCCCTGGCTCTTCATCCTGGTCACGTGCCGCACGCTAGCGCCGAGGTCCGACGAAACCGTCCGACAACTCGGGCGACTCGCGCCGACGCCTGATGCAGGAGGGGTCCGGACGTCCGTCTTGTTCAGCGCAGCCGATCAGGCCGTTCGGTTGCGCGGAACGAAAACTGTCGAACGAAAACTGTCGTAGGTGCTTCCTACGGTGGCAGTGCTGGTCAGGTTCCCCGGTCAGCACCGACGATCGCTCCTGGAGAGGAAGCAGCATGCTCATCGACTGCGACACCTGTGCTGTGCGTGATATTGCCTGCGGCGACTGTGTGATGACGGTCTTGCTCGGCCCCCGAGACGGGTCGGTGGAGCTGGACAGCGCCGAAGAGGACGCGCTCGGGGCGCTCGCCGGAGGCGGGCTGCTGCCACCGCTGAGACTCGTGCGGACCTTCCGCTCGCCCCCGGACGAGCCGAAACGGAGCGCAATTGCCTGAATTAATACCTTCTGGTGATTAATACCACCCGGACACGCCGGGTATCGATTGCCCTGGCCAGCAGCCGTAACGTAACCTTTCCGAGACCTTCCGGTAAATCGCTCTCTGAACCGGGGAGCGCCGAAAGGTACCGCCGAGTCGACACCGTGCTGGGCGGACCTGGTCGCAGTGACCAGATCCGAGCAGCGTCGAACCGGGGACCCAGGTTCCTGGGGTGAATCGGAGCACGGACGAGGTCAGTGGGTGGCAATCCGCCCGGCTGGTCGCGACCGCAACACCGTAGGGCATCTTCCAAGCCCGAACCCGACAGCTAACTCGGTAGGCGGTCGAGTGGAAGAGGAGTTCCGCCAACCGTGGCGTTGACTCGAGTCCTACGTATGCCCCGCATTGTCCTTGGCGTAGCTGCTATCACCGCTGCCTTGCTCGCCTCACCACTGTCGGCGACCGCCGCCCCCCAACTTCAGATGCCGGCCTCGCCGACCGCACCGACGACGTCGGCCCAGGTTCAGATCGTGCTGGCTCGGCTGGCGAAGTCCAATGAGCAGCTGACCGAGAAGTACAACCTGGCGCAGATCAATGTCGACAAGGCACAGCAAGCCGCTGCCGCCGCGGCGACGCAGGCACAACAAGCCAAGATCGCGTTGACGGTCGCCCGGCGCGCTCTGGCCAACTCGCTCGCAGCGCAGTACAAGGGCTCGTCCTTCAGCCGGACGGCCGCGCTGCTGGCCAGCGACAGCGGCCAGAACTACATCGAAAAGATGCAGTCGCTCAACTTCCTCGCGATGCACCAGAAAGAGGTCTCTTCGGTGGCCGGCCAGGCCCTGGTGACCTCGGTGAAGGCCGAGGCGAAGGCCACGTCGCTGGTAGCCTCCGCAGTAGCCCAACGGGCAGACGTGGCCAAGCAGCGAGACGCCTTGTCGGGCGAGATCGACAAGCAGCGGAAGTTGTTCGATAGCCTGTCGGCTGCCGAACGGGCGGCATTCTTGGCCAGGCAGGCGCCCGCGCCGACCAAGACACAGTTGCTGTCGATTCAGACGCCCGCGACCGCGGCTCCGGCCGCGGCGTCCAAGGGTGCCGCTGCTGCCGTCGCGGCGGCGATGTCACAGCGGGGCAAACCTTACGTCTGGGGTGCGGCCGGACCTGACTCCTACGACTGCTCCGGGCTGACCATGTGGGCCTGGGCGCAGGCCGGCGTGAGCCTGCCGCACCAATCCGCCGAGCAGCAGGCTCTCGGAACGCCGGTCAGCCAGGATCAGCTGCAGCCGGGGGACCTGGTGTTCTTCGGATCGCCGGCTTATCACGTCGGCATGTACATCGGTAACGGCATGATGGTGCACGCGCCGACCACCGGTGACGTCGTAAAGGTCTCGCCGCTCGCTTACATGAGCGATTACTCCGGTGCGACCCGCGTCGGGTGACCAATAGTAGTGAAGCCAGCGGGCGGGTGCCGGAAACGGCCCCGCCCGCTGGCATGTCCAGCGGGTTGCGAGTCGGCATCTGGGCGGCTGTAGTGCTCGTGCTGCTCGGCTCGGGCGTCGCCTGGACCTTCGGCCGTTCCGGTCCTGCCCGCCCCACCGAAAACGGGTGGGCGGCGCAGGCGTCCTCCGATGACACCGACCAAATCATGAGCATGCTCAACCTGCACGCCCGTGCCCTGTTGGCCCGAGACTCGACGGCCTGGGCAGACGGCCTCGACGGCAGCCCGGGGGCCGGAGATTACCCCTCGCTGCAGCGTGGCGTCTTCGATAATCTGGCCCGGGTTCCGCTCACCACATGGCGCTACACCCTGGTCGGGCCCGTCACCAGTTCCGATCTGCTGGCCGCTGCCGCCGAGCGTCTTGGCGGCCGCACGGTCATCCTGCATATCCAGCTCGGATACGCCCTGGCCGCTGTGGATCCGCAACCGACGGGCAAGGATGAATGGCTCACCGCAGTGCGCCGCGGCGGCGGGTGGAAGCTCGCGAGCGACTCGGATGTGGCGGCCTCGGGCGGTCAATCGTGGCACGGGCCGTGGGATTTCGGGCCATTGCAGGTACGCCGCGGTCCGCACACCTTGGTGCTGGCCCACCCGGCCCATGCCGCGGAGATGTCGGTGTTCGGTGAGCTGGTCGAGCGGTCGGTTCCGGTGGTGAGCCGCGTCTGGGGACAGAACTGGAACAGCCAGGTCGCGGTGTTGATCCCGGACACTGATGCCGAATTTGCCGCCGTTACTGCTGACAGCGGGGACACCCGTGACTTGGCGGCGGTCTCAGTAGCCGATCAGGTGCTGCCCGATGGCACTGTTTTGGGCGCCCGCATCGTCCTGAATCCCAGCACGCTCTCAAAACTGGATAGCGCCGGGCGGCGGCTGGTAGTGCAACACGAGCTGACCCATATCGCGGCGCGCGGCGACACCAGCGACCAGATGCCGATCTGGGTCATCGAGGGGTTCGCCGACTATGTGGGCAATCTCGGTTCGGCTCGCTCGGCGTCGCAGATCGCATCCGAACTCGCCGCCGAGGCCCGGGGCGGCCACCTGCCCGCGGCATTGCCGACCAGCGCGGACTTCGACGGCTCGAATGCCCGCCTGCCCCAGGTCTACGAGGAGGCGTGGCTGGCATGTCGGCTGATCGCGGACCGGGTCGGTTCCCAAGGTCTGGTCCGCTTCTACAAGACCGTCAGCGTTGCCGCCCGGACGGATCCGGCCTCGGCTGCGGCGGTCGGCTTGCGTACCGTACTCAAGCTCGACGTCAATATCTTTACCCGGCTATGGAAGGACGAACTCCGACGTGAACTGGCCTGAGCCCGTCCCGCAGTACGCTGCCGGGCAATGAGTGAGCATCGCAAGCTTCTGATCGTGACGAACGACTTCCCGCCACGACAGGGCGGCATCCAGTCGTTCGTCTTCGAACTCGCACGTCGGCTGCCGCCGGATCAGGTTGCGGTCTATTGCTCTACGTTCGACGGCGCAACTGCCTTCGACGCGACGCTGCCGTTTCCGGTGCGCCGTCATCCCACGGGGTTGCTGGTGCCGACCCCCGCGGCGCGGCGCCGGGTGCTGGCCGCGGCGAAGGAGTTCGGTTCCACCTCGGTCTGGTTCGGTGCGGCCGCCCCGTTGGCCTTGCTGGCGCCGGCCCTGCGTTCGATCGGGGCTACCCGACTGGTGGCCACCACCCACGGGCATGAGGCGGGTTGGGCCATGCTGCCGCTCGCGCGTCAGGCGCTACGCCGAATAGGCAACTCCGTGGATGTGGTGACCTATCTCGGGGAATACACGCGTCGACGGCTGGCCGGCGCGCTGGGACCCGACGCGACGATGGTCCAGCTGACGCCGGGCGTCGATCCGTCGGTCTTCGCCCCCGCGGTGGATGGAAAACAGGTGCGTGTTCGGTACGGCCTTGCTGACCGGCCGGTGGTGGTGTGCGTTTCCCGGCTTGTGCCCCGCAAGGGTCAGGACACCCTGATCGAGGCGTTGCCGGTCATCAGGCGACTGGTCCCTGAAACCGCTCTGTTGCTGGTGGGAAAGGGTCATTACCAGCATGAACTGCGGGCGCTGGCGGAGCGAGCCGGGGTCGGCGAGCACGTGGTCATGACCGGTTCAATTGCCCAGGACGAGCTGCCGGCGTATTTCGCCGCGGGGGATGTCTTCGCGATGCCGTGCCGAACTCGGCGCTTCGGTCTGGATGTCGAGGGTCTGGGCATCGTCTTCCTGGAGGCGTCGGCTGCCGGATTGCCTGTGGTGGCAGGGAATTCCGGTGGCGCGCCCGATGCCGTGCAGGACGGTGTCACCGGCCGGGTCGTGGACGGCACCGATCGAGCAGCGGTTGCGAACGAGGTCGCGCGGCTGCTGGGCGATGCGGATCTGTCAGCGGCGTACGGCAAGGCCGGACGTCAATGGGTCGAGGACGCGTGGCAGTGGGACACGATCGCGCAGCGGCTGGCCGAGTTGTTATTGCTGTAGCGCCAGGCAAACCTCACGAGCTGTCACCGCGGAAGGCACCAGGCGAACACTTCAGTTGGCAGAACCTGCCGAGTACAGCGAGGCAATCTCCTTCGAGCACTCGGCCATGACCATGTTCCGCTTGAGCTTCAAGGACGGGGTCAGCTGCCCGGTGGCCTCGGTCCAATCCTCTCCAAGGATGGTGAACTTCTTGATCGCCTCGGCCTTGGACACCGCCTTGTTGGCATCGTCGATGGCGTGTTGGATTTCGGCGTGCAGGTCGGCATCGTCGACCAGGTCGGCCAGGTCTGCCGACTCCGGCTTGCCTGCCTTGTCCCGCCAGGACGGGAAAGATTCAGGATCGATGGTCACCAAAGCCGCGATGAACGGTTTTTGATCGCCCACCACCAGGCACTGGCTGACCAGCCAATGTGCGCGGACCCGATCTTCCAGCACGGCCGGAGCCACGTTCTTGCCCGCGGCGGTGACGATCAACTCCTTCTTCCGTCCGGTGATCGTCAGGAAGCCGTCGTTGTCGATCTCGCCGATGTCGCCCGTGTGGAACCAGCGCTTGCCTGCGCTGTCCTCGATGGCCTCGGCAGTAGCCGTCTCGTTACGCCAGTAACCCGAAAACACCACCGGTCCCCAGAGCAGCACCTCACCGTCGTCGGCGATCCGGACACTCGTACCGCCCACCGGGCGGCCCACCGACCCGACCTTCACCCGATCCGGGATGTTCAGGAAAACGCCGGCGGTGGTCTCGGTCAACCCGTATCCCTCGTAGATCGTCACGCCGATGCCGCGGAAGAAGTGGCCCAGACGCGCACCCAAGGGTGCTCCTCCGGAGATCGCCGCCTCGCAGCGGCCACCCAGAGCGGCCCGCAGCTTGACGTACACCAGCTTGTCGAACAGCCCATGCTGCGCCTTCAAGACCAAGCCCGGGCCGCGAGTGTCCTGAGCCTGTGAATAGGCGATAGCAACACGTTCGGCCCTATCGAAGATGGGGCCCTTGCCATCGGCGTGCGCCCGTTGCTTCGCGGTGTTGTAAACCTTCTCGAACACCCGCGGCACGCTCAGGACGAATTTCGGCTTGAAGACTCCCAGGTCCGCGATGAGATTCTTGATGTCCGCTGTATGGCCGAGGGTGGTGCCGGTCGCGACCGCGCCGACCTCGATGGCCCGTCCGAAGACATGCGCGATCGGCAGGAACAGCAGGGTGGAGGACTTGTCGTTGAACAGGTGATCCAGACCGCTCACGATCTCGAACACCTCTGCCAGGAAATTGCGGTGCGTCAGTACGCAGCCTTTCGGGCGGCCGGTTGTTCCTGAGGTGTAGATCAGCGACGCGATGTCCTCGGGAGTCGTGGCATCTAGGCGCTTGTGCACCTCTGCGCTGTCGATGCCGGTGCCCGCGTCGGTGAGCAACGCCACGGCGCCGGCATCGATCTGCCAGACGTGCTCGAGGTCGCCGACCCGGTCACGGACTTCGGCCAGCAGGGCGGCATGTGCGTCGCTCTCGATGATCAACGCCTTGGCCTGCGAGTCGGTCAGGATCCACTCGATCTGTTCAGCCGACGAAGTCTCGTAGATCGGCACCACGATGGCGCCGAGCGACAAGAGGGCAAAGTCGAACAGGGTCCACTCGTAGCGAGTCTTGCTCATCAGGGCGACCCGGTCACCGGTCTCGATGCCGGCGGCCAGCAGCCCCTGGGCGACCGCCAGCACCTGATCGGCAAACTGCAGCGATGTCACATCCGACCAGCTGCCACCGTCGCGCACCTTGATGGCTATGTTCTCCGGCCGTTTCGAGGCGTTGTCGAACACATATCTCGCGGCACTGTTCTGCTGCGGTATGCCGGCGCTGGGAATGGTCAGCTCGCGCACTCGATTACGCACCTTTCGCGGTGGGTCATCACAGACTGTGGTACCGAACGGTAACTTGTTTCGATGGGTAGCTCCACACCTGATGTGACCTACGTGTCATCCTGCCGCAATGGAGCCTCGAATCCACCTCATCGACGAAACGTGGATAGTTTGCCCGCCCGACATCGTATCGGCCGCCGTAGCCGACCGGAGAAATTGGCAACGATGGTGGCCGACGCTCAGATTGTCCGTCACCAGGGACCGCGGCCTCAAGGGTATTCAGTGGGCGGCGTCCGGCGAGTTGACGGGGACGGTGGAGATCTGGCTGGAGCCGCTGCGGTCGGGCGTCGTCCTACACCATTTCCTGCGCCTGGACCTGGCCGGTGAGGCTGACCTGTCGCGGCGCAGGACCAGCCGGATCCAGCAAGAGTTCGCCTGGCATGCCAAGCGTGTCTTCTGGCAGCTCAAGGACGATCTCGAAGCCGCCGCCCTTGAGGCCATCCACCCCTCGACGGGCGTGCGGCGGTAGCCTTCGCGCATGGCCGATCAGTCAACCCAGTCGATTTCCGTCAATGCCACGCCGACCGCGGTGATGGCGGTAATCGCCGACTTCGGGGCTTACCCCGAGTGGGCTGGTTCGGTGAAGTCCGCGGTCGTCACCGTCGAAGGGATCGATGGACGTGCGCAGCAGGTCGCCTTCCGGATCGACGCGGGCGCAATTCGGGACGAATACGAACTGGCTTACACCTGGGACGGTGACCGGGCAGTGTCCTGGGACCTGGTCAAGGGCCAGATGCAGAAGGCTCAGCGCGGTTCCTACGCACTGGCGGCCACCGCGGACGGTACCGAGGTCACGTACAGCCTTACGGTCGACCTGGCGATCCCGATGCTTGGCATGCTCAAGCGGAAGGCCGAGAAGGTCATCATGGACACAGCACTGAAAGAACTGAAGAAGCGAGCCGAGCAATGTCCCGAAGGCGACCGCTCGTGAGCATCGCAGCGAGCGCTGGCGAGCGAGGAGCGGAGCGCGCGGGAAGCCGAGCAATGACACTGTTAGGCCGCGGGTAGCTGCGAGCCTATGCGGATCGTTCTCTTCACCGGTAAGGGCGGCGTCGGCAAGACGACCACGTCCGCTGCGACCGCGCTCCGCCTCGCCGACCGAGGTCTGAAGACCCTGCTCATCTCCACCGATGGAGCCCATTCGCTGTCTGACGCCTTGGCCTGTCGGCTTTCCGGCGAGCCTATCGAGGTCGTTGCCGGCCTCGACGCCGTCCAGATTGATACTCAGCGCCGGTTCGAGCTCGCCTGGGGCGACGTCCAGCGCTACCTGCTCGGACTGCTCGCCCAGGGTGGCCTCGACCCGATCACCGCCGAGGAGCTGACCGTGCTCCCCGGGATCGAGGAGATCCTCGCGCTGCTCGCCGTCCGGGACCTGGCAGCTTCCGGACGATGGGATGCCCTCGTCGTCGACTGCGCCGCGACCGCCGAGACCCTGCGGTTGCTGGCATTACCGGAGGCCCTCGGCTGGTACCTGCATCGCGTCTTCCCCGTCCACCGCACCCTCGCCCGCGGTATGCGTCCGTTCGCGGCGATGTTCGGTCGTGGTGCGGCGATCCCGCCCGATGCCGCTTTCGATGCCATCGTCCGGCTCTCCGATGAGCTGGCCGCGGTACGGACCGTGCTGGCCGATCCGTCGATCACCTCCGTTCGACTCGTGCTCACTCCGGAAGCCGTGGTCATGGCCGAGGCCCGGCGGACCTTCACCGCCCTCGCGCTGTATGGCTACCGGGTGGACGAGGTGGTGGCAAATCGCGTCTTTCCCACCGAAGCCGCCGGCACCGGATCGGACTGGCAGCGAGCCTGGGTCGCCGCCCAGGCCGAGCAATTGGCCACCATCGAGGACTGTTTCGCCGGCGTGCCGGTACGCCGGGCCGGCTATCGCCCTGGCGAGCCGGTCGGCCCGGATGCGCTGCGCGCCGTGGCAGTCGATCTCTACGACGAACTCCCAGGCGTCGACCCGATTGCCGCCGGTGCCCCGGAACCCCTGCTGACGGTGGCGGCAGCTCCCCGGCGATCACCGGAGCAGCCGCAGGAGTATCTGCTCACGCTGTCGTTGCCCTTGGCCGTCAAGGGCGATGTCGAGGCCAGCCGCAGCGGCGACGACCTGGTGGTTACCGTCGCCGGCCACCGCCGCGTGCTGACGCTGCCCAGCGTGTTACGCCGATGCACGGTCGGTTCCGGTTCCGTCCAGGAGGGTCGCCTGATGTTGCGCTTCGTACCCGATCCCGAACACTGGCGGAGCCCGCAATGACCGACGGTCGCTTCGCCGATGGACTGGGGTCGGGCTCGGAGCCAGCGCCGCTCGGCGAAGAGGTCGCGAAGCTGCTCACCGCTGCTCAGGACTGGTTTCACCGTAATCTCGGCGAACCGTCGACCAGCAAGATCGCGACCGGCGCGCCGGAATGCGCCTGGTGCCCGCTGTGCCAGTTGATCTCAGCGTTGCGGGGGGACCAACCGGAACTCACCGAGAGGTTCGTCGAAGCTCAGTCGGCGGTGTCCGGACTGCTGCATGCGCTGGCCGATGCGGTTTCGTCCGCGGGTTCGACCGGTCGCAGGCCGTCCGGCGGCCCGCCGGTGCAGAAGATCGATCTCGGCTCAGCCGACGAGAGCGACTGATCATGGCGCTGGCGATCGGGGTGGACATCGGTGGTACCAAGGTGCTGGCCGGCGTGGTCGACGAAGACGGTGCGGTGATCGACACCACCCGGAGGCTGACTCCCGGCCATGACGTTGCCGAGACCGAAGCGGTGATCGCTGACGCGGTCAACGAACTCAGTAGCCGGCACCGGGTGGCCGCGGTCGGGATCGGCGCAGCGGGCTGGATCGCCAATGACCGGGCAACGGTGCTGTTCTCACCGCATCTGGCGTGGCGCAACGAGCCGCTACGCGACGCACTTGCCGAGGCAATCGGCGTGCCGGTCGTGGTGGAGAACGACGCCAATGCCGCGGCCTGGGCCGAATATCGCTTCGGCGCCGCCCGTGACTGCCCGGTTGCTGTCATGGTTACGCTCGGCACCGGCATCGGTGGCGGGCTGGTGGTCGCCGGCGTTCTGTATCGCGGGGCGTACGGCGTCGGCTGCGAATACGGGCACATGACCGTGGTGCCGGATGGCCGGCGGTGCGCCTGCGGCAACCGTGGCTGCTGGGAGATGTATGCCTCGGGCACGGCACTGGCTCGAGATGCCCGTGAACTGGCCGACATCTCCCCGGTCGCCGCTCATCAGCTCATGAAGCTGGCCGACGGGGAGGTCGAGCTCCTCACCGGTCCGCTGGTGACCCAGGCTGCGCGGGAGGGCGATCCGGCCGCGATCGAGATCTACACCACGATGGGACGGTGGCTAGGCCGCGGCCTGGCCAATCTGGCTGCGGTGATCGATCCGACGGTGTTCGTGATCGGTGGCGGCGTTTCCGAAGCGGGTGATCTGCTGCTTGCACCGGCCCAACAGGCGTTTTCGGAGTCCTTGACCGGCCGCGGCTTTCGTCCGGTAGCTGAGGTCAGGCTGGCCGAGCTCGGGCCCCAGGCCGGTCTGGTCGGAGCGGCTGACCTGGCCCGGCGCCGGCACTGAGCGCGGTTAACCCATCGGCCTGCCGATCACCCAGTCCGCCTCCAGACGGCGCGAGGCGAAGTAGCTGTCCTCGTTGTCCAGCCAGCGGATGGCGTTGGCATCCAGGCCGCCGTCTCGTTGCCGCCACCGGCGTTCGCGCTCGGATCTCTCGACGTCGACCAGGATGCGGAAATCGGCCCGGGCCCCGCACGCCTCGATCGCGGAAACGCCCTCAATGATCAGTGTCCGGATGTCGACCGGCACGCCGATCTCGGGCCCGAACCGGCCGGCCGCCCAGTCGTAGCGCCGATATCGGCCCCCTCGGCCGGCTGCGAGCGGTTCGAGGACGTCGCCGCGCAGCCTCGGCCAGAATCCGAACTGATCGTCCCAGCCGTCGAGCAGGTCATCGGTGTGCACGACTTCGCTTCCGGGCAGCCGCTCGGCCAGGGCGGTGGCAAGCGTGGTCTTTCCGGCCGCGGCCCCGCCGTCGATCGCGACCAGGGTCGTGTGGCCGAACCCTGGGGTGGTCCGGGCGATGGCGGCGACCAGCAGTTCCAGTTCCTCCGGCGTCATGCCCATGGCATCGACACCCTACGCAGTCGGCAACCGGCAACCGGCAACCGGCAACCGGCAACCCGCGCCAGGCAACCCGTGCCAGGCAACCGGCGAACGGTCTTGAGTCAGATCAGGCGCCGACCGTCCGCACCGTTCGCAGCGCTACCACCCATCGCTCCAGCGGCAGCGATCCCCGGCGGGCCGCGGTTATCCCGGCGTCGAGCAGTACGGCATACGGCGTCTGAGCCAGTTCGAGGACCTGGGGCCGCGCGATGAAGGCCTCTCGCTCGTCGTCACCGAAATCCGTGGGGTCGTTGCCGGTCAGCCGGCACCACAGGATGAACACGGTCTCTTCGGCAGTCATCATGTCCGCCACCTCCACCCCACACGGTCCGCGCGGCGGGTTTCCCCGCAGTCACCGTGAAGTGGACACGAGACGAACTGTGTGGGGCGAGATGACTTTGATCACGGCAACGACTGACCCTGAATCGAAGGCATTGCGGCTCGGACGTTCAGACAACCGCGCCGTCATCGTCCGAGTCGTCGCGAGGTTCGGGCCGGAGCCGGAGGATCAGCAACACGGTGCCGAAGAGAATGAGGACCACACCACCCGGCAGCGGAAAATCACGGGGCAGGCCCAGCAGGCCGCCGAAGGCGATCAAAGCGACACCGAACAGCACGACCAGTGCCGCGAGAACAGTGGGCGCAGCCGGACGTGGCACGGGTGGCGGGACCGGCGGAACGAAATGCTCCGGCTCGGGATCGGTGGCAGCAACCGACGGAGCAGCCGGGGATACCGTGACCTCGAACAGCGGCCGGCCCAGGTCACCCAAACCCGCCACGATAGCTTCGAACTCAGCGTTGGTGTCCATGCCCTCGAGCGGATCGACCCGTGCTCCCGACTCCGAGCCGCCCAGGCCGGCACCCGAGCCGTCGGACTCGGAGAACAGCTGGTGGCCGTGCCGGGCGACCTCGATGCCCAGCTCCGCGGCCAGCGCGGCCAGGACCTCGCGAGCCTGGCCGGTCTGCTCCGCGGCCACATAGAGGCGGTCGGCCAGCGTCGGAATGGAAGCGGGCGCCGGTTCGACGTAGGCGGGAACCTCGCGCAGTCCGAGGACGTCGAGCAGATGGTCGGCCAGCCGGGGATCCACGTCGGCCACCGGAGCGAACGTGTCGGAGTCCAGGCCGTTGTCCCGCCGTCCGCGGTGTGCAGCTGGTGAGCCGGTCATCGGAACAGATCAGCTCCCGGTTCCGGCGGCGGCATGGGCGTGGATGAACTCGACACTGCCGGCGAAGATCGCATCGGCGTCATTGTCGACGGTGGCCACGTGGTAGCTGTTGGGCAGCGATACCTCGGTCACTGTCGTCGAGGTGGCCCCACCGTGCAGCAGCTTGGCCGACAGCGCATCCACAACATGGTCCTCGGCGCTATGGAAGTACAGCACCGGCGCGGTCACCCTGGCCAGATCCTTGACGACGATCCTCCACAGCTCCTGCAATGAGACGAACGCTTTCAACGGGGTCCGGTCGTACCCCAGCTCCACGACGCCCGCCTTCTTGATGTCGCTGGCAATACCGGGTCGTGACTTCACCGCCCAGGTCAGGTAGCGCGCGAAGGCGGCATCCTTTCGCATCGTGCCGTAGGCCGGGTTCACCAGCACCAGCCCGGCGATCTCGTCACCTAGGTCCTCAGCCAATTTCGTGACCAGGGTGCCTCCCATGGAGAGGCCGAAGGCGAACACCTGGTCACAGGTCGCCGCCAGTTCGGCCTGGGACCGGCGGACCTCTGCGTACCAGTCCTGCCAGCGGGTGTCGTTGAGGTCCTGCCACCGGGTGCCGTGGCCGGGGAGCCGTGGCAGTCGCACGGAGAATCCTGTGGCGGCCAGGTGCTCGGCCCAGGCGCGCATACTCTGCGGGCTGCCGGTGAACCCGTGGCTGACCACCACGCCGATGCGGCCGGCCGCGCCGGTTCCATCGGCGGCAAACGGCTCGGCGCCTTCGAGGATGGGCAACGCGGTCTCCTTGATGAATTTGTGCGATGAACTTGTGCGATGAATTTGGGCGATGAACTCGGCAGCGATCTGACAGGCCAATCATGCCGCGCGCGGGGTGCGAAAGGCCACCTCCCGGTTGGAATCGGCGCCAGGCCCCGGTCGGTGGCATGATCAGCTTTGATTGTCCGCCTAGCCTCGCCGCGACTAAGGTCAAGCCACCCCAGCGCAGAAAACGTTATTTGGAGGCCGAAGAGGTGCTGTATTGGTTCCTGAAGTTCATCGGACTGGGTCCGTGGCTGAAGGCCATCTGGCGACCCTGGGTCGAAGGCGCCGAGAACCTCCCCAAGGCCGGTGGCGCGATCCTGGCCAGCAACCACCTGTCCTTCTGCGATTCCTTCTTCCTGCCGCTGATGGTGCGACGCCGGGTCACGTTCCTGGCCAAGGCCGAGTACTTCACGAGCCCCGGCCTCAAGGGCGTGCTGTCCCGGCTGTTCTTCTCGGGCATCGGGCAGGTGCCGGTGGACCGTGACGATGCCGACGCGGCCAAGGGCGCGCTGACCGCCGGTGTCCGGATCCTGGCCGCCGGCGATTTCCTCGGTATCTACCCCGAAGGCACCCGGTCACCGGACGGCCGGCTGTACAAGGGCAAGACCGGAGTGGCTCGGATGGCGCTCGAAGCCGGTGTGCCCGTAATCCCTGTGGCCATGATCAACACCGAGAAGGTCCAGCCCACCGGGCGGAAGCTGCCTCGACTTAGGCCGAGACCGGGCATCAAGTTCGGCAAGCCGCTGGACTTCTCCCGCTACGAGGGCATGGCCGGCGACCGGTTCGTCGAGCGGTCGATGACCGACGAGATCATGTATGAACTGATGCAACTGTCCGGCCAGGAGTATGTCGACAGCTACGCGGCGAAGGTAAAGCTGCAGACCGGCGCGCACCTGGGCTTCGGGGCGCCGCGGGGCATGGGCCACGCCGACGCGGTCGGATCCACCGACGCCGATCGGATGCCCGTGGAACGGGCCGGCTGATCCCAACCCGAACCGACGACCACCGAGAAGGCGGACACCAGCGCGTGCGTTATTTCTACGACTGCGAGTTCATCGAGGACGGCAACACCATCGTCCTAGTCTCCATCGGTGTGGTCGACGAAGCCGACCGGGAGTTCTACGCGGTGTCTACCGAGTTCGATGAGTCCCGGGCGATCGACTGGGTGCGCCGGCATGTGCTCAACCAGCTGCCGCCCCCCTCTGATCCGGCCTGGCGTTCGCGCACCCGGATTCGCGACGACCTCCTCGAGTTCCTGCTCGCGCCCGGTGAGCCCATCGAGCTGTGGGCGTGGATGGCCAGTTACGACCACGTGGCGCTTGCTCAGCTCTGGGGTGACATGCGGGCGCTGCCACGGCAGATTCCGCGTTTCACCCACGAATTGCGCCAGCATTGGGAGGCCGCCGGATCGCCGCCGCTGCCTGTGGCCGGAGCTGACGCGCATGACGCACTAGCCGACGCCAGGCACAATCTGGCGCGCTGGCGAACCATCTCGTCCTTGCAGCCGCAGCAATGATCTGGCCGATAGGCTCTCGCACGGCAGAGTACGTCGTTGTCCACGGTCCACTGGAAGGCTGGCACAGATGCGTATCGGTGTACTGACCGGCGGTGGCGATTGCCCCGGCTTGAACGCGGTGATCCGGGCGATCATTCGCAAGGGTGTCGGCATGTACGGCTACGAGTTCGTAGGTTTTCGGGACGGCTGGAAGGGACCGCTCGAAGGCCTGACCATGGAGCTCGGCATTCCTCAGGTCAGAGGTATTCTGCCGCGCGGTGGCACCATCCTCGGTTCATCGCGAACGAATCCCTTCAAGATCGACGGCGGCGTCGACCAGATCCGGGAGAACCTGCACTCACTCGGGGTCGATGCGCTGGTGGCCATCGGTGGCGAGGACACCCTCGGCGTGGCGACCAAGCTGCACGAACTGGGCGTGAATGTAGTCGGAGTTCCCAAGACCATCGACAACGACCTCAACGCCACGGACTACACGTTCGGCTTCGACACCGCGCTCAACATCGCGATGGAGGCGATCGACAGGCTGCACACCACGGCCGAGTCCCATCACCGCGCCCTGATCGTCGAGGTGATGGGCCGGCACGCCGGCTGGATCGCCCTGCACTCGGGCCTCGCCGGTGGCGCGAACGTCATTCTGATCCCGGAGCAGCGGTTCTCTGTTGAACGCGTTTGCTCTTATGTCGAAAGTAGATTCCAATCGCAGTACGCACCGATCATCGTGGTCGCCGAAGGCGCTCAGCCGGAGGAAGGTGAGATGCTCACCCTGGAGAAGGGTGTCGACGCGTTCGGTCATGTGCGCCTGGGTGGGATCGGTGAGTGGCTGGCCGGCCAGATCGAAAACCGAACCGGTAAGGAAGCCCGGACAACCGTGCTCGGTCATATCCAGCGGGGCGGGACACCGACCGCGTTCGACCGGGTGCTGGCGACCCGGTTCGGCCTGCATGCCATTGACGCGGTGCAGGCCGAGGACTGGGGCAAGATGGTGGCCCTGCAGGGCACCAATATCGTCCGGGTGCCGCTGGCGGATGCGACAACCAAGCTCAAGACCGTCCCGCCGGAGTTCTACGCCGAGGCCGAGGTCTTTTTCGGGTGAGATGCGGGGCTGGCGGCAGTGGCATTTGCCTGCCTGCCTACGCTTGACGGGTGACCGCAACCGTCAACCCAGCACCGGACGCTGACCACGCGTCCTCGGCTGCCCAGCCACCTGCCTCGGATCCGCTGAATCTGGATGCCTGGCGCGAGCTCCGGGCGGCCCAGCAACCGAACTGGCCGGACGCCGACGTGTTGCACGAGGTTGCGCAGACTCTGTCTCAGTTGCCACCGCTGGTCGTTGCCTCCGAGGTTGACGCGCTGACCAACCGGCTGGCCCAGGTCGCGCGCGGCGAGGCGTTTCTGCTGCAGGGTGGTGACTGTGCCGAGACCTTCGCCACCTCGTCGCAGGCAGACATCGCCGGCAAGGTGCGAATCCTGCTGCAGATGTCGGTGGTGTTGACCTACGGCGCGTCGATGCCGGTCGTGAAGCTGGGACGGATGGCCGGGCAGTACGCAAAGCCCCGCTCGACGGACCTCGACGCGTTCGGCCTGCCCTCATACCGGGGCGATATGGTCAACGAACTGCACGGTGACCTGGCCGCCCGGACACCCGACCCGCGCCGGATCCTGCGGGCCTACTCGACCGCGGCTTCCACCTTGAACCTGTTGCGGGCCTACGCCGGCGGCGGCTTGGCCGCATTGGAGAAGGTGCACGCCTGGAACACCGCTTTCGCGCGGAACACCGAGACCGGGTCGCGTTACGAGCAACTGGCGGCCGAGATCGATCGCGCCGTGCGTTTCATGCGAGCCTGCGGTGTGCACGATGCGGCTCTGGAAGGCGTCGAGTTGTACGTCAGCCACGAGGCGTTGATCCTGGAGTACGAGCGTGCCCTGACCCGGGTCGAGAGCAACCACGCCTACGACCTCTCCGGTCATTTCGTGTGGGTTGGGGAGCGGACCCGCCAGATGGACGGCGCTCACCTGGACTTCGTGTCCCGGATAGCCAACCCGATCGGCGTGAAACTAGGCCCGACCACCACGCCGGAATTTGCGGCCGAACTGGTGGAGCGACTTGACCCCGACGGCACCCCGGGCCGCCTGACGTTGATCAGCCGGATGAGCAACTCCAAGGTGCGTGACGCCTTGCCGCCGATCATCGAGAAGGTCCAGTCGACCGGGCATCTCGTGGTGTGGCAATGCGATCCGATGCACGGCAACACCGAGGAGACCGCCGACGGGATCAAGACCCGGCATCTGGACCGGATCATCGATGAGGTGGACGGATTCTTCGATGTGCATGCCGGCTTGGGGACGCACCCCGGCGGCCTGCACGTGGAATTGACCGGTGAGGACGTAACCGAATGCATCGGCGGCACGGCCGATCTGACGGCCGCTGACCTCGGGCGACGTTACGAAACGGCCTGTGACCCGCGGCTGAACATCGAGCAGTCCTTGGAATTGGCCTTCCGGGTGGCCGAGCGCTTGGTCGCCGATCGCCGCCGCCGCGAGCTGCTACAGGGTGATGAGTAGCTTGGCTGCAACGACGGTGGTCGATCTGCGCAGCGACACAGTCACCCGGCCGAGTCCCGGTATGCGCCAGGCCATGGCCGAGGCCGAAGTCGGCGACGATGTCTACGGCGACGACCCGACGGTCAACGAACTGGAGGCCGAAGTCGCTCGCCGGCTGGGTTTCGGGGCCGGACTGTTCGTCCCATCCGGCTCACTGTCGAACCAGTTGGGCTTGCGCCTGCTGGTCAAAC
>JAVEEN010000076.1 GCA_030840445.1 Pseudonocardiales bacterium
AAGGCCGTTCGGCGTTGATCGTGTCGCACGATTTCAAACTCATCCGGTCGGTCGACCGCATCCTGGTGCTGTCGGCAGGCAGAATTCTCGAGGAGGGCACTCCGGAGGATCTGCTTGCCCGCGGCGGTCTGTACGCCGAGCTCTATGCCCGCGAGTTCGGGGAACCAGTTACCGTCGGGAACGTGGCGGCCACCGGTGCCCGCGAGGGGGATCAGATCGAACTGGATGGGGCGGCCCAGGTTCGGGTCAGCGTCGATGGTCGACCCCAGCCGCCTCCTCGGGACTTCGAGCGGTTCCTGACGAAGGCGGTGCCGCAGCCGGCCTCCGCCGAGACGTTCCGGGCGCTGACCGGCCGCGCCCCGCGCCGCGGGCTGCGGCCGCTCGAGGACAACGACCTGGATCCGATGCTGTCTCCCGCGCTGAACCGGGCCGTGCCCGGCCTGGCCGAGGCCTTGGATGCCGAGGCAATGGTGCCCCGACTGCAGGGCATGCTCGCCGACGGCTGGCAGCTTGACTGGTGTACGCCAGGGCACGCGATCGTGCGACCGGGTGAAGGCGTGTGCGTGCGCTACCAACTGGGTTTGCGCGAGCCGGGGTCCGGACGCAGCGTCGAGCATCTGGTCGGCGGACGCCTGTTCCCCGCTGCCGAAAGTGCCGAGCACTGGCTGGAGCACCGGGTCCTGCCGCTGGCCGGTCAGGTCACCGGCCGGGAGGATCTGACCGCTTTTCACAAGCTGGGCGAGGCGGTGTGGCCACTGCGGCTGGTGCTGCATGCGTTCCCGGTGGACCCGGACCGACCCGGCCTGCTGGCCGCCACCGACCCAGGTGAGCTGGGCCGGAGTTTCGCGCAGGTTCTCGGTGATCCGACCGGTGGGCTCACCCTGGCCGCTTGCCGCCCCGAGGTCGTGCGCTATGACCGGAGCCGCTGCGTGCTGCGCTACGAAGTGCTTTGGCTTCTGGGTGTCACGGGGCGCACGGTCAAGCAGGTTGTGTACGGCAAGGTATATGACGACGAGCAGGGCGCGCGCGTCGGTCCGGCGGTCGAGGCCGTCCGCGCTCACCTGCTCCAGCAAGCCGGACGAACCCGTCCTTTCCTCATTCCGCGCTTCCGCGGGTACCTGCCCGATCAGCGGATCGTGCTGCTCGATGCGATCCCAGGCGCCCCACAGCTGTCTCCGCTGATCCGGTCGTGGGTCGCCGACGCCGGTCGACGGCAGGGGCTGCACGACGTTTTGAGCAGTTGCGCACAGATCGCCGCGAATCTGCACGAGGTCGCCATGGTCGGACCGCTGCGCACGCTCTCCGGCGAACGCGAGGCCGCGCAAGCCGAGATCACCGCTATCGCGGCGCTGGCGCCGGCGCTGGCCGACTCGTTGATGTCCGGCCTGGACGCGCTGGACGCCGTGGCGGAGCAGGATGCCATGCTGCCGGCGTTCGGGCATGGTGACCTCACCCCGGGCCAATTCCTGTTCGACGGCCCGCTCAGTGGTTTGGTGGACTTCGACGCGACCTGCGTGGCCGAACCAGCGCTCGATCTGGGTCAGTTCACCGGGCATCTGGCGATGACGGCCAGCAAGGCGTACGCCGCCACCGGCCGGGACAGTGCGGAGGACGTTCGGCAACTCAGCCAGCGGTTCTTGACCGAGTACCGCCAGGCGGCCGGGGTGGGCGACGGGGCGTCGCTGCTGAACCGGACCGCGGCTTACCGGCGCGTCAGCCTGACCAGGACAGCGATCCACAGCTGGCGTCAGCTGAAACCGGCTCGGGTCCTCACTGCTCAGCGGCTTCTGGAACAGGAGCTTCGCGGCCCCGGGTCCGGTGATCCGGCAGCTCACGCCGTACCCCATTAGCCGCGCAAGGGCTATGCCCGACGTTTGGCGCGGACCGCGCACTAGGGCCGTTGCCTGTTGACACCGTGCGGGTGCCGCGTCTATACCGAAGTGATCCGGGGGAGACCGGCTGCGACGGCCTCTTCGCCACATCCCGCGAGAGCGCTATGACTCGTGTCCGGACCGTACGTGCGCTGATCGTCGCTGCGCTTGCAGCCGCTCTGCTTCCGCTGGGCATGCCAAGCGCCTACGCCCATGTGCACCCGACGCCGGCGGACCTGACCGGTCCCGGTGTCGTCTTCATCAGATCCGGTTACCACGTTCAGATTTCGCTGATCGAGCACAACGTGACGACCGCCCACATCAATCTCATCGAGCGTCCATATGACCCGGTCCTCGAAACCGGCAGCGGCTTCGTCGTCGACCCGTCCGCGGTCATCGTCACTACTTCCGCCGCTGTCGCTCCGGATGAGCAGGCGGCGAAGAATTACGCGATCAACTCGATCTTCCGCACCACGTATCCAGCCGCCAACTACCCGACCCTTGGTGTGCCGCGTGATCTGCTCACCCAGCGGAGGTTCGGCCCAGAGGTCGGCGGTCCTGCCGACTACACGCCGGAGAACCGACTCCGCGCCTGCTACTCAGGACGGACGAACTCCGCCGGGGGTTGTGTTATCACGCTGACCCAGTTCGTCACCGTTTACCCCTACGTCACCGACCAGGCCAAGTACGGTGCGCTGGACGCGAAGGTGCTCACGAGCACCGGCTCCGGGATCGCGGTACTGCGCGTGTCAGCCGGCAGCATGCCTGCGGTCAATCTCGCCGATTCGAACGCGACCACCTACCATCTGGGCGTTCTCGGATTCAACGCCATCCCCGAAAAGAAGCATCTGCTGCAGGCGTTCAAGGCACACCTGGACAAGGTTGGCGGCACTCGGTTCAAGGCCCCGGAAGGTGACAATCGGCCGTTCCAGCTGGTCACGCCTGCGGTGCTGAAGGCCGGCCTGCAGGGCGGACCGGTCGCTGCCGAGCTGGGCCAGGTGATCGGGATGATCTCGGCGACGCCGGTGCCACCGGGCAAGCCGGGAGCAGGCAGCCCGACCTTGATTCGTACCGCGGCGATCCGGGCGGTGCTGGCTGATCCGAAGCTCAAGGTCTCCCCAACTCACGGCCTGGCTGACGGAAATTACGAGTCGGCGATGCACAAGTTCCACAACCAGGGCTTCGCCGCCTCGATCCCGGGCTTCCGGTTGGCCCTCGCCGCCTACCCGGGGCATTTCCTGGCGGCGCAGAATCTGGCGATCGCCCTCGCCAAGACGCAAGCGGGCCAAGCCGGTCCGTCGGTGGTGCCTTCGGCGGTTGTGGCGACTCCGCCGGCTACGCAGACCAGTGGCCAGCGGTGGTGGTTGTGGCTGGCCATCGGAGTGGCGGTACTACTGATTGCCGCCGGCATCGCGTGGTTGATCCGCCACCAACGGCAAAGGCCGCCACCAGCGGAGGTTGCTGCCGCGAAAGCTGCGCATGGGTCCCCGCAGCCCGGTCCGCCCCGCCCGAGCGGAGCGGCGCGCCCGGATCCACGAGCATCACCGCCCGCGGGCAACCGGTCACCGCCGATGCCGGCCAGCAGCAGCCCGAGCCGCTCCGGGCAGCCATCGGCGGCGCTGCTTACCAGTTCGCCGGCGCGTAGCGACCCGGCGCTGATGTCACGGGCGCCAGCCGGCGATACGGCCCGACCCGCGGCCGCGAAAGCGCCGACGTTCTGTACGACCTGTGGAGGGCGACTCGCACCACATCACCAGTTCTGCGGGTGGTGCGGTGGCCATGTTGGCTAGGCCAGGGAGCGTCGATGAGCGAACAGCCGGTCGGCGCTGAAATCGCGGGCTACCGCATCGAGTCGGTCATCGGCCGCGGCGGGATGGCGGTTGTCTACCGGGCTGAGGACACCCGCCTGGGCCGTAAGGTTGCCTTGAAGCTGCTGACGCCCTCGCTCAGTGATCAGCACCAGTTTCAGCAGCGTTTCATTCAGGAATCCCGCCTGGCTGCCTCGCTGGATCATCCGAACATCATCCCGATCTACGAGGCCGGCAATGCCGACGGGCTGCTGTTCATCGCGATGCGTTACGTCGTCGGGCCGGATCTGAAGGCGGCGCTGTCCGGGGATACCCATCTGACGCCATCGCGGACGCTACGGTTGATCGAGCAGATCGGTGACGCCTTGGACGCGGCGCATGAGCTGGGCTTGGTGCACCGTGACGTCAAGCCAGGCAATGTGCTGCTCACGTCCTTTCACGAAAAGACCGATCATGTCTATCTGACCGATTTCGGGTTGACCAAGCGGGCGTCCTCGCTCACCGGCGGGCTTACCGGAACCGGTAATTTCCTCGGCACGATCGACTACGTCGCTCCTGAGCAGATCGCCGGCAAACCCGTCGATGCACGCACCGACATCTACGCCCTGGGCTGCCTGCTCTTCGAATGCCTCACTGGCCAGGTGCCGTTTCATCGTGACGACGACGCAGCCACCCTCTGGGCGCATCTGGTCGAAATGCCGCCGCCGGTCACCGCCGCGCGAAGCGATCTCTCCCCGGCCGTGGACGTGGTCATCGGCCGGGCCATGGCCAAGGCGCCCGAGGATCGCTATGACAGCTGCCAAGAGCTGACCAGGGAACTAAGGGGTGCCCTCGAGGTCGCAACACCGGTGCGCGGCGGACGCAGCACGGGTGGGGTGGACACGTCGCCGCCGTGGGGCAGGGCCGACCTCGAGTACGACCAGGAGACGCGGACCCCGGTTGAACATCCGTCCTTCCCGCCAGGGTCATTCCCGCCGGGGCCGAGGCCGTCCGGCGTGCAGACACCGGCGGACGAGGCCGACGCACCCGACCTCGAGGCTGCCGGCGCGCAGGAGTATGCCGAGCCTGAGGGGCCCTATGGTGGTGTAGATGAGGTGCCCTTCGACGATGTCGACGATGTCGACGATGTCGACGATGTCGGAGGTGCCGGTGCAGCAGGTCCGCCCGGGCAAGCCGAACCGGGAATGGGCCACCCTCGGCGCTCCTTCCTACGCCGGCGCAAGTGGCCGCTCCTCGCTGTCATCGCGGCGCTGGTAGGGCTTGCGGTCGCTGCCGCGGTCGTCCTGCTGCCGAGTAAGTCGCCGTCCAAGCTGTCGGCTCATTACCTCAGCGGTCAGCAGTTCAGCGGTATAGCTCCCCGGTTCGCCGTCGACACGCCCGCGGACTGGCTCGCTCGCGATGACCCGATCGGCGTCGACGTGGCGCTGTCCCCGGCTGGCCAGACGATGGCTGATCTGTTCGCGCCGACCGGGCAGGGCCGAAGTTGGGATCCGGTCCGGGCGCTGGTGAAAGCGAATCGGTCGAAGGCAACCGGCGCCTGGATTCACGCGCAGCAGGATGTGCCCGACCGTTCCTCCTGGCAGAAGCTGCAGAGCGCCGTCCGGGATCAGCTGCCGGCCACAGTCGTTTTCGACGGCGGGTACACGGCCCGGACGGTCGCAGGGATGGCCGCGGACGAAATGGACGGACGTTTTGACGACCCCGACGATGCCAGCGCGTCACTGCACTTCGTGATGGACGTGGTGCAGTACCGGACGCCCGCCCTGACATCCTCGGTGTGGTTGGTGTTCTTCGCGGCGCCGGACAAGTTCCCCGGCCAGCTGCCGCTGTTCAACCGGGTTCGGGACAGCATCACCTTCCAGTGATGGCTCTCCCAGCGCGGTCGTCCGTTTCGGGCCTGTCGTTCAGACGAGTTCAGCGGTCCTGAGGCAGCCGGTGATTTCCCGCAACAGGGCGTGAACTTCACCTGGTCGGGGACTGTGCAGCCGGTTCGGGCGGCGGGCGGCGATTTTCAGCAGCAGCGCGGCTTCGTACACGCTGCTGCGGCTCAGAATCGAGGCCGTATCCGCGGTGGTGGCGCCGCGTTCGAGCCGCGCCCCGAGATAAGCGTTGCGGAACGTCTCGGCTGCGGTGTCAAACCAGTCCCGGGTTCCCCGACGGTCATAGAACAGGCCCGGTGGCCGCAGATAGGCCATGAAGTAGCCGACATCCAACGCCGGATCCGCCTGGCAGAACTGGTCGAAGTCGACCAGGAACACCGAGCCGTCGCGTACCAGCAGCTGGCTCGGTTTGTAGCTGCCGTGGGCGGGTACGAACTGGTCCGGGTGCAGCGACCGCAGCCGGTCGCAGACCTCGCGGCCGATCTGGGTCGTTTCCACTGCCAGGGACGGCAGATACGCGCTGAGCACCTGCGCACGTTTGGCGGCCTTGTCCGCCTCGTCGGTCCCGCGCCGAAACGGTGTGCCAGGTTCGACGGTATCGCTGGTGTGCAGACCAGCCAGCGCGCGGCCCGCGGCAGCGATGGTCGCGGCCGAGTGCGGGTTGCCTGGGTGGATGACATCGGGGCCGGGCCGGGTCGGTGGGTTGCTGCGCTGGTCACCGAGATCCTCACTGAGCAGCAGTGCAAGTGGGTCCACCCGTCCTAAGGGCGCCGGGCACCAGGCCCGGGCGGAGGATGTGCGCAGTCGCGCCAGCAGCGCCTCCGCGGCCACCGCCTGGGCCTGCTCGCGGTAGAGCTTGCCGATGACGCTCACCTCGGCCCGGTCGGCTTGTTCGTCCACGCCGGCTCCGCGTGGTCCGCCGGGTCCCGGCCGGAGCATGACGAGCCGGTAGCGGATCACACAGCGGTCACCGGGCTTGTACCGCACCGGCTCGGCTCGGACCGCGTCCAAGGTCCACTCCGCAGTGCCGGGCACCGATGCTGACCCCGCGGACTGCAGCGCCACCCACAGCTGCGGATCTGTCGCCGGGTCCATAGCCGCGGCCAACGCCGGCAGGGTGCGATCGGTGGGGAATGCCTGGACGGCCAGTCCGAGTGCCGGGTCAGCAACCACGCCCGGCCAGGCACCCTGCCAGTGGGGTTCCCAGCCGGCCGTCACGCCGTCACCGGCAGAGACGGTTAGCGCGTCTTCCTCGACGGTAACGGTATAAAGGTGGCCCGGGTCGCGGGCGGTGCCGTAGACGGCGACCAGGCCACGGCCGGCCTTGCGGCGCAGGTAGGTCAGCGCTGGTGGTGGTTGCGGCTGCGGTCCGGCAGCCAGCAACGCAGCGAGCATCTCGGTGACCGTGGCCGGGTTGCTCAGTCCCGGATCTGAGTGGATGGTGTTCATGCGCAAAGCCTCCGCTCCGCGGCCCGGCGTGCGACGAGGTCGGCGAGGGCGAAGTCGGCGCCTGCAGCAGACCGGAAACCCGGGAACGCGTTGACGTCGATGATGATAGGCCCGTTCTCGGTGATGAGAGCGTCAGCACCGAAAATGTCCAGGCCCAGGGCCGCGCCGGCGTCCAGGACGGTCGAGATCCAGTCGGCCGGCAGCTGACCCGGGTCCAAGGCCACGTCATGGGCGGTGGTGCGGTCCTCGAGCGCGCCAGGTCGCCGAGCGACCGTCACCTGCTCGTCAATCACCCAGAATTTAAGGTCGAAGCCGTCATTCGGGATGAACTCCTGCGCGATGACCGGCTCCTCGGCCCAGCGCGGGAGCAAGGCTTGAAGGTCGCTGATTCCGGTCACCAGGGTGACGAGGTCCGCGCGCCGGCTGCGCTGGCTCTTGATCACCAGCGGCCAGCTGAGTCCGGGTCGGACCGCGCCGGCGGTGGCGCTCCGGGCCAGCTGGGCCAGGCTGTCCGCAGTCCAGCTGCGCGGCGCCGGAACGCTGGCCCGGCGTAGCAGGGTTGCCATCATCGCGCGGTCCAGCGCGGCCGAGGTGGCGGCGGGACTGTTGAGCACGATCGACCCGGCCGCTTCGGCGTCCACTGCGTAGTTCAGAGCGGCGCTAGATCGCGACTTCAGCAGGTACATGTCGACGTCACCGAGCTCGGCGGGACGGCCGGCGAACCCGCCGGTCAGCGTCCGCGGGTCCCACACCAGGACGGTATTGCGTTCGGAGAGCAGGCCGAGCGACGAGGTGAGAACGGGGCTGGGGCTGGGCTCTGCGAGCAGGCAGATCTTCATGCTGGCACCTCCAGGATGACCTTGCGGTGAAGGGCGGTCGAGACGCGCTTGGGAGCGGTCTGGGTGTTGCGGCGGGTCACCCGCAGGATGGTGTCCGCGATCCGCTCGGCGGCGTGCGGAACCTGGCCGAAGCTGGGGAAGTCGTTGACGTCGAGGATCATCCAACCCTGCGGGGTGTCGATGATGTCCAGGCCGAATATGTCCAAGCCGAAGACCCGTCCGACCCGCATCGCCAGTGCCCGCCACTCGGCGGACACCGGGATCAGCTGCTCGACAACGCTCGCCCCGGGATGCAGTGGGGATCTGCGGACGGCGGCGGACACGTCGTCGCCGGTGCTGTACAGCTTGATGTCGTAGCCGGGATTGGGCAGGTAGGGCTGGACCAGCAGGAACCGGTCGTCATCCACCTCGAGGTTTTCCAGCTGGGCGGCGTTCTCGATGCGGAAGATCTGCTCGCAACTGCTGCCGTTGTTGGGTTTGACGACGAGTGGGTACTTGTCGAAGGGCAGCTGGGCAAGGAGCGCGGAGCGGGCCGCGAAGTAGGTTTTCGGAAACGGTAGGCCAGCCGCCCGGGCGAGGCTGGCGGCGACGGCTTTGTCCCGCGCCAGGCGGATGGACCGGTAGTCGTTAACCGTCACGCCACCGGCCGCACCGGCGGCCTCCAGGATGCTCAGGCCCGGGCCGGAGGACACGGTCTTCAGAACGTAGCCGTCGTAGCCGTCACCGTCGATCGGGTCCAAGCGCGACAGGCTGGCCAGCATCGCATGCGGGTGCAGCACATCGACCTCGTGACCGCGGCCGCGCAGAACCTCGATGACGGTGCCGGGCATCGTGTCGTTCTGGTACCGGTCCTCCACGATGAAGCACAGCCGGGCCGAGGTGGATATCGCTGAACTGCGAGCCCGATCGGGCGAAGCAACGCAGCTCCGGATGCCGGTGCTGTGGCTGCCGAGGTTCGACATGGTGCGCCTCCCGCTTTCCCTGTTGTGGCCCAGCGTGTTGCCGGCGCCTACGACAACTTTGGGTCCGGGAGGCCATGCGCAGTAGGAACCCTAGGGATGGTGAACCACTCCCGGGGTGGGCCTTGCCACCACCAAGGTGGGCAGCTGCTACAGGTCCCGTCGAGACACCAGGCCGAGGGAGAACGCCCGCTCGACCAGCTTGGCTCGCTTCTGGTTCTGCGGCAGATCCTCGATATGGAATTTCTGGAAGAGGGTTCGAAGATGAGTCTTTACCGCGTCGACGCTGAGGAACAGCTCGCCGGCGATGGCCTGGTTGGATGCCGGCGCGGCGTACTGAGCACTGTCTCCGTACGGCCGGCACAACGCGGCCAGGATGTTGCGCTGGGTTGGTGACAGGGACAGGACGGTCACCGGCTCGGAGGCGATCCTGGTCTGCTGGGTGCCTGGTCCCTCCGGGTCACGGTAGAGGAAAGACGTTTCACCCAGGACGAAAGTGTCGCCGTCGCGCAGCCGTCGCCGGCCGTTGATCCGCTCTCCGTTGAGGAACGTTCCGTTACGGGACAAGCCCTCGTCGACGAGGGTCCAGTTCGAGCCGACCCGGTCCAGCTGGGCGTGCAGGCGGGACACCACCGCATCCGAGGGCAGTGGGATATCGCAGGCGGCGTCGCGACCTATCGACATCGACATCGACGCCGACGAACCGAGCAGCACGAACTTCCGGTTTCCGCTGTCATCGGAGTAGGTCAGGAATGGCCCACTGGACCAGTCCGTCGCGATCGGTTCGGCGTGACCATCAGGGCCAGCATCAGCGCCATCCTGCATCGGGCACCTCCCCACGCGCCAGGTCCGCACCAAGTATGCCTGGACGCCGCACCGGAGGGGAACCGCACAGACGGGCACAGTGCCGCTCGCTCGGTAGCCACCCAGGGTGTTATTCAGCCACACCAAGGCGAGCGGGTTCGAGCACCCGTGGTGCCTAGCTGCAACCTTTCCTGCGCAGGACCGTCAGGTATGAGCTTTCGCCAGCCACCGGCAAACGGGGGAAGGACCACGACGATGAGCACCATCACCGGCAGTTCAGCGGCCAGTTCCGCGCTGACCGGCGTCCGAACCCGATCGCTCATCGCGGTCCGAACTTCCGCCACCACGCAGTCGTGCCTGCCCAGGACCCGACGCCCGAGCGGCTACCAACCGGTCAGTACCGGTATCGGTGCCGACCGACGGCCTGCCGGACCACTGATCCTGGCGCACCGGGGCAGTTCCGGGCCCGGGCGGCCGGAGAACACGGTTGCCGCTGCCGACGCGGCGCTGTCAGCGGGCGCCGACGGTGTCGAGGTCGACGTCCGCGCAAGCGCGGACGGAAAGCTGGTGTGCAGCCACGACGCTGACCTGTTCCGGGTAGCCGGCACC
>JAVEEN010000101.1 GCA_030840445.1 Pseudonocardiales bacterium
GCAGAAATCCGACATAGTTGAGCAGCGCACCAGCGCCCACTGGGAAGACCAGAAAGTGCTTGCCCTGACCCACCCAGTTCACCAACGCGTGTGGCCACGGCCAACCGGGCACGCGAACGGCAGGCATCGCCCCTCGATAGGCAACCACGCCGGAGAACACCGGGCGGCGCGGCTTGACGACGTAGCGTTGCAGGGTCGAATGGATGCCGTCGGCAGCGATCACCATATCGGCCTCGACGCTCACGCCGTTGTCGAAGGTCACTACCGCGTAGCGGTCGTCCTGCCTGAAGGCGACGCACCGATACCCAGTGTGCAATGCACCGCGGGGCAGCCGGGCCGCCAGCTCTGCCACCAGATCTGGACGGTACATGCCGAGCGAGCTGATTGGGCCGTCGCTGCCGGCGACCTGATGCGATACGACTGACCCGCCAGGAGCCAGCATCCACCACTCGTCGATTGGCGCCGCAAGGCGAGTCACCGGGCCGGCGACGCCGAGCCGCTGCAATATCCGCATGCTGTTGGGGAAGAGCCCAACTCCGGCGCCGACCTCACCGAACTCGGCGGCCTGCTCGTACACCCTGACTTTCGCCCCCGCGAACCGCATCGCCAACGCCGCGGACAGACCCCCGATGCCACCGCCGACGACCAGCACACGCATCGATCGCATCGCAACCTCCTATGAGCGGGTGGCGACGATCAGCAATGTATCCCCGCCCACCGAGACGCCTCGTGGACCGATGCGCTCAGCCAGCCGGGCTCGAAGCTCCGAAGCCTTTCCGGCGGCGAGGACAAGGTGGTTCGAATGGGTGAATGCGAAGTCAAGCCACTGCTGCGTGGAGTAGTGGGCGTCTCGCGGGTACGTACGCTCCTCAACTGTGAATCCGGAAGCCGTGATTGAGGCGATCATCTGCTCGGTGCGACGGTCGGTGTCGACGAGATCCTTCGGCGAGCCGCCGAACACGGATGAGCCCGGATCCATGTAGTCCCGGTATATCTCCGCGAGGTCGCTGTGAGTGGGATGTGTTGGGGACAGCCGGTTCCACATCAATGCGAGACGTCCACCGCTGGTCAGCAGTCGATGAACCTTCGGCAACGCAATATCGGGATTGACCCAATGAAAGGACGACCCGAACACGACGAGGTCAAAGCGGCGCTCCGCGGCGTCCCAGCTCTCGAACGTGCCGATCTCGACGCGGATTCCCTTGTCCCTCGCGACGTCGGCCATGCGCGGATCTGGCTCAACCGCAAGAACATTGACTCCCTTCGCGACGAGTTGCTCGGAAACGATCCCGGTACCCGCGCCAACATCGAGCACCGCTTGAGGGCTCTGCATCAGAAGTTCATCAATGAGCTGATCGGGGTAGCGCGGCCTATGTGCGTCGTAGACTCGTGCCGCGGCACCAAATGAGTCCGCGCGCGCACGGTCGAGGTAGAGATCTGCGCGGGGCTGCATACCGAAAGCCTACGCTCGGCGGGACTGCCTCTCGCGCAATCTGGTTGGGCGGTCGCTGATTTCCCCGCTAGTGGGTATGACGCGGGTAGTGCTGACGCCAACAACGTTGGCGGCCAGCGCCAACGACAGCTGGCCGCGCAGCGGCGATCCTGAGACCTATGGCCACGGTCCCCACTCCCCCCTTCGCGTCGACCGTTCTCACCGGTGAAGGCGCCCTGTGATGCGGGCCGTTGTGGTTGGAGGGTCGCTTGGCGGACTCACTGCGGCCTTGATTCTCCGAGACCAGGGCTGGGACGTCGACGTTCTGGAACGTAGTTCGAATCCGTTGGAGGGGCGCGGGACCGGAATCGTCGCGCACCCGAGCACGGTTCGCTATCTTGTGGAGCGGGCAGGCAAATCGATTGCCGACATTGGCATGCCCGCCCGCAGGCTTCAGTATCTCGATGCGGACGGCGCGATCATCGACGAGCAACCCTGCGCATACCGGTTCGCCTCGTACGTCGAATTGTATCGAGGTCTGCTGGACGCCTTCGGCACCGAGCGCTACCACCTGTCGAATGAGCTTGCGCACCTGGACAACCGGGGTGATACCGCGACGCTGTCACTGACCGACGGTCGGACCCTTACCGCCGATCTCGTCGTATGCGCCGACGGGATTCACTCGACGGGACGCCGAATCATGGTGCCCGAGGCCCACCCCCGCTACGCGGGATACCTGGCATGGCGCGGCACTGTCGACATTGACCAACTCAGCGACCGTTCGGCGAGCATCCTGCTGGATGCGTACACCTACCGGATCCTCCCTCGCGGTCACTTGTTGGCCTACCCGATTCCCGGCCCGAACGGCTCTGTGCTGTTCAACTGGCTCTGGTATCAGAACATCGCGCCGGGAGATCGGCTCACCGACCTGCTCACCGACCGGAAAGGTGTCAGGGCAGAGCTGGCCGTGCCTGCCGGATCGGTCCAGACCCGCCACGTTGAACAACTGCATTCGTCGGCGGCTGAGCTGCCCGCGCCGCTGGCCGAGGTTATCCAACGAACCGCCGAGCCGTTCATCCAGGTGATTGTCGACATTGAGGTGCCGCGGATGGCGTTCGGGCGGAGCTGTCTGATCGGCGATGCGGCGTTCGCGCTGCGGCCACACGTCGGTGTGGGCA
>JAVEEN010000251.1 GCA_030840445.1 Pseudonocardiales bacterium
TTGCGCCCCTGCGCCGGGTGCTCCGCAGCCGACTCGAGCTCAAGAAGCCGCCGCCACCGGCGTTGACGCTGGAAGTGCTTCCCGCCAAACGCGCCGCCTACTTCTGCAGTGGCTGCCCGCACAACCGCTCGACCGCAGTCCCCGAAGGATCCCTGGCGGGCGGCGGGATCGGGTGCCACACCATGGTGACGATGTCGGGCAGGCAGGACAGTGCCGTCACCGGACTCACTCAGATGGGCGGCGAGGGCAGCCAGTGGATCGGGCAGGCCCCCTTCATCGACGTGCCCCACATGTTCCAGAACGTCGGCGACGGAACCTTCTTCCACTCAGGCCAACTCGCGGTGCAGGCCTGCGTCGCCGCAGGCGTCAACATCACCTACAAGCTGCTGTACAACGAAGTCGTCGCGATGACCGGCGCGCAGGACGCCGAGGGCGCGCTCACCGTCGCGAAGCTGACCCACAAGCTGACCGCCGAAGGCGTCAAGCAGATCATCATCTGCGCCGACGAACCCCACCGGCACGACAAGCGCGCGCTCGCCAAGGGCACGGTCCTGTGGCACCGGGACCGCCTCGACGAGGCTCAGAAGAGGCTGCGCGACGTCAAGGGCGTGACCGTCCTGATCTACGACCAGCACTGTGCCGCCGACGCACGCAGACAGCGCAAGCGTGGCACGCTGCCAACCCGCAACACCCGGGTGCTGATCAACGAAGCGGTGTGCGAAGGCTGCGGGGACTGCGGCGTCAAGTCCAACTGCCTTTCGGTGCAGCCCGTGGACACCGAGTTCGGCCGCAAGACGCGGATCGACCAGACCTCCTGCAATACCGACTACGGCTGCCTGGACGGCGACTGCCCGTCGTTCGTCACCGTCGAGGTCGTCCCCGGCAAGAAGGCGAGCCCGCGGCGCACCCCCGAGCCTCCCGTCCTGCCCGATGTCGTCGTGGAGCCGGTGACGTCCACGCAGAACGTCTTCTTCGCCGGAATCGGTGGCACGGGAATCGTCACGGTCAACCAGGTTCTCGCCACCGCGGCGCTGCGTGCCGGTTACGAAGTGGAGAGCCTGGATCAGATCGGACTCAGCCAGAAGGCAGGGCCCGTGGTGTCGCACCTGCGATTCGCCGCAGCCAAGCTCGATCCGTCCAACCGGCTCACCCCCGGCAGCGTGGACTGCATCCTGGCATTCGATCTGCTTGCCGCCGCCGACACCAAGAACCTCGGATACGGCGACCCGTCCAAGACCATCGCCATCGTGTCGACGAGCAAGACGCCGACCGGTGAGATGGTGTACGACAAGGCGGTCAGCTATCCCGAGACTCCGTACCTGCTCAACCGCCTCGGCCAGGTTTCGCGCGACGTGCATTCCTTCGATGCGTTGGCCGCGGCCCACGAGCTGTTCGGCAACACCGCCGCAGCGAACTTCCTGCTCATCGGGGCTGCCTATCAGACTGGGGCGCTTCGACTTCCGGCGGAATCGATCGAAGAGGCCATCAGCATCAACGGCGTCGCCGTCAAGGCCAACGTCGCGGCCTTCCGCTGGGGACGACTCGCCATCGCCGATCCGGTGCGCTTCGACACCGCCGTCTCACCCGCATCCGACCGGCAGTCGCCTCCGCCGCCGCCCGCACACGTCCTCGCCGGTACCACCTTCACCGGACGGGTCGGCGACCTCATCTCCCGGCGCGCAGCGGACCTGGTCCAGTTCCAAAGCGGACGGGTCGCCCGTCGATACGCCACACTGCTGCAGGAGATCTGGACGGCTGAGCGCGCCACGAGCGATCGCACCGACTTCAGCGAAGCGGTCGCCAAGGGGCTGTACAAGTTCACCGCCTACAAGGACGAGTACGAGGTCGCGCGGTTACTCACCGACCCGGGATTCCTGTCCCAGGTGCGGGCGGAGATCCCGAATGGCGAGAACCTGACCTACAAGCTGCATCCGCCCGCCCTGCGGGCCATGGGGCGGAAGAAGAAGATCGGCCTTGGCCCGCGGAGCCACGTCTCACTGCGGATCCTCGCCAAGGGCAAACGGCTGCGCGGCACCGTGTTCGACCCATTTGGCTACGCGCACGTGCGCAAGGCCGAGCGGGCACTGCTGGCGGAGTACGAGAACTTAGTGTCCCGGCTGGCGGCCGAACTCGACATCGCCAACTACGACCGGGCCGTCACGATCGCCGCCCTGCCCGATATGGTGCGCGGCTACGAAGACATCAAACTCGCCAGCGTCGAGGGCTACCACGCTCGGCTACGCGAGCTCGGAATCATCCCCTCGCAGTCGGTGGCGATTCACATCTCGTGCGACGAACCGCGTGGCTGGATCAGCGTGGTGTCCAGACAGCGAGCGCGCGGCAAGCGGCGCTGACGACAGCAGCGCTCGGGGCGTAGGTCAATCGGATGTGATCGGCGTATTCCGGACCGAATGCTTCACCGGGAACTACCGCGATCCCGGCAACGTCGAGGAGGGACTCGGCAACCTTGGTGCCACTCAAACCGGTCGCCGAGACGTCTGCCCACACGTACAGCGCACCTTCCGGCACGGACGGCTGGAACCCTGGGACCGTGTCCAACGCGGAGCACAGCTCGTCGCGTCGTCGGGCGTATTCGTGGACCATCGCGCCGATCTCGTCTTGGACTCCGCTGTCGCTCAGTGCGACGACCGACGCGCGCTGGACGAACGCGGGCG
>JAVEEN010000165.1 GCA_030840445.1 Pseudonocardiales bacterium
TACGGCGACGACCCGACGGTCAACGAACTGGAGGCCGAAGTCGCTCGCCGGCTGGGTTTCGGGGCCGGACTGTTCGTCCCATCCGGCTCACTGTCGAACCAGTTGGGCTTGCGCCTGCTGGTCAAACCCGGCCAGGAATTGGTCTGCGACCACACCGCGCATGTGGTACGCGCCGAACTCGGCGCCGCGGCAGTGTTCGCCGGTATCACCACCCGGACCTGGCAGGCACGCCGCGGACTCCTCGATGCTGATGACGTGGCCGCCGTGATCACGCCTAATGCGGGGCCGTACCTGGTTTCTACTGCCGCTATCGCGGTCGAGAACACCCACAACTTCGGCGGCGGCACCGTGCAACCGCTGGCGGCGGTGCGCGCCGTGCAGGAACTGGGCCGCAGGCACGGTCTTGGCCTGCATCTCGACGGCGCGCGCCTGTGGAATGCACACGTTGCCTCCGGTGTCGAGTTGGATCAACTGGCTGCCGGTTTCGACACCGTGTCGGTCTGCCTGTCCAAGGGGCTGGGCGCTCCGATCGGCTCGGTGCTGGTCTCCGACGAGGAGCGGATCGCCGAGGCCAGGGTCTGGCGCAAGCGGTACGGTGCCGGCATGCGGCAGGTCGGTATCCTCGCCGCGGCTGGCCTGTTCGCTTTGGAGCACAACGTCAAACGCCTGGCCGATGACCATGCACGCGCGGCCTGGATCGCTGAGCGGCTCGGTGCTGAGCCCGGTACCACCGACACCAATATCGTGGTCCTGACCGTGAGCGACGCGGCTTCGGTGGCCGCAGCCGCTCGGGAACAGGGTGTGCTCGTCTCGGCCCTGGGTCCGACGTTCCTGCGGCTAGTCACGCACCTGGACGTCGACGACGCGGCAGTGGAACGGGCGGCCGAGGTGCTGGCGCCGCTGCTGCGTCAGTGACGCGGTCGGCCCGGATCAACCGGCTCGGTGAGCCGCTGAGGTCCTGCCCAGTAGTGCTGGCAGGGTAGTGACCACCTGAGCAAGTTCGTCCAGGGAGTCGCCGGTGAGGGCCTGCGCACCGTCCACCAGGGCGGCCTCGGGATGGGGGTGCACGTCTACCATCACCCCGTCCGCCCCGGCCGCGATCCCGGCTCGCGCCAGCGGCACCACCAGATCCCGTCGCCCGGCGGCGTGTGACGGATCCACGATGATCGGCAGGTGCGAAAGGCTTTGCACCATCGGCACCGCCGACACATCGAACATGTTGCGGATGGACGGCTCGAAACCACGGATGCCGCGCTCGCACAGGACGATGTCCAGGTTGCCGCGCTGCGCGATGTATTCGGCTGCCATCAGCCATTCCTCGTACGTGGCGGCCAGGCCGCGCTTGAGCATCACCGGCTTGCCGATACTGCCGACAGCCTGGAGCAGTCCGAAATTCTGCATGTTCCGGGTACCGATCTGCAGCATGTCGGCGTACTCGGCGACATCGTCGACATCGGTGACGTCCAGCACCTCGGTGACCACCGGCAGACCGGTCGCCTCGCGCACCTCAGCCAGGATCTTGAGGCCGGAGATGGCCAGGCCCTGGAACGCATACGGCGAGCTGCGCGGCTTGTAGGCACCCCCGCGCAGCAGAGTCGCACCAGCGCGCTTGGCCAGCATCGCCGACTCGTAGGTCTGTTCGGCGGTCTCCACCGCGCACGGGCCGGCGATCAGCGTGAACGTGTCGGGTCCGATCGGTACACCGCCCACCCTGATCGTGGTGCGCTTGGTGTGATTGGCTGCAGAGACCAGCTTGTACGGCGCGGTGATGCGTTTGGTGTCGGCAACTCCCGGCAGGCCTTCAGCGTCCAGGGTCTCCAGAACGGCTTCGCTCCCCACCACCCCGATGATGGTCCGGCTGACGCCCCGGCTGACAAAGGCCTGACCACCGTGCGCCTCCACGTGGGCGATGACCCGGTCGATGTCGGTGTCTGCGGCGGAGGGCGCCATCACGATGACCATGACAGCCAGCCTAAACGAGGTTAGCCCGACCGGTGGCCGGACTACTTGACGTGCAGGATGACTGTGCTGCCCTTGCGGACCTGGGTGCCGGGACCCGGTTCGACCCGATCGACCTTGTAGCTACTGAAGTCCAGAAACGCCTTGTTCTTCTTCTTGACCACCACGACCAGCCCGAGATTCTCCAGGGCCACCTTGGCCTCGTCCGGATCTGAGCCCCCGGCGATGTCGGGAATGGTGACAATGGCCGGCCCCTTGGAGAGCACGACCGACACCGAAGAGAATTTCACCGCCGACGCCTCAGCCGGCGGCGAGGTCCGGATGACCTTGCCCTCGGCAACCGTGTCCGAGTAATCGTCGACGAAATTGGCGGTGAAACCGGCCGCGGTCAACATCTGCTGCGCCTCATCCTTGCGCTGGCCAGTGACGTTCGGGACGCTGATCACCGGAGGGCCGCTGGAGACGAACACGGTGATGACCTGGGCGCGTCTGGCGGGCTGCCCCGCAGCGGGATCGGTCCGGATCACTGTGCCCTTGGCGATCTTGCCGGTGCCGTCGGCTGCGTCGCTGCGCACGATGTGAGCGCCCGGGATGGTGGACAACGCCTGTTGCGCGGCGGTGAACGAGCCGCCGGCGACCATCGGGACCGGAAACCGTTCCGGTCCGCGTGAGACGACCAGGGTGACCGGTTTGCCCTTGATCACATGCGAGCTCGCTGCGGGATCGGTCCGGATGATCTGGCCGGATTTGACGTTCTCGCTGAATTCCTTGGCCACGGCTGAATTCACCGCGAATCCGTCGCGGACGAGTTGCTGGGTGGCCACCGACTGGGCGAGGCCGTTCACGTTGGGCACCTGCCGATATCGGCCGACGGTCAGCCACCAGGCGCCGTAGCCCGTCAGCAGGCCGAGGAGCAGGATCACGATCACCACGATCGCGGTCCGGCGCCGAGCGCGGCGCCGCCGGTCCGATGGCTTGGCCGCCCTGCCGGATCTGCCGGCCGGGGCGGACTCGCCGGGGGTCCGGATAGCTGGGGGCCCGAGCGGGCGCGCGCTGATCACCGTGCGTTGCAGCGGGTCCGGCCCGGCGTGGGTGGGCGCTGTCGTCGCGTCGGGCATCGGTGCCGGCGGCCGGGCCGTGACCGGATCGCGCTGAACCGCGGCAAAGACCTGGGTGGCGTCGGGGTCCTGCTTCGGCTTGGGCCGAGGCGGTACGGCTACCACCGGTAGCCCGAGATCGATTCTGATGTCGTGCAGCTCAGCCAGCAGGGCACCGGCGTCGAGCGGGCGGCCAGAGGGTTCGCGGCTGGTGGCCCGGAGCACGACGTCGTCCAGCTGCGGTGGTACGCCGTGCCTACGGCTCGACGGCGGTGGCACCTCGGAGTTCACGTGCTGATAGGCCACCGCCATCGCGCTGTCGCCCAAGAACGGTGCGCTGCCGGTCAGCAGTTCGAACAGCACGATGCCAGCCGAATAGACGTCCGAGCGGGCATCGGCGCTGCCGCGCGAGATCTGTTCGGGCGGGCAGTAGGCGACGGTGCCCATCATCAGGCCGGTCCGGGTGTTGCTCGCGTCAGATTCGACCGCCCGGGCGAGGCCGAAGTCGGCCACTTTCACTGCGCCGTCGTCGGACAGCAGGATGTTCTCCGGCTTGACGTCGCGGTGGACCAGCCCGGCCCGGTGTGCCGCCGCCAGGGCCCCGAGGACGGGTTCCAGAATGGAGAGTGCCTGGGCGGGAGTGAGCACCCCACGTTCACGCAGCAGGTCCCGCAGGGTGCGCCCGCGCACCAGCTCCATGACCAGGAACACGTGACTGCCATCGGTGCCCTGATCGTAGACGGACACCGCGTTCGGGTGAGCCAGCCGAGCGGCGACCCTAGCCTCGCGGGCGAAGCGGTCGGCGAAGGCAGGGTCGGTCGACAAGGCCGAGGACATCACCTTGACCGCGACCTCGCGATCCAGGCGTTCGTCCACCGCGGCATAGACGGTGGACATGCCGCCTCGGGCGATGCGTTGCACGATGCGGTACCGGCCTTCGAGAACACGGCCGGCGATCGGGTCACCCATGGCCGTCTGCACCCGGCAATTCTAGGTTGTGTGCGGCACTGGGCGGGGCGCCGCACCGGATGTGACCCATCGGTAAGGTCGGGGGCATGGCCCAAGCACGCCCGGCGCAGCCCCGGATCGAGCTGATCGACGACGACGACCACCCCGGCGGGACCATGCTCGTGATGGACGCGGTCCGCCAGTCCTACATCGATCTGAGGGATCCGACGTATCTGGATTTCGAGTACATCCAGTTTTTCGCCAGTGTGCTCGCCAGCTGGCGGCCGGGACCGGTCGCCACCACCCATATCGGCGGCGGCGGGCTGACCATGCCGCGATTTCTGGCCGTGACCAGGCCGGGTTCGCCGCAGATCGTCCTCGAACCGGATGCCGAGTTGACCGCTCTGGTCCGGCAGTCGCTGCCATTGCCCCGCGGGCACCGGATCCGGATCCGGCCGATCAGCGGCCGTCCGGGCATCGCGCAGCTGGCTGACGCGAGCGCCGATCTGATCATCCTGGACGCCTATGCGGACGGCCGCGTTCCCGCCGAGCTGACCACCCTGGAATTCTTCACCGACCTGTCGCGGGTGTTGCGGGCCGACGGTCTGCTGCTGGCAAATCTGGTGGACGAGCCGGGACTCCGCTATCTGCGCCGGGCGGTGGCCGGCCTTCAGGCGGTGTTCGGCGAGGTGACCCTGGTCAGCTCGAAAGATGTGCTCAAGGGTCGACGGTTCGGCAATCTGGTGCTCGCCGCGTCTTCGGACCCGCTGGATCTGGAGTCGTTGCGGCGCGAGATCGCTCGCCAGCCGTTTCCGGCGGGGGTCCGCGACAACCTGTATCTCGCCACCACCTTCGGGACCGGAAAGCCCTGGACCGACCAGGACTCGGCCGAGTCACCGGAACCGAATCGTGAAGGCTGGCGAATTCGGTGAGCCGGCGGCATGGCACCCTGGGCGCATGGCCGAACTGAGTGACCCTGCCTCCGTCGATCCGGATCTGATCCCGCTGCCGGACGTGGCCGAGTTGCTCGACATTCCGATCACCGGCGTGCACCAACTGATCAAGGACGGCAAGCTGGTCGTGCTGGCCGACGAGCACGGCCGCCGCGCGGTGCCTCGCCGGCTGGTGGCCGGCGGCGCGGTCGTCAAGCACCTGCCGTCGGTGATCACTCTGTTGCGCGATGCCAAATTCACAGACGCCGAGATCGTGGGCTGGTTGTTCCGGGCCGACGACAGCCTGCCTGGTACGCCGGCTCAGGCGCTGGCCGACAACCGCGCGACCGAGGTCAAGCGCCGCGCTCAGGCGGCCGGCTTCTGACCGACCACACCGTGCCCCAGCTGGCCTGGTCGCATCTCAGCTATCTCGCGGTGCTGGGTGGCTGCCTGCTCGGGACGGCGCCCCTGGAAGTCCTGCTGCGGACCGGCGTGTACCGGCGGTGGTTGCGACTGGTGCTGGCGTTGACGCCGGGACTGGTCCTGGGCGTGGCATGGGATCTGTACGCCGTGCACGCCGGTCAGTGGACCTTCGACCGTCGGTACGTCATCGGCGTCTCGATCGCGGGACTTCCCATCGAGGAGGTGCTGTTCTTCATCGTCATCCCGGTGTGTGCGGTCCTTACCTTGGAGGCCGTGCGGCGGCGGCGTCCCGGGTGGCTGATCGGTGACGAGGCCGGCGACTCGGGCACAATCCGGGCTGAGTTGTGTCCGGATGATGACTCGTGAGCTACACCATGCTGATGTTGCTGGGCCTCGCGGGTGCGGTCTCGGTCGACCTGCTGCTCCTCAAGACCAGACTCTTGTTGCGCAAGGCATTCTGGGTCGCGTACGCGATCCTGTTCGGGTTCCAGCTGCTGGTGAACGGGATTCTGACCGGCATCCCGATCGTGTCGTACCGGGCCTCGGCCGTGGTGGGGATCCGGATCGGCTACGCCCCGGTCGAGGACCTGGGTTTCGGTTTCGCGTTGATCCTGTTGACCTTGTCGTGTTGGGTTCAGCTCGGTCGGCGGGAGCGCAGCGCCGCGAGGTAGCCCCGGACACCGACCGCGAGGCGACGCCGGCTGGAGACTCGGACCCGCTGATCGAGCACCTCGTAGCCTGCGTCCTCGACCTTGGTCAGGATCTCGCTGTACAGGCTGAATGCGGTTCGGACACAGTCGCGCGAGTCGACCGTCAGCAGTCCGATCCCGGGTTCGGCGCGGCTGTAGTAGCCGCGGGCCCGGTCCACCTCGGCCGCGATCAGCGCTCGCACTTCGAAGCTACTCGTCGGTCCGGCCAGCATGGACTCGGTGACACCGTGCTCGGCCAGACTCTCCTGGGGCAGGTAGATCCGCCCGCGGCAGTAGTCTTCGCGCACGTCGCGGATGAAGTTGGTCAGCTGAAACGCCACTCCCAGATCGCTGGCAGCCTTCTCGGCTCGGCTGGGCTGGTCGATCACGCCCAGAATGGGCAGCAGCAGCAGCCCGATCACCGACGCGCTGCCCCACATGTACCGCTCCAGTTCGGCGAAGCTCGGGTAGCGGGCCACGGTGAGATCGCAGGCCATCGAATCCAGGAAATCTTCGATGTGGCGCTGTTCGAGATCAAAACGGCGCACCGTATCGACCAGGGCACGGACGACCGGATGCCGGGCCGGTCGGGCGCGCCGTTCGTCAAGGGCATCGTTGACCTCGTCCCGCAGCCGGGCCAGCCGCTCGGATCGGTCGGCGCCGGCTTGGTCGACGATGTCGTCGGCGAACCGCGCGAAGCCGTAGAGCGCATGCACGGCCGGACGCTTGGCGGCCGGCAGCAGAGCGGTGGCGAGATAGAACGTCTTGCCGTGCTGCGCATTGAGCCGGCGGCAGTACCGATATGCGGCCGCCAATCCGGGATCGTCCCGCCGCCCGGAACCCGAACCGGTCGTGTCCGGCGCCCTCATCAGGAGGTCCGGACCCGGTGTACGGCCGGGCCCAGCAGGGCGCGTGCCCCCAGCCCCGCCGCCAGCACCGCCGGCAGGTACGGAGCGATCCCGAGTCCCGATCCCATGGGGCTGATCAGGAATGTAAGGGCGACCGATGCGGCGGCGATCCAGGATAGTGCCCGCGCGCCGATACGGAGTGCGGCGGGCACGAGCGCCCAGGTGAAGTACCAAGGCTGGACGGCCGGGCTGAGGACGACCACGGTGAGCAACGCAAGCGCGAGCCACTGCACCGGCGACCTTCGGATCGAGCGGATCCAGAACGCGATAAGCAACAACGCGGTCACCACCGACCCGATCTGTCTGAACGACCGAATGGTGTGATCGACCACGGTTCCCGCGTGCGGTTGCCCGGTGGCGAGCTTGTACGCGACGCCCAGAATCGTGGGAATGGACATGAAGTTGACGACCGGGATAGCCGGGCTGATCTGCTTGGTCCAGCCGTTGCCATAGCCGACGAGGTAGGTGATCAGGGCGAAGACCGGCACCGCGGCCGCGGCGGCGAGCAGGCAATAGCGCAGCCAGTCGCCTACCTTGAGCCGGGCACGTCCGGCCTTGCCGGCGACGTAGATCGGCACGACGAAGGCCACGCCGACCGCTCCGGGCGCCTTGACTGCGGCGGCCAGCGACATCAACGCCGCACCGAGCGCGAGGTGGCGCCAATTCGCGTTCGGGGCCAGGACGGCTACAAGTCCAGCCACCATGAACGCGACCATGACGGCATCGTTGTGGCCACCGCCGACGCCGTGCACGAGGACCAGCGGGTTGGCGATGGCCAGCCAGAGCGCCAGGTCACCGCGTCCGCCGAACCGTCGGGCCAGACCGGGAATCAGGCGTGCGGTCACCACGATCGCGGCGAACGGGATCAGCCTGAGGACTAGCACACTGAGCAGGGCGTGGTCTCCGGTGACCGTGGCTACCCAACGCGAAACCGTCACCCAGAGCGGGCCGTAAGGCGACGGGGTGTCGACCCACTTCCAAGCCACGTTGTCGAGAAACTTGCCGGGCAGGTCGGCTGGCGTGAAGGTGTACGGATCGAGGCCCAGCCGGGCCAACTGTGCCTGCGCGGCGTAGCTGTACAGGTCCATGCTGGCCAGCGGCATACTGACCAGCAACGGCAACATCCAGCGGACCAGAGTACGGCGCAGGATCGCGGGCTCGATGACCTCACGGTCGACGGCTGTGTCGCCGCGGGTAGAACCGGTGAGTAGCAGCCGACCCAGGACCAGCCAGGCGATCAGGAGCAGGGCCAGGCCGAGGTAGTAGAGGCCGAGGGCGATATGCAATCCGACCCAGCCGTGTCGCAGCAGTCCGATCAGCGGGATTTGTCGGGTGGGATCGTTGGCTGGTAGCGCCCCCGCGCCGTAGCTACCGAGGGTGATCAGGCAGCTGCCGGTCAGCCCCGCGATACCGATCCGGGCGAAGTCCCAGCCTTCGATGAGCCGATCGAACGGGCGGAGCATCCGATCCGACGGTCGGGTCGTCGACGCCTCGCGCGCTGCGACCTCCGTCCGGACCATAGGTCCATCGTCCCAGATACCGCCGGTTAGGGATTCGGCTGATCTCCAGGCAGTGCTCTGTGCCTCGTCTTCAGCCGCCGTATTGTCCAGCCGTAGTACGCCGCGAGCGCCGGCCTGCTGGTCTGTGGTCAGTGGTCAGTGGTCCGTGGTCAGCCGGTCAGCCCGTCAGCCGGTCACGCGCAGGGCGGCGAGCCGTCCGGACAGCAATACGGTGGGGATTCCGACGCCGGGCTGAACGCCCGCGCCGCAGAACAGCAGGTTGTCCACGGCCGGGTGTTGAGTCGGATGCCGCAATGGCCCGGTCTGCATCACGGTGTGGGCGAGCGCGAACGGGCTACCCGCCCCGAGGCCTTGGGACTGCCAGTCCGCGGGGCTGACGAAACGGCTGGCCTGCACGCCCGAGGAAAAGGCACCCTCGGCATCGAAGCCGCGCTCGGTGAGGACCCGGAATATTTCCTCGACATAGCGCGGCCCGATCCTCGGCCAGTCGATTTCCGCGATGCAGGTGTTGGGTGCCGGGGCAAGCACGTAGTAGGTGTGCCGCCCGGCAGGTGCAAGGGTGGGATCGGTCACGGTGGGGCAGGTGATCAGCAGCGACGGATCGGACATCAGCCGTCCCTGGTTGATGATCTCGTCAAACGTGGTGGACCAGGCCGTCCCGAAGGAGATGCTGTGGTGGGCCGGATCCGCGAGCGCGCCGGCGGACCCGACGTGCCAGACGAAAGCCGACGGCGAGTGTCGCGGTCGGCGCGCCTGCCACGGTCTCAGTCCGGCCGGTAGCAGTTCGCGATAGGCCGCCTGCAGGTCGGAATTGACGATCACGACGTCGGCCGGGATCCGCTCGCCGGCATCGGTGATCACCGCGCTCGCGCGACCCGCGGTGAACTCCACCGAGGTGGCTCGGGTCTGGTAGCTGATCTGGGTCCCGTGTTTCTCGCCGGCGCCGGCCAGAGCGAGCGCGACCTGGTGCATGCCGCCCCGCGGAAACCACACGCCTGACACCGAATCGAGGTACGCGATGACTCCGTAGAGGGCCCGGGCGCGGGCCGGGGCCAGGCCGGCGTACATCGACTGGAATGTGAACAACCGCCGCAGCCGATCGTCGCTGAGATAGCGCCCGACCATCCGGTCCAGTCCGCGCAACCCGCCCAGTCTCAGCAACGTGATCGCCTCGGGCCGGATCAGATCGGTGACCGAGTCGAGATTGCGGTCCATGAAGGTGTCGAATTCAGCGCGGTACAGCGCGGTGAGGTAGTCGACCAGCCGTCGATAATTGCGTGCCTCGTTCGCCCCGCACACCCGGGCTACCTCGTCGGCCATCTGAGACGTGTCGGCGAAGGACCGCAGCACCGACGAGTCGGCGAACTGCGCCCGGTAGGACGGCACGAGCTCGACGAGGTCCAGCCAATCCGATCGAGTTTCGCCAACACAAGCAAGGGCATCATCGATGAGTCCGGGCATGGTCAACACCGTCGGCCCGGTGTCGAATCGGTAGCCGCCGGACTCCCAGCGTCCCATCAGTCCGCCCGGCTCGGTGCCGGATTCGAGGACGCGAACCGACCGTCCGGCGCCGGTCAGGCGAAGGGCCGCCGACAGCCCACCCAGGCCGGCGCCGATGATGACCACCCGTTCAGTCGGGCCCGAGACGGTGCCCCGGCGGCGGCCCATCCGCTCAGAAGCTTCGGTGCGATGCCGCGTGGGTCAAGTCGATGAGGGCGGTGAATACTTCGTCGCTGATCGTCTCCGAGACTTGTTGCAAGGCGGCCTCCGCAGCGGCGGCCTGCTCGACGATCCGGGCCTCGACGGCGTGGCGGGCGCCGGTGGCCGACAGCAACTGCCGCAGCGCCGTGACACCGGCCGCGTCCAGATCCGGATCACCGACACCCTCGCGCAGTTCGGTGAGCTGATGGCGATCGGCGGCCTGGGCAGCCAACGCCACCAGCAGGGTGCGCTTTCCTTCGCGAAGATCGTCTCCGGCCGGCTTGCCCGTCTCGGACGGATCACCGAAGACGCCGAGCAGATCGTCACGCAGCTGGAACGCCTCGCCCAGTGCGAGTCCGAACTCGGCGAGCGCCCGGCGGGTGCGTTCCTCGGCCCCTGCCGCGGAGGCACCGAGCAGCAGTGGACGTTGGACGGTGTATTTGCTGGTCTTGAATTCGATGACGCGCAGTGCCTCGGCCGGATCGAACGCGCCACGGGTCTGGGCCAGCACGTCTAGGAACTGCCCGCCGACCACCTCGGTCCGCATCAGGTCGAATTCCCGGACGGCCAGCATCGCCCGGTCAGCCGGAAGTTGCCAGATCACGCCGGTGAACATCTCCTCGGCCCACGACAACAGCAGGTCGCCGAGCAGGATGGCGCCGGCCGTGCCGAAGGTCGCGTTCGTCCCCGGCCAGTTCTGCCGGGAATGTTCGGCTGCGAAGCGAACGTGCGCTGCGGGCTGCCCCCGCCGGGTGTCGGAGGAATCCATCACGTCGTCGTGGACCAGGGCACAGGCGTGGAGCAGTTCCAGGCTTGCTGCGGCTCGGATGAGAGCTCGTTCGCCTTCCGCTCCCGCCGGTTGGCGGCACCGCCATCCCCAGTAGACGAACGTGGGCCGCAGCCGTTTGCCGCCACCCATCACCGCGGCCCGGCCGGCATCTGCCAGCAAGCCGAGATCGGGGTGGATGCCGGTCAGCATCGCGGAGTGGTCATCGAGGAAGCTCTGCAGTTCGGCATTGAACCGCGGGACCAGCGCCGTGGGCGTTGCCGGCGGTTTGGCGCCGAAGGTGGCCTCTGCGGAGGTCTGGTTGGGCGCGGCCACGACAGCGGACACTACGCTTGCGCCATGGCACGTTCGGTTCGGGACGCCTTCGCGGCGGGCAAGCCCACATTCTCCTTCGAGTTCTTTCCTCCCAAATCGGAGGCGGATGAGAGGCTGCTCTGGACGACGATCCGTGAACTCGAGCAGCTCAAACCGGACTTTGTGTCGGTCACCTACGGGGCTGGCGGGGCCACCCGAGACCACACCATCCAGATCACCGAGCACATCGGCAGCGACACCACGCTGCTGCCGGTGGCCCATTTGACGGCGGTGAACCATTCGGTCGCCGAGTTGCGGTCGATCATCGGCCGCCTGGCCGACGCCGGAATCTCCAACGTGCTGGCCCTGCGTGGCGACCCGCCCGGTGACCCGCTGGGTGATTGGGTCGCGCACCCGGAAGGGCTCAACTACGCGGCGGACCTGGTCGCGCTGGTTCGTTCGCACGGTGACTTCACGGTCGGCGTCGCGGCGTTCCCCTACAAACACCCGCGATCGGAGTCGATCGAAGTCGATACCGAGCGGTTCATAGCCAAATGCCGGGCCGGCGCCGACTACGCCATCACCCAGATGTTCTTCGATGCCGACGCGTTTCTCCGGATGCGCGACCGGGTAGTGGCGGCAGGCGGAACCGTGCCGATCCTTGCTGGGTTGATGCCGGTCACCAACATGGGGATCATCAGCCGCTCCGAGCAGTTCACGGGGGCCCCGTTCCCGGCGGAACTGGGAGCCCGCTTCACGGCCGTTGCCGACGATCCGAAGGCGGTCCGGGAGCTGGGGATAGACGAGACCTCACAGTTGGCGCAGCGGCTGCTGGACGAGGGCGTACCCGGAATCCACTTCTACACGTTGAACCGCTCCAAAGCGACCCGGGAGGTGTGGGCCAACCTGAGTGGCTCGGCCGTGGCGCGGTGACGCTCAGCTGAGTCCGAGGGCCAGTGGATCGTCCTCGGTTCGGGTCAGCGGCAGCGTGGCGCCGAGTACGCCGAACGGCCGATGATCGCCTGGGAACAGGTGGTCGCGGGCCAGATCCACGAAGCCCAGCCGCCGGTACAGTCGCCAAGCCCGGTTGTCGCCCTCCGGGGTCGACAGCACGATGGTTCGATGCGCAAGGTCGTCGGCCAGCGATTGCAAAATTCGTTCGCCGGCCCCCATTCCCTGGCTGGCGGGGGAGACGTGCAATTCGGACAGCTCGAATGCATCGTCCAGCCAGTGGGCGCCCGGCTTTCCGATGGCCTTGCGAACGAGGTCGTGCCACCATTGCCCCGGCAGGCTGGTATAGCCGTATCCGAAACCGATCAACCGCCCATGGCTGTTCATCGCGGCCCGGAAGCGGAAAGCGGCATATTCGGAGTGCTTGAGCGCATGGGCGGCCCGCTGCTTGCCGGTGGCCGGTAGGTAACCCATGGCGGCGACGTAGATCGCCATCGCCTCGTCGACCTTGGCCGGCAGCTCCGATGGGGGCACGTCCACGATGACGAACCGCGAGGCCTCGGTGTGCTGGGTCACGCCTGCAGATTAGCGCTGATCGGGCGATATCACAGGTCCCGGGACCGGTCTGCGGCCTTCGCCGAGGGTGACTCGAGCCTTCGTGGCCGTTGTTGGACGTCGGTTGGTCAGAGCAGCAGCGGGCTGCGCGCGGATGCGGTGGCGGTCTGGTCGATACCTTCAGACTTGGCGATGAGGCCGGCGAAAGCCACCCGGACGTGCTGGGTGCAGGTCAGCTCGACGGTGCCGCCATCTGGCGAGAGCCGACCGGTTGCCTGCACGCCCGACCGGCCAGGATCGTTGGCCAGGTACCTGGCGATCGCATCGTCGGCGTTGCCGAGTGGGATCGCGTCAAGACTGGTTCCATTTCCGTGCAGGGCATCAGGCCGGGCGCTGTTCGCCGCGACGACGGCCGCACCGTCGCAGACGGACTGCAGATCGCGCTGCTTGGTGACTGCGTCGCTCAGCGCCACGGTGCCGCCGACGAAGAGCAGGGCGATCAGGAAGAAGCCCAGAATCAGCGGGGTGGTCGAGCCCTGATCTCCGGTGTACCGGGGCGACGCGGGCTTGGACTTGCGTTTCACGGTGGGCTGGGCGCGACGAGGATGGATCGGGCTTGGCGGACCGTGATGGCTCGCCCGGCGGTGTCGGTTCGGTAGATGTCGCCGGGGATCGGGATACGTTGGGTGCTTGCGTTGATGGTGAAGGTGCCCGTCCAGTGGGTTTCGACGGTGATGGTGAAGCTTCCGGTTTTTCGGTACGAATGCGAGATGTAACGGCTGCAGTCCGTTCGGGACTCGCAGGGGATCCGGTCGCTGTACGGCTGCCCGAGCGCGTCGGTGCCGAGGCCGGTGTAGCTATCCGTATGGCCGTCGCCCCAGGTCCAACGCGTTCGCTCCAGGTGCAGGCGGACGTGGAAGTTGTAACCCGCCAGCGTGAAATCGGGAACGGTGATGTCGCTCAGACTCGGCGTGCCCGGCGGTGGGGTGGCGTAGAAGACGATGGCTGAGTTGACGAGATAGTTCTGGCCTCCGGATCTGGCGGTCGGGACCGGCGCGTGTTTGGTAATTTCGGCTTTGATCGCGGCGATGCTGGGAAGGCTTGCGCCGGTCGGCACGTCACAGGCGATGTCGGTGCGGAGAAGCGCTTTCGTCGCCGTGTCGAAGATCTGGTAGACGACGATCTGCTTTGTGGGGTCGATCGTGGCGCCGGGAGCGAGCGGACACCAGATCAGATAGTTCTT
>JAVEEN010000255.1 GCA_030840445.1 Pseudonocardiales bacterium
CTTTTTCCGTAACACCGTCCCGGCTGGCCCGATATGCTTTCGCCGTCCGAGAGAACTGGGTTGCGGGTGCGGCGCCGTGTCTGCCGAATACGTCGGGTGGGACGGAGTACGGGACACGGGAGTGAACATGCTTGGGCGTAGCCGTATTTCACACGCAGCGCGGGTTGCAGAGGTACGCGGTTGTCGCGGATATTCGTTAAGCCATGCTCGCCGGATTGACCGCAAAGCGGTGGCCGCCAGCAGGTGGCTGTTTGAACAACGGCCCGAGTCGGTCGACGAAACTTTCCTCGACATCACCGGACGAACTGTCTGCCATTCGAGCTGTAGGAGAAATCATGACTGCCACTGAACAGACTTCCATCGCGGAGAAGAGCACCGAACCGTGGGCGTCGTGGGAGCCGTGTGACGAGACACAGGGCGCCGAAGCCCTCGAGCGGCTTGCCAGGAACCTGCCGAAAATCTTTGCCGATTCGAAACTGATCACCAGTCGCCAGGCGCGGCTGTCCTTCTATGAATCCCATCGGCTGCTCGAGCTCGTATTCGTCCGCGACCGCGGCGCGGAGCGGGCGTTTGTGCTGGACGGTCCCCGGGGCACCGCGTGGCTAAACGGGGAGTCCGGTCCGATTCATGACACCAATGAGGCCGAGTCGCTCGCGTTGACCAAGGCGACGGCCGCGGATTACGTGAGGTTTTTCTTCTACTTTTTGCGCGCCGATGACGGCGCCTTCGTGCTGATCGAGTCGGGCGAGGAAGTAGGGCCGGCCGATGATGTCGGCGAACCCAGCGACGGTGAGGCCGATGCGCTTTCCCTCGAGCAGGCGCGCAGCAAGGCATGTCCGGTCAAGATGCACAAATCCGACTCGGACGAGCGCTGGGTCAGCGACATCACCGTCGCCTACGGCGGGACGCTGTTCAGCTCCTCACTGGCCGTCGAGCCCGACGGAAATGTCGAGATGACTGACGATGATGTGATCGGGGAGTTGGGTGGGCTCGCGGTCCCGCAAGCTCCTTCCCTTGCGTTGCAAGCAAAGGCCGGTGATCGCGAGATCACGCAGGCAGTGGTTGCCGTCTTGCTCGAGGACGCACTGCAGGAGCTCAACGCTGACACCAGGGCCGGCACCGTGTTACTGCGCCATTTCAACCCGCAGACCCAAGCCACGAAGCCCAGTGAACAGCTGACTCGTCTCCTGGAGTCCCACGCGATCGTGATCATCGAGTCGGATATCCCGTTCGTCGAGGATGTCGTGGCTCAACTCGTCGCTGGGGTCGAGACGGCTCGCGACGCCGTGCGGGCCAGCGCGCTGCAGCCCGGCTATGACGATCTGCGCTGCGACATCACGGTCAACGAGAGCAGCAAGCTGTATCTGCTGTCCATGCACGCCTACCGCAGCCTGTTCGACGCCGAGCGAACCGCGCACGATCTGAGCTTCAGCGATGCGGCAGTGCTGATCGGATGCAACCGGGCCGCCGATGTGCCCGAGCCGCTGCGCCGGATTGCCGACAGTATCCTCACCTTCCCGGCGATCGACCGGCGGCGCTTTGGGCGCATTTTTGAAGGCGTGTTCGACGCCAAGCCCGCCGAGGGATGGGATGCCGGAGGTGCGGACTGGACGCATTTCCTGGTCCCGGGGGATTTCCACATGGCGCGTCGTCTCGCGCTCGGCCCGGACGACGCGCTGTCGGTGCTCAGGGATCGGGTGCAGGCCCGGCTTAGCCAGGTCACCCCAGACGACGGTCCGGGGCTGGACAATTTGTATGGCATCGGAGAGGCGCGGCAAATCGCCGAGGACCTGATCGCCGACATCCGGGCTGCGCAGGTTGAGCAGATCCCGTGGTCGGTAGTCGACAAGGGGCTGCTGTTGGTCGGGGCGCCGGGCACCGGCAAGACCACGCTCGCGCGGGCAGTCGCCAAGGAATGCGGTGTGAAGTTCGTGGTTGCGAGCGCGGCGAAGTGGCAGTCAGCCGGCGCCCTCGACGAACACCTGCGGGCAATGCGTTCGGACTTCGCTGAGGCCCGGCGCTACGCCCCGGCGATCCTGTTCATCGACGAACTTGACAGCATCGGCAGCCGGGAAAACCTGTCAGGGCCAAGCGCGGTGTACCAGACCGACGTGATCAACGCGCTATTGGAGGAGATCCAGGGGATCGGCTCGACCGACCCGGTGATCGTGATCGGCGCGACCAACTACGTCGAGAAGATCGACCCGGCGCTACGCCGCGCCGGCCGTCTGGACCAGATCGTCGAAATCCCGCTGCCCAACGTCGAAGGCCTGGAATGCATCTTCGGATACCACTTGTCGCGGTTTTCGGCCAGCGGCGGCGCACTGGCCTCCGACATCGACAAGCGGGCGCTCGCCGAACTGGCATTCGGATTGACCGGAGCTGATGTCGAGTTCTTCGTTCGTGGCGCCGCTCGGCGCGCCCGGCGCGAGAACCGGCCAGTGGACCAGAAAGACGTGGTCGCGGAGATCACCCGGCGCCCGCGCCGTCCCGACAGCGCACCGCGGCTCACGCCCGCCGAGATGCACCGCGTCGCCGTGCACGAGGCCGGGCACACCGTGGCCAGGCTGATCAGCTCCACCCACGGCGTCGATCTCACCTTCGCCAGCATCATCCCGCGCCTCGACGGCTCTCTGGGTTTCACCGCCGCTGTGCCGACCAACACCCGGGTACTGACGCGCCAGATGATGGTCGAGGAACTCGAGACCGTGCTGGCCGGCCGCGCAGCCGAAGAGGTGGTCTTCGGAGCGGACCAGATCGGCGGAGGCGCGGGGGGCACGTCCAGCAGCTCCGACCTGGCGGTGGCGACGAACCTGGCCACGCTTATCGTCTGCCAGTCCGGCCTCGGCGCCGACGGCTTCCTGCGCTGGACGACCGAGCCGACGGCCGAGCAGAACGAAAAGATCAACGAGCTCATCAACGCTGCCTACCGCAACATCCGGAGCCGTCTGCAGACCTGCCGGGAGCTGTTCGACCGCGTCGCCGCAGCACTGGAAGATAAACAGGAACTCAGCGGCAAGGAGTTGCGCGGGCTCGCCACATCGATCAGCGCGGAGGCTACACCGGCCTAGTCCGCGCACGAACGCTGTGCGGTGATCCGTTCTGGCGCAGTCGATATCGCTGCGTGTCGGCTTCGGCGACCGCTAGCCGCCGCAGTAGTTGTGCGTGGTGTCGTTGCAGTAATTCCAGTCCCGCATTTTGCCCATGCTGACCTGAAGAGCCACACCGTTGTTGCCGGACACGGACGCCGGCGGCCCGGTGAACGGTTCACCGATGCCGGTGACAAGCGTGATCGTCACCGGTTCGCCCACGGTGTCATTGCCCGGATTCGAGGCCGCGTTGGCGCTTCCGGTGGCGGTGTCCGCCGATACTGCCGTCAGGGTGAAGTCCACGGTGGCCTGCGGTGCGTCGGCATAGTCGTCGTGCCCGCCACAGCCGCCTGGGCAGGCGGAGATGTCGGCATAGGTGAGCCGTCCGGACCCGTCGCTGGCGATGGTGAGTCCTGAGGCGTGGGCATGCCAGGACCCGATGAACGGGGCTATCCCCGATAGCTCGGCAGCGGCGGGCGGCGCGAACGTCAGTGCGGCAATCATCAATACTGCCAAGGCAATTCGTTTCATGTCACTGTCCCGGATCAGAACGGATTGACGGTGGTATCGCCGCCGATGAACATGCCGTGGCCGGTGTCGCGGTGGGTGAAGCGGACGCCGTCGCCGCTGGCCTCAACGGTCCAGCCCTGGATGTGGTCGGTCTGCCCCGGCAGGACGGTGTCGAACGGGGGGTGGTCGTAGCCGACGCCGATGTTGGCGGTTCGGTAGCTGAACTGGCCCGCCGCGGTAACTACGGCCTGATCATTGTCCGGCGGGGTCTGCGCGAAACTTCCTTGGCAGACGACATTGGGGCCGACCCCGGGTGT
>JAVEEN010000208.1 GCA_030840445.1 Pseudonocardiales bacterium
CCGCTGCCGGACTCCTCGGCGATTCTGGCCACCGAGGGCAAGACCACGTGGCTGATCTGGGGCACCAAGCGCAGTGAAATCGATCTGAACAACTCGGCGGTTACTGCCGCCGTCGGCATCGACGTCGACACCCCCAGTCCGCGGTCGATCGACCGTGGACTGCTCAACCTGATCCCGGAATCGCCGCCGCTGGTGGTCCCCTTCATCGCCAACGCCGGCGATCCGCCCCGCTTCCCGTGGCCCGTTCCCGGCGAGGCGGCCCCGCTGGTGGGATCGGTGGTCGTCGACCGCGGCGAGAACAACCAGCTGCGCTACTACGTGGTCACTGCTGAAGGGATACAGCCGATCTCGCCGGTCGTGGCGACCATCCTGCGCGCCAACGACGCCTATGGATTGGTCGAGCCGCCGGCGCTGACCCCCGATCAGATCGCCAAGGCCCCCAAGGCCGACCCCATCCCGGTGGAGGACTACCCGGCCAACCCGCTGCAAGTCCTCGACCCGACGACCGACCCGGTGGCGTGCGGGCAATGGGCGAAACTCGACGGCGCACCGACGTCGAGCCTGACCCTGCTGGCCGGCCAATCGTTGCCCGTCGCCGCCGACGCCAAGCCGGTCCAGCTCACCGGCGCCGGACCCACCACCGCCCAGCGGGCACTGCTGCCGAAGGGCACCGGCTACTTCGTGCAGGTCACCGGGCAACAGCCAGTATCGACCACCAAGGAGTCGGTGTTCTGGATCTCAGACCTCGGCGTGCGCTACGGCATGGAAGCCGCGCAGACCCCAGGCGCTGGGGGCAGTCCGGCCGAAGCGCTCGGCATGACCGCCGAACCCTTACCGATCCCCTGGTCGTTACTGAGCCTGTTCACCCCGGGCCCCACCTTGTCCAAAGACGATGCGCTGGTAGCGCACTAACGAAAAGAACAGCGATGCGAGCGAGATTCCCTCAACGGCGGCGCGTGATAGGCCCCCAGCGCTCCGACAAGACCTTCACCCTCGAGCCGCCGCCCGAGCTGCCGCGCACCATCGAAGTCAGCGCCTGGAAGAAGGCCCTGCCCTGGGTGTTCGGCATCGTCATCGTCGGCATGGTCGCCATGATGTTCATCATGGGGTTCCGCCAGATGAACCCCATGTACCTGTTCTTCATGGCGATGATGGGCATCGCGCTGTTCTCCTCGATGCAAAGCCAGGGCGGCAACGCCGAAATGTCCACCGCCGAGGTGAATTCCGAACGCGCCGAGTATCTTCGCTACCTGTCCAACAAGACCGAGGACATCCGTGCCGCCGCAGACGCGCAGAAGGCCAGCGCCGAATGGTCACACCCCGACCCCGAGGTGCTCGAAGCGGTCCTCGACGGGCCGCGGATGTGGGAACGTGGCGCCAGCGACCCCGACTACCTGCACATCCGCTTCGGTCGCGACGAAGTGGCGCTCGCCTCCAAGATCAAGGTCAAGCCCGTCGACTCCGAACTGGACCTTGAGCCGGTCACCAAGACCGCGGTGCAAAGCATGCGCGCCGTGCAGCAGTCGATCCCCCACTGCCCCAAGGCAATCGACTTCTCCGGTCTCGGCATGATCGGCGTCTACGGCGACCGCAGCGTCTTCGAGGCCGCCGTGCGCGCCTGGGTTGGGCAACTGGTGTGCTGGCACACCCCCAACGACACCGCCCTGGCCGTGGTCTCACCGCACCTGGAGTCGCGGTGGGACTGGGCGAAGTGGATGCCACACACCGAAAGCCACGACATCGACGGGGCCGGACCGGCCCGCTTCCTGGGGACCTCGCTGCGTGACATCGAGGCAAAGTTGGACCCCATGCTCAAAGAACGCGCCAAGCTCGTCGACGACAAGGGCACCGTGGATGCCGCAGCGGTGAGCAAGTCCAACAAGCACGTCGTGGTCGTCGTCGACGATCCCGACGCCCCCTCGGCGTTGGTCCGTCGCATCGCCGCTCGCGATGGCGTCACCGTGATCGCATACCGGCACGGGGACGGGCCCGATCGTGATTACGTGGTTCATTCGCGCGAGCTGCTGCTGCGAATGGACCGCAGCGGCCACTCCGCCGATGCCCCACTGACGATGGATCATTGGCACAACTTCAGATGGCAGCTGTTCTGCGCCGAGCCTGACACGCTGGACTCACAAATAGTCCGGCATCTGGCCCGCCAGCTGTCGAAGTGGGACAGCGCGCCGATCGGGCGCCAGGACGCCGAATCGGCTGCGGCGCAGACGATGTTGTCGTTGCTGGGTGTCACCAATGCCGCCAACCTCGATGTTGACGCGCTGTGGAAGCCGCGGATGCTGCCCGTGGGCACGGGCGAGCCGGTGGACCTGGAGCCGCTGCTGAAGGTGCCGATCGGACTGCAGCCCAGTGGGGCGCCACTGATCGTCGACCTCAAAGACGAGGCCGACGGCGGCAACGGCCCACACGGTCTGATGATCGGCATGACTGGCTCGGGCAAGTCGACGGCGCTGGCCACACTGGTGGAAGGGCTGTTCATCCAGCACTCTCCGGACGTGGTGCAGGCGATCCTGACCGACTTCAAGGACGGCGCCGGATTCGACGCGTTCGTCGACTACCCGCACGTGGGGGCGGTCATCACCAACATGGAGGAAAAGCGTTCTCTGGTCGAGCGTTTCGGAGACACCCTGCTGGGTCTGCTCGACCAGCGGGGCCGGATATTCCACGAGGCCGGCAACCAGATCAAGGGCGCGGCGTTCCAGTCTCTGCCGGAGTACAACGAGGCCCGCGCTACCCCCGCGGGTGCGCATCTGGCGCCGGTGCCGTTCATGTTCGTCGTGGTCGACGAGTTCTCCCTGTTACTCAAAGACCATCCCGAGATGGCCGACGTCTTCGACACCGTGACCCGTAAGGGCCGTTCGCAGGGTGTGTTCTTCCTGTTCGCCAGCCAGACCCTCGATGAGGGCGTCATCAAGCGGATCCCGGACAACACGCAGTACCGAATCGGGCTGAAGGTGGCCTCGGAGTCGATTTCGCGGCGAGTGATCGGCAACGCCGATGCCTATCACATCCCGGACGGCAAGAACGTCAAGGGCACAGGCTATTTCGTGCGAGCTCCCGGTGCTGAACCGGTGAAGTACCGCAACTTCATGCTGCCCAGCCGCTACGAGCCGCCGACCACGATCAACCGGCGAGTGATCAGCGCCAACCCCCGCGCCAGGGTGTTCACCGCCGGGCGGGTCGAACCCGATGCCGACACGGTGATCGAGGAGGAGGTCGCCGCCGAATCGGTTCTGGAAGGTCCGCCGCGGTCGCTGGCGCTGACCGTAGGACCGCAGCTGGCCGCCGCGTACGGCAAGCGGCCACCCCAGCTGTGGTCGCCGCCTCTGGACGATCCCATCCCGCTCGATGACATTCTGCGCCAGGCCGATACCGCGCCGCGGCGGGCGGGTGGACCGTGGTGGCCGCTCGGCGAGATCGACCGGCCCCGCCAACTCAGCCACGGACTGCTGGGCTACAGCCTCGACGACGGCAACGTGTCGCTGATGGGCATGCGCAAAGACGAGGCCTCGTCGGTGGTGC
>JAVEEN010000211.1 GCA_030840445.1 Pseudonocardiales bacterium
AGAACATCGCGCTCACCACCATCCACCAGGTGTTCCACTCCGAACACGATCGATTGGTGAACTACATCAAGGGCGTCCTGACCAACGACACGTCCGCGGCGGGAGTCGCGGCGCTCGCACAATGGCATTCGGCGCTGGGTACTCCGGACGGTTGGAACGGTGAACGACTCTTCCAGGCGGCCCGGTTCGTGACCGAGATGGAGTACCAGCACCTCGTCTTCGAGGAGTTCGGGCGCAAGGTCCAGCCCGGGATCCGGCCGTTCCACATCTACCAGCCCGACATCCAGCCGGCGGTCAAGGCCGAATTCGCCCACGCGGTATACCGCTTCGGTCACTCGATGCTCAACGATCAGGTGGCGCGAACGAACCCGGACGGCTCCGACAACTCGGTCCCGCTACTCACCGCGTTCCTGAATCCGCCTGAGTATTTCAAGGACGGCACCGGCGGCACGCTCACTCCCGAGCAGGCAGCGGGCAGCGTCGTCATGGGGTCGTCGAACCAGGTGGGCAACGAACTCGACGAGTTCGTCACCGAGACCCTGCGCAACAACCTGCTAGGCCTGCCGCTGGACCTGCCGACGCTCAACATGGCTCGGGCCCGCGACGCTGGGGTCCCGCCGTTGAACGACGTCCGTCGTCAGATCCACGCAAGCACCAACGACGGCCAGCTTGCTCCGTACACGAGCTGGGCGGACTTCGGACAGAACATGAAGCACCCGGAGTCGCTGATCAACTTCGTGGCAGCCTATGGAACGCATCCGAGTATCACCAGCCAGAGCACTCTGGCCGGCAAGCGGGCCGCAGCCAAGGCGATTGTCGACCCGAGCTCGGCTCCGGCAACGGATCCGGCTGACATTCCGGCCGATGCGGCAGACTTCATGTTCGGTTTCGGCGCATGGGCGAACGGTTCCGACGGCGTCACCATCACCGGTGTCGACAGCATCGACCTGTGGGTCGGTGGCCTGGCCGAGATCACCAACCTGTTCGGCGGCTTGCTGGGCAGCACCTTCAACTACGTGTTCCAGACTCAGATGGAGAGCCTGCAGGAGGGTGACCGTTTCTACTATCTGGGCCGCACACCCGGCATGAACCTGCGGACCCAGTTGGAGGGCAACTCGTTCGCCGAGTTGATCCAGCGCAACACCGATGGCACGAACACCCTGAAGGCCGACGCGTTTGCGACGGCCGACTGTAAGTTCCAGCTGGCCAATCTCAACGGCACACCTGCCGGCTACGCGGCCTCCGGATCAACGGTCGCCGATGACCCGAGCACCGATTGCAACGAAACGAAGTTGCTGCTGCGTAAGCCGGACGGCACGATTCAGTACCGCCAGGTGAACAGCGTCGACCCGGTCGGCATCAACGGCCAGGCGGTTTACAACGGCACGCCCGGCAACGACCGGGTCTGGGGTGGCAACGACAACGACACCTTCTGGGGTGGCGCCGGTAACGACGTCATCGAGGGCAACGGCGGCGACGATGTGGCGTTGGGCGGCGATGGAAACGACATCATCACCGACTTGTCCGGCGCCGATGTACTCAAGGGCGGTCCGGGCAACGATGCCATCGACTCCGGCATCGGTGACGACATCAACATGGGCGCTGACGGTCAGGACTTCATCAATGGCGGCCTGAACGACAACGAGACCTTTGCCGGACCCGGCAATGACTTCATCATCGCCGGACAGGGTGCAGACGCCGTCTTCGGCGACGGCGGTGATGACTGGATCCAGGGTGGTGCCGGCCAAGACCTGCTGCAAGGCGATCACGGTGCGCCGTTCTTCGACGACCCGGGCCAGGTCCAGCCAGGAAACGACATCTTCATCGGTCAGGTCGGCGAGAACGACTATGACGCCGAAGGTGGCGACGACATCATGTCCCAGAACGCGGCTGTCGACCGCAACGCCGGTGCTGCCGGGTTCGACTGGGCCATCCACCAGTACGACACGGTGGGTGCCGACGACGACATGGCCATCAACAACTTCCTGGTCGGCGTGCCGATCCAGGTGGTGGTGAACCGTGACCGTTGGCAGGAGACCGAAGCCAACTCGGGCTCGGCATTGAACGACGTCATTCGTGGCGACAACGATGTTCCGAGTGCGGTCGGCGGAGCCGGATTCAGCGGCTGCGACGTTCTCGACCAGGCCGGTGTCGACCGGATCAGCGGACTGAGCACCTTGCTCCCGACGCTGTCCGGTGATCTCGCGCCGGTGATCGCGAACTCAGCCGCCGGAGCGTGCCCGTTGAGTGGCCCGATCTGGGGCGAGGGAAACATCCTCCTCGGAGGTGGCGGCAGTGACACGATCGAAGGTCGTGGCGCCGACGACATCATCGACGGCGACAAGTACCTTGCGGTTCGGATCAGTGTCCGTGACCACAACGATCCGTCCATCGAGATCGGTAGCACCGACCTCATGGAACACCCTTACCTGACGGGAAGCACGAAGACCCTGCAGGCCGCGGTGTTCGACGGCACGGTCGACCCTGGTGACCTCGTGGCTGTGCGCGAGATCAAGAGCCCGCCGGCATCCGACGCGAGTTCGGTGGACACCGCGGTCTTCTCCGGACCGTTGTCCAACTACACGATCACGGTGACGCCGGCCACGGCCACCGCGCCCACCAAGGTGATCGTCAACCAGACCGGTGCCAATGTGGCCGGCCAGAAGATCAGCGACGGCATCGACACGCTGACGAACATGGAAGCGATCAAGTTCTCCGACCAGACGGTGTCCATCCAGGCACCGGCTGCGCCGACGAACGTCGTTGCCACCGCGGCCACGGGAGCGGCAACGCTCACCTGGGCGCAACCGGCGACGAATGCCCTGTCTCGCACGAGCCAGGAGATCGTCGTCAGCCAGGGTGGCGTCGTCGTCCGGACGGTGACCGGCCTGCCGGCCAACGTCACCACGCGTTCGGTCACCGGCCTCACGGTCGGTGTCGCGTACACCTTCCAGGTTCGCGGGGTGAACGTGTTCGGTACCGGAGCTCTTTCGGCACCGTCCAACGCGGTCACGCCGCTGGGTGTTCCGAGTGCTCCGACGTCCGTTGTGGCTACCCGGGGCAATGCCTTGGCGAACCTCTCCTGGGTAACGCCCACGAGTAACGGAGGTTCGGCGATCACGGGCTACCAGATCCAGGTGCGTCAGGGCGTCACGGTCATCCGCACGGTCAACGTCGGTGTCGTGAACAATGCGGTCGTCACCGGGCTGGTCAACGGAACGGCGTACAACTTCGTGGTCCGGGCAGTCAGCGCGGCGGGTGCCGGTGCCTTGTCGGCAGCATCCAACACGGTGACGCCGGCGACCGTTCCGCTCGCTCCAACAATCCTCGCGCCAGCGCGGGGTGCGGCGGGTGGAGCATTGACCGCGGTTGCAAACTGGGCCGCGCCCACGAACACCGGTGGCTCGCCGATCACGAGTTACCGGGTCAGCGTGCTGCGAATGGCGGCGAACGGCACGACGGTGCTCAGCACGACGACCGTCCTCGTCGCAAGCAACCTTCGAACCAGGACGTTCACGCTGGCGGCAGGCAACTACCGGTTCCAGGTCGTGGCTGTCAATGCCTTAGGCAACAGCCCGGCATCGGCCAGGTCAGCCCTGGTCCAACCCCGCTGAGCTGGCGGCAGGCAGGGAACGCTCAGCAGGAATTGACCTTGCTGAGCATTCCCTGACTTGACTCAGCCCCTGCGCCTCGTCTCCTCCCCCGGGGCGGGGCGCAGGTAAGTCACCTCGGGGGGCGGCCTGCCGGTCCGGGTCATGTCGACCCGGACCGGTATCGGCTTGTACAGCGAATTGCTGGACAGCACGAGTTCCAACACATTCAGGCGGCACGGGGGAAACCATGATCACCACGAACAACGGGGTCAAGCCAGCTTCGAAGAGGCGCGCGTCGCCAATCTACCGTAGGCGGCTGATCCCGCTGGCGATTGCGCTAGCTCTGGCGCTGTCCGGATGCGATCGAGCTAGCAGCGTTCGGCCGGGCGGCGGCCCTGCCGCGTCCACCACGAACGGCGCCGCCACCACCGCGCCAGCGGGACGCTCGGCCGCCGTCAGCACGAAGATTCCCGCGGCAGCATTTTCCAAACATCGGCCGTTCACCGGTCCCGCCGTAGCCAAGTATGGTCAAGCCACGCTGAACGCGGCCTACCAGGAGCTGGTGAACTTCGCTTTCGAGAGCGGCTGGGACTCCCGGCTCATCGTCAAGAACATCGCACGGTTGTCCAGCTCGGACTTCGCCAATATCCGGACCTACCTGACACCCGCATGTCGGACTGCCTTCAATGCCACCTTCGCCAGGGCGATACAGGCCGACCGGGCCGCGGCCCAGAAGCTGGAGGAGGCCGTCTTCTTCGACGTGACTGCTCCTACCGGACTGCGTCCGATAACTGCCGGCAAGGTCGTCACGGACCGTCGATTCACCGAGGCATCCGTCGGGTTGACCGGGACCGGCAAGGCACAACGGCTGACGATGGCCTTTGCTGTGAAGGCGAATGTGCATCTAAGGAATGCCCAAGGACAGGGGTACGTGCTGCCGACGAGCCGGGTCCTGCGCTATACGCTGGTCCGCAACAGTGCTGTGCAGGCGAGCAAACGTCCGTTTCTGGTCGACGGCTGGGTCATCAAGATGACTGTGGGACGGCCGGTTGCGGGCTAACCACCGATCCGAACGCAGCCCAGCTTGCCAGCCCGGCACAATGGCGGCATGACCGTCATCGGACAGGCGTGGATCCGGGCCGTCCATGAGCTGGGCGGCCGGGAAGAGCTCGCGACGGCAGCGGCCGCTGCACTCGACCGCGCCTATGCTGCGGCGGACAGGTCCTATCACGGAACGGCCCACATTCAGGATGTCCTCGTAAAAGTCGGGTTGTTGGGAGCCGAGGTCGGTTTGGACCAGACGAGCATGGCCGCGGTTTCGGCGGCGGCCTGCGCGCACGACATCGTTTACGAGGGCAAGGCCGGTGAGGACGAACGTGCCAGCGCCGACTGGGCGCTGCGCGCGCTCCTGGGCTCCGGTGTTCCGGCGTCTGAAAGCCGCCGGGTTCATGACCTCGTGCTGTTCACGATCGATCACGTGGCACCACCGGGCGACCTGCAGGCCGCGGTGCTGCTCGACGCAGATCTCGGCATTCTCGGCTCGGATCCTGAGGGCTATGCGATGTACCTGAGCGCGGTCCGGCGTGACTACCTCGCGGTCCCCCAGACGGTCTGGCGAATCGGGCGTGCCGCGGTGTTGCAGACGCTGCTGGACCGCATCGAGCTATTCCACACCGAACCGGCTCGACGCCGCTGGGATGCCCCCGCACGCCGCAACCTGGCGGCGGAGCTGGCCGAGCTGAAACCGTGAACCTGGCGCCCGGCAAGCAGGGGTGCACGATCGGTCAGGGCAACTCGATGGTTTCGCCTCGTTCGAGCTCGGCGATAGCAGCGTCCAGGTAACGGCTGGAGCCGGTACCCGCAGCGGTGAGGAGATCGGCAATCACGATGCTCGCGTGGGCACTTATCATCCCCGCCGTACTGGCCGGTGCCGCTGCGTCCGGGTCGGACATGCCCAGCGCACCGGTGTAGATCGCGATGAGAAGGTCGACGTCGAACTCGGGATACCACCCGGCGCTGGCCCGCAGGCACCTCTCGAGCGCATCGCGGATGTGATCACCGGTCAGCCCGGTCGGGTGCAGCTCCTCCAGCAGCGCACGGATCACCGCCGCCTGGACGATACCGACCCGCTCGGCGTCGAGTGTGGCCAGTTCCGCCGATGCATCGCTGAACTTGGCTAGGTCCCCGGCCTGCGCCGCTACGACTGCCCGATCGACGATCTTCGCTGCTGGATTCACCCGGCCAGGCTACGTCCCCGAGTTCGGCCCCGAGTCGGGCGTCGGGTCCGGCTCCGAGTTCAGCTCCGAGTTCGGCCCCAGCCGCTGCATGCTCAGCTCACCGGCTCGGAATCGTGCTCGCAATACCTTCTTGTCGTACTTGCCGACCGTGGTCTTCGGCACTTCGCTGAGAAACGCCCAGTTCTCCGGCAGTTGCCAGCGGGCCACCTGGCCGGACAGGAACTCGGCCAGCACTGCGGCCATCTCGGACGGCTGGACCGAAGCGTCCTCGCGGAGCACAACACAGGCGAGCGGCCGCTCACTCCATTTCTCGTCGGGAATGCCGATCACGGCGGCTTCGACGACATCCGGGTGACCGACGAGCAGGTTCTCCAGTTCTACCGAGGAGATCCATTCGCCACCTGACTTGATGACGTCCTTCGCACGGTCGGTGATCTGGAAGTAGCCGCGGTCATCGATGGTGCCGATGTCACCGGTTCGCAGCCAACCGTCATGGAATTTCTCCGCCGCAGGGTCGAGGTAGTAGGACCGGGTGATCCACGGCCCCCGCACCTCGATCTCGCCAACCGCCACCCCATCCCAGGGCAACTCGGTCCCGGCGTCGTCGGTGATGCGCATCTGCACCCCGCCGGTGAGTCGCCCGGACTTCACGCGCCAGTCCAGTTCCTCCTCCGTGCCGAGTTCGACGCCGACCGGAGGGTGAGCCATGCCGCCGACCGGCGAAGTCTCAGTCATACCCCAGCCCTGGATGATGCGTAGGCCATACCTGTCCTGAAACGCCGCGAGCAGCGAGCGGGGCGCGGCGGCTCCCCCGGAGGTTCCCATCCGCAAGGAGGATAGGTCGATCTCCTTGGTAGCTCCGTAGGCGAGGATGCCTTGCCAGATCGTCGGCACCGCTGCGGCCAAGGTGGAGCGTTCGGCGGTGATGAAGTCACAAATTGGCGCCGGCGCCATGAATGGACCGGGCATGTGCAAGCTGGCCCCGGACAGGAACGAGCCGAACGGGATACCCCAGGCATTGACATGGAACATCGGCACGAAGGTGAGAATCCGGTCGGCCTCCGTCGCACCGGTCAGGCTGGCCGATTGCCCGGACAGTGCGTGTAGGAATGTGGAGCGATGTGAGTACACCACGCCCTTGGGGTCACCGGTGGTGCCACTGGTGTAGCAGATCAGCGCGGCCGAGCGTTCGTCCAGCTCAGGCCAGGCGAAGCCCGGTTCCTCGGCGGCCAGCAAGTCGTCGTAGCGCAGCACCCGGATGTCGCCCAGCGCCGAGGCGTCGCCCTGGCCGATCACGATCACGGCTTCCACCGACTTGAGGTCGGGCAAGGCGGCGGCGAACAGCGGGACCAGCGTGCTGTCGACAAGGACGACCCGGTCCTTGGCATGGTTGACGATCTGGGCCACCTGAGCCGCGGGCAACCGAATGTTGAGCGTGTGCAACACCGCCCCCATGCAGGGCACCGCGTAGTAGGCCTCGAGGTGTTCCTGGTTGTTCCAGCAGAAGGTCCCGACCCGGTCACCCGCGACGATGCCGAGGCGAGTCAGGGCGGCGGCCAACCGCTCGGCGTTGCGGGCCACTGTGGCATAGCTCGTGTGCCGGCCGCCGCTGCCCTGCCAGGTCACGCACTCGCTGCGACCGTAAACCCTCGACCCGTGTTCGAGGATCGCCGTGATGGTGAGCGGGAAATCGTCCTGCATGGTGCTGGTGATCAACGAATCGTCCTCCCTGAACCGTGAAAGTACTCGAGCCGGCAACATTGGCGTCCTATGCGGGCTCAGCGTTACACGATCGGATAGTCAGGCTCGGCGGGCGGCTCGGTCGGCGGCCTCCGCGGCGTCCAGTTCGGCCGCCCGCTGTGGGGTGGGCGCCGTTCCGCCGAGCCGGGACGGTAGGAATTTCAGGTCCTCGCCGGTCAGCGGCGGGTACTCGTCCTGGGCCGCGTGCAGGAGTTCAGTCATACGCTGCATCAGCAGGAGGTTGGCGACCTCGGCGTCGTCCCGGCGTCCGACGGTGATCGGCTCGCCGACGCTCAGGATGATCGGCACGTTCGTCCGGCCCAGGCGTTTCGGGTAGTCCTTCGTCCATACCCGCTGGGAACCCCAGATGACGGTGGGCAGGATCGGGACGCCGGCCATGGCTGCCATCCGGATGGTGCCGCTCTTGAATTCCTTGAGCTCGAAGGACCGGGAAATGGTGGCTTCCGGGAACACGCCGACGATCTCGCCATCCTTGAGCACCCTCACCGCTTCCCGGAACGAGCCCGCGCCGGCATCACGGTCGACCGGGATGTGGTGCATCCCGCGCATCAGCGGACCGGAGATACGGTGCTTGAACACCTGGTCCTTGGCCATGAACCGCACGAGTCGCTTGGCTGGGTGCGCCGCAAGTCCGGCGTAGGTGAAGTCCATGTACCCGGTGTGATTGATGGCCATCACGGCGCCACCCTTGCGCGGCACATTTTCCGCGCCGTGGATGGTGAACTTCAAGCCCTGGGCCGCGAACACGACCCGGGCGAGCGAGATGATCGACGAGTAGACCGGTTCCATGGTGGATACCGTACGGCCTGCACAAGGCGGCCGGGATCTCAGCGGGCGGGTCGTCCGGGCCGCTGGTGGGCATACCGATCGTGGCCAAGGCATGCTGGAGGCATGCTGAAGAGATGCATCCGGTGATACCTGAACTGAGTGACCCGACGGCACTGGCTGCCGCCCTCGGCGACGCCGGATATCTGGCCGACATCGGTTTGGCCACCGCGGCCTATCTCGGTATGAAGATGCATCGGCCGATCTTTCTCGAGGGCGATGCCGGCGTCGGCAAGACCAGCTTGGCTCAGGCCCTGGCCGAGGTCACCGGAACCCGGTTGATCCGATTGCAGTGCTACGAGGGAATCGATGCCACCCAGGCCCTTTACGACTGGGACTTCCCGAGACAGGTGCTCCACCTGCGGGCGGCCGAGGCGGTCGGCGTGACCGGAACGGACGCTGGTCGGGCGCTGGAACAGTCGTTGTACGACCGGCGGTTCCTGATCAGCCGCCCGATCCTTCAGGCCCTGGAAGAACCGGGAGCCGTGCTGCTCATCGACGAGATCGATCGGGCCGACGATGAGTTCGAGGCCTTCCTGCTCGAGGTGCTGGCCGACAACGCGGTGACGATTCCCGAGATCGGCACCATTCGCGCCGAGAGTCCGCCGCTCGTGGTACTCACGTCCAACCGCACCCGCGAGGTGCACGACGCGTTGAAGCGTCGATGCCTCTATCACTGGGTAGCCCATCCCGAGTTCGAACGAGAGGTCGAAATCCTGCGCAGGCGGCTGCCGGAGGCCTCCGAGCAGCTGATCACCGAGGTGGCGACCGCGGTACGCCGGATGCGCGAAGCCGATCTCCTGAAGCCACCGGGGGTGGCCGAATCCATCGACTGGACCCATGCGCTGCACCTGCTCGGTGCCCGGACCCTGGACCGCGAGCGGGCCGCGGCGACGCTGGGAGCCGTGTTGAAATACCAGGAGGACTCGGTTCGGATCCGGGACACCGTGCTGGCCGAGTTGGCGGGCTGAGCAGTGGCCGCTCAACTCGGGTCGCTCTCGCTCATCGAACGAGATGACCCTGGCGCCTCGATCATCGAGGTGATGGTGGGTTTTGCCCGTACCCTCCGGCATGCCGGCGTGCCGGCCAGCCAGGAGCGCTTGCAGGCGATGGTCGCCGCGCTGGCTCACCTCGACGTGACCCGGGCCGCGGACGCCTACTGGGCTGGCCGCGTCACCCTCTGCTCGGATCCGGAGGATCTCGAGCGCTATGACATGGCCTTCGCCCTGTACTTCGGCGCACAACAGGCCACCGGGGGCCGCCGCGTTCCGCCGCCGTCGGTGGCACGGGCGGCGCCGTTCGAACTGTCCGGCGGGGACCCGCACGGTGAGCGCAACAGCGAGCAACCGACGTTCGCCGCTCAGGCGAGCCGGCACGAGTTGTTGCGGCACAAGGACGTGTCCGCGCTGACACCGGCCGAGCGGGCGCAGCTGAAGCGACTGTTCGACCTGCTGGCGCCACGGGTGTCGGCGCGCCGCTCGCACCGATATCGCAGCGCGTCACGAGGCCGGGTCGATCTCGCCCAGTCAGTTCGCCGGTTGCTGCGGGCCGGTGGTGAACCGAGTCAACTGGCGCGTCGGCGGCGCCGGACCAAGCCCCGCCGTCTCGTCCTGCTGATGGACGTGAGCGGCTCGATGACGCCCTACGCCGAGGCGTTGCTCCGCTTCGCCCATGCCGCGACCCGCGCCGCACCAGCCCGCACCGAGTCCTTCACGCTCGGCACCCGGTTGACCCGGGTCACCCGCGAGCTCCGGCTCAGGGACCCGGACCGGGCGCTGGCAGCGGCGGGCCGGGCCGTGCCGGACTGGAGCGGCGGCACTCGCCTCGGCGACACCCTCAAAGCGTTCAGCGACCGGTGGGGACAGCGCGGGCTGGCGCGCGGCGCGGTAGTGGTGCTGTGCTCGGACGGCTGGGAACGCGGTGACCCGGCCGAACTCGGCGAGCAGGTACGACGACTCGCCCGGCTCGCCCACGCGGTGGTGTGGGTGAACCCGCACAAGGGCAAGGACGGCTTCGCTCCCGCCACCGGCGGTATGGTCGCTGCGCTACCGCACATCGACTCGCTCGTAGCCGGCCACAGCTTCGCAGCCTTAGAGGAACTCGTTCAGGTGATCGCCGATGCGTGACGTACTCGATCAGCTTCTGGACCAATGGCGCTCCGGCGTCGAGGTCGCCCTGGCCACCGTGGTCGGAACGTGGAGCTCGGCGCCGCGCCAGCCCGGCGCGGCGATGATCGTGGCGCCGGAGGGCGTGGCGATCGGCAGTGTCTCCGGTGGTTGCGTCGAGGGCGCGGTGTACGAACTGGGCACCGAGGTCCGCAACGGGGCAGCGCCGGTGCTGCAGCGTTATGGCGTCTCCGACGACGACGCGTTCGCGGTCGGTCTGACCTGCGGCGGGATCATCGACATCTTCGTCGAACGGGTCAGCCGGACGACCTTTCCCGAGCTCGGGGAGGTGGCTGACGATATAGCCGCCGGCCGGCCGGTGGCGGTTGCGACCGTGGTGGACGCCGAGCCGTCCCTGCGCGGTCGTCGGCTGATCGTTCGGCCGGACTCGGTGGCCGGCCGGCTCGGTTCGCAGCGGCTCGAGGATGCGGTTCGCGACGACGCGCGCGGCCTACTGGAACAGGGCCTGACGAAGACGATCCGCTACGGCCACGACGGCGAGCGGCGCGTCGACGACATCGGGGTGTTCGTCGCCTCCTACGCCCCGCGCCCCCGGATGATCGTGTTCGGCGCGATCGACTTCGCGGCCGCGGTGGCCCGGATGGGTTCCTTCCTCGGCTATCGGGTCACTGTCTGCGATGCGCGCCCGGTGTTCGCCACCAACAAGCGGTTCCCGGAGGCAGACGAGGTCGTCGTGCAGTGGCCGCACAAGTACCTGGCTTCGACCGAGGTCGACGACCGGACGGTGCTGTGTGTACTCACCCATGATCCTAAGTTCGATGTGCCACTGCTGGAGATCGCCCTGCGGCTGCCGGTCGCCTACGTGGGCGCGATGGGTTCTCGGCGTACGAACGATGACCGGCTGAAGCGGCTTCGCGAACTCGGTCTTTCCGAGGCCGAGCTGGACCGGCTGCACGCGCCGATCGGCCTGGATATCGGCGCGCGGACCCCGGAGGAGACCGCGATGTCGGTCGCCGCCGAGATCGTCGCGACCCGCTGGGGCGGCTCGGGACAGTCGCTGCGGCGCTCGGACGGCCCCATCCACCGGGAACGTCCGGACGTCGAGACGGTGCACTAACCGTTTCAAGATCATTCGCCGGCCGAACGGGGCCAGCCCATTTTTAGAGGAATACAAAGGTTTCCTTGCGCTGCGCGCGAATAGGCGCTTGTCTGTGATGGAGCACACAAGATCACGAGCTGGAGGTCCCATGACACAGGTCAGCGTCACGGTCGATGGTGTGGTGTACACCGACGAGGTCGAAGCCCGCACCCTGCTGGTGCACTACCTCCGCGAGCGACTGGGCAAGGTCGGAACCGTGGTCGGCTGCGACACCAGTAACTGTGGATCCTGCACGGTGCTGCTCGGTGGAATGAGCGTGAAGAGCTGCTCGGTCCTCGCCGTCCAGGCCAACGGAAGCGAGGTCACCACCATAGAGGGACTGGCCGCGGCCGACGGCACCCTGCACCCGGTCCAGCAGGCATTTTACGATTCCCACGCATTGCAGTGCGGCTTCTGTACCCCCGGCATGGTGATGGCCAGTTGTGACCTCCTGGCCGAGAACCCGAACCCGTCGGAGCAGGAAGTGCGGGAAGGTATCGAGGGCAATCTCTGTCGCTGTACCGGGTACCAGAACATTGTCAAGGCCATCCAGGCCGCCGGCCGCGCGATGTCAGGCACCGCGACGTCAAGCACCGCGACGTCAAACACCGAGGCGGTGCGAGCATGACCGCCGTTGACGACCGAGCCACCGCGGCAAGCTCCGCGGACGGCGGCCCGAGGATGGAAGTCGGCAACGCCCGCAGGCGCAAGGAGGATGCCCACCTGCTGACCGGTCGCACCACCTGGACCGACAACATGACCCTGCCGGGCATGTTGCACCTGGCGATCCTGCGCAGCCCGATGGCGCACGCCAAAATCACTCGGATCGACGCGTCCGAGGCCAAGAGTCGGCCAGGTGTCATCGCCGTGTTCACCGGCCAGGACTTCGCCGAGACCCAAGGCGATATCCCTTGCGCGTGGCCCGTTACCGCCGACATGGTCAACCCCGGTCATCCCAGTCTGGCGGTGACCCAGGTCAACCATGTCGGTGAGGCCGTCGCGGTGATCGTCGCTCGTGACAAGGCCGCCGCCCAGGACGCACTCGAGGCTGTTGACATCGACTACGAGCAGCTTCCCGCAGTGCTCGACATGGAGGCCGCGCTGGCCGAGGGCGCCGACCTGGTTCATCCGAACACGACGTCCAACAAGTCCTATACCTGGGTCTTCGAGTCAGGCGCCGCCGGTACCGGTCAACCGATCGATGATGTCCTGAATGCCGCCGAGGTGACCCTCAAGCGCCGGTTCATCCAGCAGCGGCTGATCCCGGCCTTCATGGAACCGCGGTCGACTGTGGTGCAACCGGTCGGCGAAGGCTTCACCATGTGGTCATCGACCCAGGTCCCGCATATCCTGCGGACGATGCTGGCCCTGACCGTGGGAGTGCCCGAGCACAAGGTCCGGGTCATCGCCCCCGATGTCGGTGGCGGTTTCGGTGGCAAGCTGCAGGTCACTCCCGAAGAGGTCATCTGCGCCCTGGTCGCCCGCAAGCTGGGCAAGTCCGTGAAGTACACCGAGTCCCGGTCGGAATCGGTGATGAGCGCCCATCACGGCCGTGACCAGATCCAGGACATCACGATCACCGCTCGCCGCGACGGTACCGTCACTGGTCTAGACGTCCATCTGCTTGCCAATATGGGGGCTTACCTTCGCCTGGTGTCCCCCGGCATCCCCGTGCTGGGCGCATTCATGTTCAACAGCATCTACAAGTTCGACGCATACCGGTTCACGTGCGACGGGGTCTTCACCACGAAGACGCCAACAGACGCCTACCGTGGGGCTGGCCGTCCGGAAGCTACCTTTGCCATCGAACGGATCATGGACGAACTCGCAGCCGAGCTGGACATGGACCCGATGGAGCTGCGGCGTAAGAACTGGATCAGGCACGAGGAATTCCCGTTCACCACGGTCAGCGGAATGACCTATGACAGTGGTAACTACGAGGCCGCAACGGACAAGGCGCTTAGTTTGCTGGGTTGGGACGAGTTGATCGCCGAACAGGCGCGGCGCAGGGCGTCGAAGGACCCGGTTCAGCTCGGGCTCGGCATCTCCACCTTCACCGAGATGTGCGGGCTTGCTCCCTCCCGAGTGCTCGGCGCCTTGTCCTATGTCGCCGGCGGCTGGGAGAACGCCGCCATCCGGGTGCTGGCCACCGGCAAGGTCGAGGTGATCACCGGAGTCAGCGGGCACGGTCAGGGACACGAGACGGCGTGGAGTCAGATTGTGGCCGACCAGCTTGGCGTGCCGTTCGAGGACATCGAAGTGATCCACGGCGATACCCAGTCCGCGCCGAAGGGAATGGATACCTACGGTTCGCGGTCCCTGGTCGTCGGTGGCATCGCCGTGGTCAAGGCCGCGGAGAAGGTGGTCGAGAAGGCCCGGGCCATCGCGGCCCACATGCTCGAGGCAAACCCCGACGATCTGGACTTCGCCGGCGGCAACTTCTCCGTCAAGGGTTCTCCCGGCAACAGCAAGTCCATTCAGGATGTCGCCTTCGCGACGTTCACGGCCCACGATCTGCCGGACGGGATCGAGCCGAGCATCGATTCCGACGCGACCTTCGACCCGGCAAACTTCTCGTTTCCGCACGGGACCCACCTCTGCGCGATCGAGGTCGACACCGAGACTGGACGAGCGACGATCCGCAAATACGTCTGTGTGGACGACATCGGCGAGGTGATCAATCCGCTCATCGTGGAGGGCCAGGTGCACGGCGGTCTCGCGCAAGGCATCGCCCAGGCGCTCTACGAGGAGGCGGTCTATGACGCTGAGGGCAACCTGACCACCGGCAGCTTCGTCGACTATCTGGTGCCCTCGGCCGCCGACCTGCCGAGCTTCATCACCGACCGCACGGTCAGCGCATCCACCACGAATCCACTTGGCGTCAAGGGTGTCGGCGAAGCGGGCACCATTGCCTCGACCCCGGCGGTGGTGAACGCCGTGGTCAACGCGCTCCGGCCGTACGGTGTCAACGACATCCAAATGCCCTGCACGCCCGAGCGAATCTGGCGAGCGCTGAGCGAGGGCGCCGAGAAATCCAGTCCGGCCGCGGCCGGTACCGTCGCCCATGGGGGCGCCAGTACCAGCAGCTCCGACGGCTCGGACGCAGCAGAGGGAGGTCGGCTATGATCCCCGCATCCTTCGACTACGTAAGGCCTTCCTCAATTGCCGAGGCCGTCCAGGCGGTTGGCTCCGCAGGCGAGGACGCCAAGGTGCTGGCTGGCGGGCAGTCCCTGCTCCCGGTGCTACGGCTGCGGATGTCCTACCCGGATACCCTCATCGATCTCGGCGGTATCGCTGAGCTGCGCGGGGTACGCGAGGACGCTGACGCCATCGTGATCGGGTCCATGACCACCCATGACGAGGTCACCAGACATCCACTCATCAAGCAGTACGCGCCACTGTTGGCTCAGGCCACCGAGACAGTCGGGGACCGACAGGTGCGCCATCTCGGCACCTTCGGCGGATCGTTGTCGCACGCCGATCCGGCCGGTGACCTGCCGACCGTGGCTCTGACCTTGGACGCGCAGCTGCACGTCGAGGGGCCGAACGGCTCCCGGGTCATCGCCGCGAAGGACTTCTTCCTCGACTATCTGACCACCGCGCTGGAACCGGGCGAGATCCTCACCGCCATCAGGATCCCAAAGCTCGGTGAGGGTTGGTCGAGTCACTACGAGAAGTTCAACCGGGTGGCTCAGGCCTGGTCGATCGTCAGTGTTGCGGCGGTGGTCCGGCGGGACAACGGCGCGATCGCCGAATCGAAGATCGGCCTGACAAACATGGGGTCCACTCCGTTGCGGGCCAGTGCCGTGGAGGGTGCTCTGGTCGGCGCCGTGGTCTCCCCGGAGGCGATCGGCGAAGCGAGCAGCCATGCGGCCGAGGGCACCAACGCGCCGAGCGATCTCTCCGGTCGGGCCGACTACCGTAATCACCTCGCGAAAGTTCTCACCAAGCGAGCGGTGCTGGCGGCGGCTCACCGCTGAGCCGCCTCGTCGGTGGCGGCAACCGGGCACCCTTCGCTGGGCACCCGCCACCAGGCGGTCCGTTCATCTCCCTAGGAGTCTGCCGTGCAGCTCGAACACACGTTCACCGTCCCGGTGCCCGTCGAACAGGCCTGGAAGGTGCTGCTGGACATCGAGCGCGTGGCGCCGTGTTTGCCGGGCGCCACGCTCACCACGGTCGACGGAGATGATTTCACCGGCTCGGTGAAGGTTCGGCTGGGGCCGATCGGTCTGACATACAAGGGCAAGGCGAGCTTCGTCGAGAAGGACCAGGGCACCTATCGCGCGGTCATCGACGCCCACGGCAAGGACGCCAGAGGCAACGGGACGGCTGCGGCCAAGGTCACCGCGACCCTGGTCGGGCAGGGCGACTCCACCCAGGTCGTGGTGCTGACCGACCTGAACATCACCGGTAAGCCTGCCCAATTCGGCCGCGGTGTCATGGTCGACGTGGGCAACAAGTTGATCGGTCAGTTCGCCGATTGTTTGGCGGGCAAGCTGGCAGCCGGTGAGGAGCCCGCGCCGGCGGACACCGATGCTGACGACCTGACGACGACTCCGGAAGTCGCTTCAGCGCCGGCTGGGACTTCCGCCCCGGCACCGATCCCGGAACCCCCGCGGCCGGCGGTCAAGCGGGTCCGGCCTGAGGCGCGGGAGGCGGAGGCCATCGATCTGCTGGGGTCGGCCGGCCCAGCGGTGGCCAAGCGGCTGCTCCCGCTGGCGGCGGTGCCGGTACTGGTGGTGCTGGCCTACCTGTTCGGCCGGCGCTCGGCACGCAAATCCTCGGCACGCTAATCCTCGGCACGCTCGCCCTCGACGGGCGCAGGTCCGGAGCAGCTGGCTCTAGGCTGACCAGGTGATCAAGCACGTGCATGCGACCCGGTATGTGACACCGCTGCGGGAGGGTGGCTCGCTTCCCGGCATCGTCGAGGCGGACGACTTCGGCACATACGTGATGAAGTTCCGCGGCGCCGGGCAGGGGCTCAAGGCCCTGGTGGCCGAAGTCGTCGTCGGTGAGCTGGGCCGCCGACTCGGACTGCGGGTTCCTGAGCTGGCGGCCATCACGCTGGATCCGGCCATCGGAAAGTACGAGGCCGATGAGGAAGTCCAGGATCTGCTTACGGCCAGCGTCGGGCTCAACCTCGGGGTGGATTTCCTGCCCGGCTCCTTCGGCTGGGACACTGGACGCGCCGTCCACCCGAACGAAGCCGCCCGAATCCTGTGGCTCGACGCGTTCACGGCCAACGTCGATCGCAGCTGGCGTAACCCCAATGTGCTGATCTGGCATAAGCAGCTGTGGCTGATCGACCATGGGGCGGCGCTCTATTTCCACCACGGCTGGGGTCGATCCGGCAGCTCTGCCGAACGGTTCGCCCGGCAGCCCTATGACGCCTCGGACCACATCCTCATCGGATACCGCGGCGCACTACCCACCGTTGACGAGCAACTCTCCGAACTCGTCACGCCGCACTTGCTCGCCGATGTCCTGGCGCAGGTGCCGGACGAGTGGCTGCAGGCGGTAGCGGGACCGCAGACTCCGGCCGCGCTCCGGGCCGCCTATGTCGAATATCTGACCGCTCGCCTCAGTGGCGACCGGACCTGGCTGCCGGTCGAGGTTGCCGCATGAACGATGAATCCCGGTCCACCCGGCACGGTTACCAGTACGTGGTGATGCGCTGCGTACCGCGGGTCGACCGCGAGGAATTCGTCAACATCGGCGTGGTCGTCTACAGCCAGGCCGAGGACTTCCTGTGCGTGGCGAGCAACGTCGTAGACGCCCGGCTCAACTCGTTGTTCCCCGATCTGGATGTCGAGGCGGTGCATGCCGCGATCCACGCGATCGAAGCGGTCTGTTGCGGTGAGTCACCGCTGGCCTCGTCCGGGCTGATCTCGCTCGGGCAGCGCTTCGGCTGGTTGGCTGCGCCGAAGAGCACGGTGGTGCAGCCCGGGCCCATCCACGGTGGCCTCACCGACGACCCGTCACGGCAACTTGAGCATCTGCTGCACGGATTGGTGAGCTGACTGTCTCAGGACCGACCGCCGGAATGTCAGAAGCGGTAACGCATCGAGCCGGTACGGCTCGGAACACCGATTTCAGTCGTCGACCGAGTCGGACTCGATCACCGCGTCGAACGCCTCGTCCTCGTCCACTACGTGCACGGCGGCTTCCTCCGCGCTGGCCGCGCTGCCGGCCCGGCCGACGTCGTAAGCCACTTCGTCCTTCTCCAGATCGGCGTGCGTGCCTTCATCTGGTGCCACCAGCCGCCCGGCCCGGGGATCGGCCTCGGTGTAGTCGTCGTCCCCGAGGTCCTGATCAGGGTCGATATCGGGTTCCTCCTCGGCCAGGCGTTGGTCGAGGGATTCGCCTTCAGCCTGCTCGAGGCCGGTCGTCCCGTACCTGGTCGCCGCCGGACGGCGCTCGGGCGGCGAGTATCCGGTGTCGTAAGGCTCCTCGAGATCCTCTCCGGTCAACTGCTCCGCCGGGTCCGGGTCGTCGGCATCCTCCACGCCATCTTCGTAGACAGCGTCACCGTAGAGAGAATCGTCGTTGTCGCTCATACCTCCACTAGATCACCGACCGGCCTCCTTGCCAAACCCCGCTTGATCACGCGGGATCGGTCGGGCCGAACACGGTCAGGCTGGCCGGATGTATCCGGTAGTCGATGCGCTCGGCACCGTCGAAGAGTTCGCCGTCGAGGGCGAGCTTGGTCGATCCGTCGCGGATCGCGATGGTTGTCTTCGGGACCGCGGCCTCGACGTACAGCGGACTGCGGGCGAGTCGGCCGGTGAGCAACGCGAAAGCGATCCGCATCGTGGCGCCGCGTGCCCCGACATCGAGCAATCGGACGTCGAGGAGGCCGTCGTCCAGCCTGGGTCGCCAGCCCGGGACGAATCCACGCGGCAGGTAGCGGCCGTTACCGACGAACAGCAGGGCGGTCGTGTGGTCTCGACCGTCAACCGTGATCGCCATCGGGACCTCGTGGCGCGTCGTTGCCACGGCGGCGTACGTCGCGGCCAGCGGCTTGCCGATCCGCCGTTCCAGTGCTTCCCTACGAGCGACGAACGCCGGGTAGGAGCCGATGCTCGACGTGTTGAGGAAGATCTGGTCGTTGGCCGAGGCGACTTGGATGTCGATCGTCGTCCCGGCCTGCAGGCAGGTGATGGCGTGCTCGGCGTCGGCGAGTCCGAGGTCGGTGGTGAAGTGGTTGAACGTCCCACCGGTGAGAGCCAGCAGGGGCAAACCGGTGTCCAGGGCGACCCGGGCACCGGCGTTCATGCTGCCGTCCCCGCCACCGACGGCGAGCACCTCGGCCCGGCCGCTGGCCTTGTGCAGCTGCTCGACCAGGTCCTCGCCGGGCGCCAGCTCGACGACCTCGGCCGCGGGCAATCGACTGCGGACCAGTTCGATCAGCATCGCTCCGGCACCCGAACCGGACGCCGGATTGATCACGGCCACCACGCCCCGTCCGGTCGGCCTCGGCGGCTGGTTTCGCATCCCTCGTTGCTCGTGGCGTTGGGCCTCAGGCCCGACAACCGGAACGACCTTGGCGACCAGGCCCGCGCAGCCGACCCCGAGCGCCGCCCCGGCTACGACATCGGAGGGATAGTGGGCACCGGTGTAAACCCGGGAGAGGCAGACACCGGCTGCGACGACACCGATCGCGGCACCCAATCGCCTGGATTCCAGGCCGGCACCGAAGGCAAAGGCAGCAGCTGAAGCCGAGTGGCCAGACGGGAACGACGCCGAGACCGGCATCCGACGGGCGACCCGGTTCACCGGGATCAGGGCGAAGTCGGGTCGCCGTCTCGGCAGCACCCGTTTGGCCACCTGATTGGCCAGGGCACTCGCCACAGCGATGGACAACAGGCCCCGACCGGCCGCCCTGGTGGCGGTTTTGTTGCCGGACGCCCGGGCCAGCGCTGACGCGGCCAGCCACAGCACGGAGTGGTCGGCCGCGGCGGTGAGCCGGGGTAACACGGCATCCAGTGCCGGCGAATGGTGGTTCGCGACGCGCAGGAACAGCTCCTCGTCCCAGCGGTCTATCACAGTCAACCGGCGACGGCGGGCCCACGACCGGGTCTTCGCAGGCATGGCTGCTCCATTCGTCGCTCAGGGTCTCGGCCACGCCGACGTTACCCAAGTGGGCTGGTCTGGGCCGCGGCTGTGTGAGTCATGTTGACTCGCCGTGAGCCGACCGTCCAGTAGGTCGTCCGACGGGTTGTCGTGGTGCTCTCATCTGTGGCCGCGGCCTGCCACTCTCGCAGGCTCGCGAAGTAGGGTTTGAGGATCCGAAGAATAAGGAGCCCCAGATGACGGACACCGCCACGAGCGTCGATGCCGTATTCCACCCGGCCTCCGGCGAGGACCTGACTCTGCCGATCGTGCCGACGACCGAAGGTGCCGCGGGCGCCGATATCAGCAAGCTGCTGGCCAAGACCAACCTGGTGACATTCGACCCGGGATTCGCGAATACGGCGTCCACCTCCTCGCAGATCACCTACATCGACGGCGACGCGGGCATCCTGCGTTACCGCGGTTATCCGATCGAAGAACTCGCCGAGAAGTCGACGTTCGCCGAGGTCTCCTACCTGCTGATCTACGGCGAACTGCCCGCCGCGGACGAATTGCAGGCCTTCACCAGCCGGATCAGCCGGCACACCCTCTTGCACGAGGACCTCAAGCGGTTCTTCGACGGCTTTCCGCGCGACGCGCACCCGATGCCGGTGCTCTCGTCGGCGGTTTCCGCGCTGTCGACCTTCTACCAGGATTCGCTGGACCCCTTCAACGACGAGCAGGTCGATCTCTCGACCGTACGACTGCTGGCCAAGCTGCCGACCATCGCGGCATATGCCTACAAGAAGTCGGTCGGTCAGCCGTTCCTCTATCCCGACAACTCGCTCGGCCTCGTCGAGAACTTCCTCCGGTTGACCTTCGGCTTCCCGGCCGAGCCGTACGAAGCCGATCCGGCCGTGGTCCGGGCCCTGGACCTGCTGTTCATTCTGCACGCCGACCACGAACAGAACTGTTCGACCTCGACCGTAAGGCTGGTCGGTTCGTCCAACGCGAACCTGTTCGCGTCCATCTCGGCCGGCATCAATGCACTCTTCGGCCCGCTCCACGGCGGCGCCAACTCGGCCGTGCTGGAAATGCTGGAGGCCATCCGCAACGACGGCGGCGACGTGAAGGCGTTCGTGGAGAAGGTGAAGAACAAGCAGGACGGCGTGAAGCTGATGGGCTTCGGCCACCGGGTGTACAAGAACTACGACCCCCGGGCGGCGATCATCAAGAAGACCGCCGACTCGGTGCTGTCGGCGATGGGCAAGCGCGATGACCTGCTGGATATTGCGATCGAACTCGAGGGCTATGCGCTGTCCGACGACTATTTCGTGGGCCGCAAGCTCTATCCGAACGTCGACTTCTACACCGGCCTGCTGTATCGGGCCATGGGTTTCCCGACCAAGATGTTCACCGTGCTCTTCGCGATCGGCCGGCTGCCCGGCTGGATCGCCCAATGGCACGAGATGATCAACGACCCCCAGACGAAGATCGGGCGCCCGCGGCAGCTTTACGTCGGACCGGCCGAGCGTTCCTACGTGCCCGCCTCCGAACGCTGATCGTCCAGGCCCGTCACACCGGGTCCAGGCCGGTGCCGGCCCGGCTCGCCCCTGACCGGGTGATCTACTCGCCTTTTTGTGCGCTGTCGCGCCGGTAAACGGGAGTGGATCACCGAGTGGCGGCCAGGCTCGCCCAGGGGGCAGGCCGTCCGCCAACGCAGCCGTGTAAAGATTCAGCCATGAGTCAAACCGTGCGCGGAGTCATCGCCCGTTCCCTCAAGAGGCCGGTCGAACTTGTCGACATCATCGTCCCCGACCCCGGTCCCGGCGAGGCCGTGGTGAAGGTGCAGGCCTGCGGTGTCTGCCACACCGACCTGCACTACCGGGAGGGTGGCATCAACGATGAGTTCCCCTTCCTGCTCGGACACGAAGCGGCGGGCATCGTCGAGTCCGTGGGCGAGGGCGTGACCGAGGTGGCCCCGGGGGACTTCGTGATCCTGAACTGGCGAGCGGTCTGCGGCCAGTGCCGGTCCTGCCGCCGCGGCCGACCGCAATACTGCTTCAACACCCACAACGCCACCCAGAAGATGACCCTGATCGATGGCACCGAGTTGTCCCCGGCCCTCGGCATCGGGGCGTTCGCCGACAAGACGCTGGTCGCCGCCGGACAATGCACCAAGGTCGACCCTGCCGCGCCAGCTCCGGTCGCCGGCCTGCTCGGTTGCGGTGTGATGGCCGGCATCGGTGCGGCCATCAACACCGGCGGCGTGGGACGCGGTGATTCCATCGCCGTCATCGGCTGCGGTGGTGTCGGCGCCGCGGCGATCGCCGGTTCCCTGCTGGCGGGCGCGGCGAAGATCATCGCGATCGATATCGATGACCGGAAGCTGGCTACGGCCCGCGAGTTCGGCGCGACCCACACCATCAACTCCAGGGGCCTCGGCCAGGATGAGGTGGTCGAGGCCATCCAGGCGGTGACCGACGGTTTCGGAGCGGATGTGGTGGTCGATGCGGTGGGCCGTCCGGAAACCTACAAGCAGGCCTTCTATGGACGCGACCTGGCCGGGACGGTCGTCCTGGTCGGCGTACCCGCCCCGGACCTCACCCTCGAATTGCCGCTGATCGACGTGTTCGGTCGTGGTGGATCCCTGAAGTCGTCCTGGTACGGCGACTGCCTGCCGTCCCGGGATTTCCCGATGCTTATCGACCTGTTTCTGCAAGGTCGATTCCCGCTCGACCGGTTCGTCACCGAGACGATCGGCATCGAGGACATCGAGGCCGCCTTCGAGAAGATGCGTTCCGGTGACGTGCTTCGCTCCGTCGTGGTCCTCTGATGACCGACGGCGGGTTCGAGGCCGTAGCGGTCAACGGGTCGAACCCGCGGGCACGTATCGACCACACCGTCACGTCCGGCACGTTCAGCCTGGACGGCGGGACCTGGGAGGTCGACAACAACGTCTGGGTGATCGGGGACACTCACGAGTGCGTGGTGATCGACGCGCCCCATGACGCCCATGCCATCGCCGCCCTGATCGGGGAACGGGCTCTGCTTGCGGTCTTGTGCACGCATGCGCATGACGATCACATCACCGCGGCGCGGGCGCTGGCACAGGAGTTCGACGCGCCGGTCCGCCTTCATCCCGACGACGACGTGCTGTGGCGGCAGACCTATCCGGACTTCGACTTCGAACCGCTGACTGATGGCGACGGGATCATGGTGGCCGATGTGCATCTCGACGCCATCCACACTCCGGGTCACGCACCCGGGGCGGTTTGCTACTACTCCCCCGAACTCGGTGCGCTGTTCAGCGGCGACACGCTCTTCAAGGGCGGGCCAGGGGCCACCGGCCGCTCGTATTCGGACTTCGACACCATCATCGCCTCGATCCGGGACTCGGTCCTGAGCCTGCCGTCCGAGACCGTGGTACACCCTGGCCACGGGGACGACACGTCCATCGGGGCCGAGGCCGACCACCTCGACGAGTGGATCGCCCGTGGCCATTGATCCTGGTAGGAAAGGATCGGCCGGACGATGGATTCCCGCCGTCATCCCGGCGCCTCGGAATAGCCAGCTTTCTCGACTGGTTTCGTGGAGATGAAAGTGATCGGCTTTCCCAACCCGGTGAACGAGAAGGCGGCCAGGACGGTTGCTGCCGGCGTACTGGTCATCGCCCTGCTCGCCCTTTCGACCCAGTGGCTCTGGCTGACTCCGCTCCTGGCGCTGGGGTTCGTGGCGCGGGTGGCCAGCGGCCCGACTCTCAGTCCGCTGGGCCAACTCGCCACTCGGGTGATCGCGCCCCGGCTCGGGGCTGCGAAACTGGTGCCAGGACCGCCGAAACGGTTCGCCCAGGCGATCGGAACCGTGGTAACCGGTGGCGCGGCCATAGCGTGGCTGGGCTTCGGCTCCGCCGCGGTGGCCAACCTGCTGTTGGCCGTGATCGTGGTCGCCGCTGGCCTGGAGTCGATCCTGGGAGTTTGCCTTGGCTGCATCGTGTTCGGCCTGCTCATGCGCGCCGGCGTGATCCCTGAGGAGACCTGCAAGGCCTGCAACAACGTGTCCTTCGCTAACCGATGATGTTGTTAGGATTCGGTTGCCCGGGCGCTTGATCCCCGCCAGGATCGGTGCGCTCAGGCATTATGCACAAATGAGCACCGAGATCGAGCCGAGAGTCACCGAGCCGGCTGTTCCGTCACCCCGGCAGCCGGGTATCGAGATCCTGCTGGTACTGGGCGTATCGCTCGGCGTCTCGGCCATCAGCTCGCTGATCAACTTCGCCGACATCCAGACCCGGGGCGGTTTCCGAGGCGCGGTCGCCACCCTGAACCCCTCGGAGAGCCCACGGGCCTGGGTCGACCTGTCCTATCAGGTGCTCGGTGTCCTGAACGGGGTCATTCCCGCCCTGCTGGCGCTCTACCTGCTGAGCATCAGCGGCCACCTACCCGGCTTCGGCATTGGCTTCGATCGGAGCCGCCTACGGCTGGATGCCCTGCAGGGTCTGGGCATCGCTGCGCTGATCGGGATACCGGGGCTCGGACTGGTAGCGCTCGCCCGGTATCTCGGGGTCAACGCTCAAATCAGCGCGTCCGGGTTGGCCGATATCTGGTACCGCTACCCGATCCTCGTCCTCGACGCGATCCAGAACGGGTTGCTGGAGGAGGTGGTGATGATCGGGTTCCTGCTGACTCGAATGCGGCAGCTGAACTGGACACCGTGGAAAGCAATTCTGATCAGTGCCGCCATCCGGGGCAGCTATCACACGTACCAGGGGCTCGGTGGCTTCCTGGGAAACTTCGTCATGGGCGTGCTGTTCGGCTGGTGGTTCACCCGCACCAAGCGCGTCCTGCCCCTGGTCATCGCCCACAGCGTCATCGACACCGTGAGCTTCGTCGGCTACGCAGCGCTGCACGGCCGGGTCAGCTGGATCTGAGTGCTTACCGTCTGATTGCGTACCAAAGGAGGCCTCTACACTGCGGCGATGACCCAGGGCGAACTTCCGTCGTTGTACGAATGGGCCGGCGGCGACACCGCGTTTCGCCGCCTGATCGACGCCTTCTACGACCGGGTCGAGCAGGACGAGCTGCTCAGTCCGCTGTTCCCAGGCGGCGTAGCTGAGCCACACCGGGCCCACGTCACGCTGTGGTGGATCGAGGTGTTCGGCGGCCCGCCGACATACACCGCCGAACTTGGCGGCTATGAACGGATGCTCGAGCATCACCGCGATCTCGCCATCACCGCCGAACAACGGTTTCGGTTCGCCTCGCTGATGAGCAGGGCCGCAGACGACGCCGGGCTGCCCGACGATCCGGAGTTCCGGGCAGCCTTCGTCGGCTACCTCGAATGGGGAACGAGGCTCGCGGTGCACAACTCCCAGCCCGGCGCGGATCCGGTCGCGCAGGCACCCGTTCCGCGTTGGGGCTGGGGCGTGGCACCGCCGTACGCCCCCGGCGCGGGCTAGGTCATTCCTCTGACAACCTGGGTTGCCACCGTTCTTCGATCCTTCCCAGCTTCCATACGCCCACCGACACGCCCCAGGTCAGCACGAACAGCCCGACGACGAGATAACCGCTGAACTGGAAATCGCCGATCCGGCCGATGAACGACCAGAAGCCGCCGCCGAGCTTGAGTTGATCGGACAACAGGGACAACAGTTCGACGCTGCCGATGACCACCGCGACAAGCACGGACAGCGACGTGATCGTGATGTTGTAGTAGACCTTGCGCACCGGCTGGCTGAAGGCCCAGCCATAGGCGAAGTTCATGAAGGTGCCGTCGATCGTGTCCAGCAGGCACATACCTGCCGCGAACAGCACCGGCAGGCACATGATGGCGTACCAGGGCAATGCATAGGCGGCCCCCGCGCTCGCGAGGACGAGCAATGACACCTCGGTGGCGGTGTCGAACCCGAGTCCGAACAGCACGCCGACCGGGTACATGTGGATCGGCTTCTTCACCAACGCCGTGACCCGGACCAGGATCCGGCTGAGGAACCCGCGCTTGTTGAGCAGGTCCTGCAATTCGGCCTCGTGGACGACCGTCTCCCGCATGCGACCGAAGACCTTGAGGATGCCGACGAGGACGACGAAGTTCAGGCCGCCGAGCAGCAGCAGGAATACGCCGGACACGGTGACCCCCACCGTGCCGGTGATCTGGTGCAATCGGGAACCACCATTGGACACCTGCCCGACCAGCGAGCGGATACCGACCGAGAGCAGCACGCACAGCGCGAACACGATGGTCGAGTGGCCGAGGGAGAACCAGAACCCCACCGACAGCGGACGTTGCTTGCGCTCCATCAGCGCCCGGGTGG
>JAVEEN010000219.1 GCA_030840445.1 Pseudonocardiales bacterium
CACGGCCTTGCCGGCGTACATGACCATCACCCGGTCGGCGAAGCCGGCGACCACCCCGAGATCGTGCGTGATCAACACCGTCGCCGCATTGGTCGCCTCTTTCGCCTTCTTGAGCACCTCCAGCACCTGGGCCTGGATGGTGACATCGAGTGCGGTGGTGGGCTCGTCGGCGATGATCAAGTCGGGGTCGTTGGCGATCGACATGGCGATCATGGCGCGCTGCCGCATCCCGCCGGAGAACTCATGCGGGAAAGAGCCCGCGCGCAACTGGGGATTCGGGATCCCGACCAGGTCCAGGAGTTCCACGGCCCGCCTGGCCGCCTGCGATTTGGACACGTCCTGGTGGATCCGGACCGCCTCGGCGATCTGGTCACCGATCGTGTACACCGGCGTCAGGGCCGACAGCGGATCCTGGAAGATCATCGACAGCCCTGATCCCCGCAGCTTCGACAGCTGACGATCGTTCAGGCTCAGCAGGTCCTGGCCCTTGAACCTGATCGAGCCGGTGACCGTGGCGCTGGACGGGAGCAGACCCATCACCGCCAGCGAACTCACGGACTTGCCGGAGCCGGACTCGCCGACGATGGCTACGGTCTCCCCCGGGTTGACGGTGTACGTCACGCCCCGAACCGCGTTGACCTGGCCGGCTTCGCTGCGGAAAGAGACCGACAGGTCGCGGACCTCCAGCAGCGGTGACGCCGAGTCGGCCGGCGGCGCCGGCTCGGCTGCCGAGAACGTCTGGCTCACAATGTGCTCGTTCCTGATGAGGGGTCGATGGCATCTCGGAGGGCGTCGCCGATCACGCTCACGCACAACACTGTGATGATGAGCAGGACACCGCCGAAGAGGAACACGTGCGGATAGGTGGTCGCCAGGTCCTGCGAGTCACCCAGGACCGTGCCCAGCGAAACGTCCGGCGCCTGCACGCCGAAACCGAAGAAACTCAGGCTGGTCTCGGCCAGGATCGTCACGCCGACGTTGATGGTGACGTCCACGATGAGCAGCGAGGCCATATTGGGCAGCAGGTGCCGGCGGATGATGGTGAACGAGCCGACCCCCATGAACCGCGCCGCGTTGACGTACTCGCGCTCCTTCAAGCTCAGGGTCATCCCGCGGACCACCCGGCCGGTGATCATCCAGCCGAATACCGACAGCAGCAGCACCAGCCACAGCCAGCTCTTGCCGGCCAGCACCGGGCTGAGAATGGCCAGCACCAGGAAGCTCGGAAGGACCAGCAGGAGATCGATGACCCACACCAGGCCGGCGTCGACCCAGCGCCCGAAATAGCCGGCGACGGAACCGGCCAGCGCGGCGAAGGCGGTGGTGATCAGAGCCGCGAACACCCCGATGATCAAAGACTTCTGCAGGCCGTGCAGGGTGCGGGCGAAGACGTCGCGTCCGAGCTGGTCGACGCCGAAGAAGTGATTTGCGCTCGGGCCGGTCAGGATGTGCTCCTGGTCGAAGTCGTCGTACTTCCACACGGTGAGGTAGGGCCCCAGATAGGCAAGCAGGAACATCAACACCAGCACCACGACGGCCGCCAATGCGGTTCGGTGGCGTAGGAACCGTCGCAGGATGAGTCGGCCACGGGTCAGCGATTCCGTCGTGGCATGCCGATCGGGCTCGTTCACCGCGCCGGGATCGGAGCTGGACGGATCGGGAAGTTCGAAGACTTCCTGGGGTGACATGGACATTTCGCGAGCCCCCTGCTACCTGGACCGGACGCGCGGATCGAGCGCGGCGTAGAGGATGTCGGACAGCATGCCGGACAGCAGCACCAGCACGGCGGTGAAGCAGGTGACGGCAGCCACCGCGTTCGTGTCCCGGCTTTGCACCGACTCGATCAGGTATTTACCCATACCGTTCCAGCCGAAGAGCGATTCGGTGAACGTCGCGCCGGTGAGCAGCAGTCCGAAACTATAGGCGAAGAAGGTCATCATCGGGATCAACGCAGTTCGGACGCCGTGCTTGAACAGGGCCTGCTGGCGGGTCAGGCCCTTGGCCCGAGCGGTCCGCAGGAAGTCGCTGCCCAGCACGTCCAACATCGCGCTGCGCTGGTAACGGCTGTAGAACGAGGCGCCGAGCAGGGTCAGCACGATGGTCGGCGCAACGAGCCTGCGGCCCCGGTCGAGCCAGAACGCCAGTCCGTGCAGGTTGCTTGTGTACTCGCCCGTCTGCGGGAACAAGCCAGCGTTGCCGGAATGCCGGTTGATCCAGACGAAGATCGTCTGGACCACGATGATGATGACCACGGTCGGCGTGGCCAGCAGAATATAGGAGCCCACAGTGCCGACCACGTCGATGGGTTTTCGTTGCCGCACCGCGCCGACCACGCCTATCAGCACACCGAAAACCGCACCGAGCACCGTGCCGAAGAACAGCAACCGCAGGCTCACGCCGATCCGGCGTTTGAGCTCGGACGACACGGGCTCCTCTCCCTGGATGACCTTGCCGAAGTCACCGTGAGCGACGCCGTTCAGCCAGTGTCCGTACCGGACCAGCACGGGAGTCTCCGGGGCAGCGTTGCGCTCCTTCAGCGTCTGTTCGATCGTCGACGCCGGGATCGGTGGATTGCGTCCGAGGTAGCGGTTCTCCGGATGGAAGGTCATCGAGGCGAGGATGTACGCCAGACTGGTCGCAATGAACACCAGGATGAGGTAGTTCACCAACCGCCGTGCGAGAAACTTCAGCATCCATCCATCCCTGCGTCGATGTCGGTCCGGTACTCGTCAAACGGTGGACGCACGGGGTGTGCATCGTTGCACTGTCTAACGCTTTCACTACGAGCGGCGACTGTAGCCGACATCTATAACCTTCGTATCACGTCGCCGGAAAAATTCTGATTTGCCGGGAGCCAGGCGACTGATCCGACTTGGGCCGCCGCCAACCATCGGAGTTCCTGGTGCTCGAGTGCCTTCGGCTCGGCGCGGGGATCGACGAGCCGGGCCGAGAACAAGATCAGGAGCGCGCCGTCATCGAGGCGCACCCTCGCGATCTCGGCGCCGACCGACACCTCGACGTCCAGTTCCTCGGCACACTCGCGGACCAGCGCCCGTTCCGGGGACTCGCCCTTCTCGACCTTGCCTCCGGGAAACTCCCACTTGCCGGCGAGCGCTGGGGGATGCCCGCGCTGGGCGGCCAGCACCCGGCCGTCGGAGAACAGCGCAGCAGCCACCACCACTACCTGATCGCAGGCGCGGAAGCGATCCATCACCTTCTGCAGGGAGTTCAGCACGGTCGCTCGCGGCCGGCGGTCCCACCAGTTCCGGCGGGCTTCCAACGTCACCAGCACTCCGGACGCCAGCTCGGCCGTCGCTACTGTGACCCCTCGGGGCAGCGCCACAGCCACGCTCTGCAATTCGGCTTCCGTGGTCCGGATCAGATCAGCGACCCGGAGGATCCGCGGATATCTCATGGGCGGATCGGACCACTCACCGGCGGTCGGGCAGGAACGGGAAACGCGCCCGAACTCGGCTCACCTCGTCTGCACTCACCTCGGCCGCCAGTACCGCCTCGACCACCGAGGCCTCGACGAGAACCCTTCCGAGCGGATCGATGATCGCCGAATCGCCGGTGTGATTGAGCTTGTCGACCTTGCCTACTCGGTTACATCCCAGCACGTACGCCTGGTTCTCGATGGCTCGGGCGCGGAGCAGGACCCGCCAGTGTTCCCGCCGCGGTTCGGGCCAGTTCGCCGGCAGTACATAGAGGTCGGTGTCGGATGCCCGCTGCCAGAACTCGTCGGCGAATCGCAGGTCGTAACAGATGAAAACCGATACCCGCAGGCCCTCGATGGACACGGTCAGGAAGTCGGTGCCGGCGTCGTAGCGCTCGTGTTCACCGGCATAGCTGAACGGATGGATCTTGGTGTAGTGATGTAACTGGCCGTCCGGGCCGGCAACCACCGCGACATTGACGCCGCGCGGCGGCCGGCCGGTTTCGCCAGCGACGGGTGACCATTGCGCGATCGAGCCGATCAGCCAGACCTGGTGCGCCCTGGCCTGATCGATCAGGAACTGCTCGTTGTCGCCACCAGATTCCTCAGCGACGCGCGCGGGATCCATCGAGAAGCCGGTGGCGTACATCTCGCTGAGCACGATCAAGCGCGCACCGCCGCTGGCCGCATCGGCGATCATGGGCACCAGGTGCTTCCTGGTTGCGGCGCCGTCCTCCCATTCGATGTCGTGCTGGATCGCTGCGATCTTCATGAGCACTCCTCCATACCCACACCCACCGGCTTCCTCCTCATGACGGCAGTTTCCCCAGCCGCTGCAGGGCGTCGGTCAATACGTCCACCTTCTTGCAGAACGCGAACCGAACGTAGCGATCGATGTCGGAGTCGTAGAAGACGCGTGACGGGATGGCTACTACCCCAGCCCGCTCCGGCAGCGCGCGGCACCACCGCTCGGCTTCCGCGCCGACGTCGACGGTGGCGAAATAGGTGGCCTGCGGCACCAGGGTCGTGAAGCCGAGCGCGATGAGCCCATCGGTGAGGGTGTCTCGCTGAACTTGCAACTGCGCCGTGATCGATTGGTAATACTCGGCCGGTGCCGTCAGGGCTGAGGCGATGGCGTGCTGGAACGGTCCACTGCCGACGTAGGTCAGGAACTGCTTCACCGCGCGGACCCGGTTCAGCAAAGCGGGCCGGGCGCAGGCCCAGCCCACCTTCCAGCCCGTCACGCTGAAGGTCTTGCCGGCGCTGGAGATGGTGACCGTGCGTTCGGCCATCCCGGGCAGCGTCGCCAACGGGATATGCCGGCCGTCGAAGACCAGGTGCTCGTACACCTCGTCCGAAACCACGATCAGATCGTGCTCACGGGCCAGTTCTGCGACGACGGCGAGTTCCGACTCGGTCAGCACTGTGCCGGTCGGGTTGTGCGGGGTGTTGAGCAGGATCAGCCTGGTCCGGCCGGTGACGGCCGCCCGGAGTTCGTCCGGGTCGAAGGTCCACCGGCCGCCATCCGGGCGCAGTGTCACGACCCGCCGGTCTGCACCGGCGAGCGCAATGCATGCCGCATACGAGTCGTAGTAGGGCTCGAAGGTGATCACCTCGTCCCCGGGGTTGGTCAAGCCGAGAATCGCCGCGGCGATCGCCTCGGTGGCCCCGACGGTGATCAGCACCTCCGCGTCGGGATCGAACTGCAGGCCGTACCAGTCTTGCTGGTGAGCCGCGACAGCGCGTCTCAGCTCAGGGATGCCGACACCTGGCGGGTACTGATTCCCCCGGCCGGATCGAATTGCCTGCACCGCGGCTTCAAGAACCCAGGCCGGTCCGTCGGTGTCCGGAAACCCTTGACCGAGGTTGATGCTCCCGGTAGCCAGGGCCAGGGCGGACATTTCGGCGAAGATGGTCGTTCCGAAGGCGTCGAGCCGGCCGGCCCGTGCTGCAGCAGTGGATGTTTGCACCCCACGACTCTAGGGCCCGGACCCCTGTTTGCGTCGTGCCCGGGAACAACGCCATGCGAATTGCCTTGTCACAGTTGGACCTGCGGTGTAATCATGTAAGTGTTGAACATAGCTAAGGAGAAAATTCATGTTTGCACACAATGAGGGCCTTGGTCCGGATGACCCGGCCGCCGGACCGGCTCGCGGACCTCGGGGTGGCCGCGGCCCGCGCGGTGAGGGGCGCGGCCCGCGCGGCGAAGGGCGCGGTCATCGGGGTGGCGGCCGTGGCTTCGGGCGCCCTGGGGGCTGGCAGCAGGCCGACCTCCCACCGGCCGACGACGCGGTGGCATGGTTCACCGGCCGGCTTCCGTCGGACTGGTTCA
>JAVEEN010000241.1 GCA_030840445.1 Pseudonocardiales bacterium
TAGTGCTGACCGGTGTGCTGGTCACCGCCTCGTTCCTGGTCGAACCGGTGCGGGTTCGTTCGCAAAGCATGTCACCGACGCTGACCGACGGCGATCACCTGCTCATCGACAAGATATCGGCCCGCGCGCATCACCCGCGCCGCGGTGACGTCGTCGCATTCGAACTGCCCACCACGCCGGGCCTGCTGATCAAGCGGGTGGTAGCCGTGGCCGGTGACACGGTGGGCATCGAGGACGGTGTGCTTGTGGTCGACGGGCGGGCGATCGAAGAACCCTTTGTCGATCCGGCACAAATGGACTCGGTGTACTTCGGCCCGGTGACCGTTCCCGCCCGGACGGTGTTCGTGATGGGTGACAACCGGGCGAACTCGGTCGACTCGCGCAGCCTCGGACCGGTGCCCATCGGCAATGTCATAGGGCGGGCTCTGTTGCGGATCTGGCCCTTGCCCTAGCTGTCGCGGTGCAGCTGGCGAGACTGAGCTCCTGAGCTCAGCCGCACCGTAGCAGGTATAAGTGCACTTCACGGGTCTGCGGGGACGGATCTACCCCGAGCTCCTCGGCCAACAGCGACCGGCAGCGCTCGTACTCGCGAAGCGCCCGTGACACGTTGCCCGTTGCGGCATAGCCATGCATGAGCGTGCGGCTGGCCCGTTCGCAGAACGGGTCCAGGGCGATAGCACGGCCGGCAAAATCCACGCCCTCGGAAGCGTTGCCCAAGGCGATGGCCGATTCCGCGGCATCGCATTGCAAGGTCTGGTAGGTAGCGGCCAACGCGCGGCGTTCGGTGACCACCCAGTCGGCGGCGTCGTCGTGGGCGCGTAGTTCCCCCCGGTACAGCAGGTCAGCCTCGCGCGCGATGGTCTGCACTGCGACCAGATCGCCGGCCCGCATGGCTGTCCGGGCCTCGCTGAGCAGTGCCCGCAAGGCCAGCAGGTCTACCCAGATTCCGGTCACCCGCAAACCGGCGAGGCTGCGTTGCACAACGCCCTCGCCGAGCACGTGCCGTAACTGAGATGCTGCGGTGCGCAGGCTTGCCTGCGCGTGCGGGCGATCGGAATTGGGCCACAACGCCGCCATCAGGCTGTGGGTGGTGACCGGATCCCCCGCATGCATCGCCAGAATCCGAAACAGATCGGCTGTCTTACCGGTCCGCCATTCGTGGACCTCCACCAGCGACCCGTCAGCCCGACAGACCTGCAACGATCCCAACATTCTGACTGCGATCACGCCTCGGTCACTTCCGAGGCGTGGCTGAAGAACTGCGGTCATGGGTCCCCCCCGTTTGCCATGGACCGAGCTTGTCAACTGCCAAGCGAACCTGACCGTAACAAAGCATGAACCTGATGTGAGCCCCTAATTTGAGGGGTCTGTAGTCCGTAACCGCTTTTCACGCCCGTTTGACGCTCTAGGCGCACAGTCCCGCTCGGCGTCTGTCTCACACAGACGCTCGGGCTACGGCCGACACATCGACCCTCAGCGGGCCGGCGGCCGATGCCCGAGACAGGTCATCACCCAGGGGGGTCACCGTGCGAACTAGAAAGCGATCTACGGCGGCAGTTGCCGCGTTACTGATGGTGTGCGGGCTTGGAGCTGGAGCCCTGCCACCAAGCGCCTACGGGGCTACGGCACCGGTAGGCCAAGGATTCACCGTGACGCCGGCTGATCTGGCGTTCATCCTCAAGCAGATCAAGATCGCCGAGAAGCACGCGACGACCCTGACGCCGACCAATCCGTGCGGAACTCTGGTCGGTCCCGGCCCGGATCAGATCCCGGATCGGCTCACGGCCTACGGGTTGCGCACCGTCGACGGTTCCTGCAACAACTTGTTCGCAGGGCGCGAGACGTTCGGTGCGGCCGACCAGCCGTTCCCGCGACTCACCACACCGACGTTCGCCGACGCCGAGTCGACACCGCCCGGGTTCGGGCCGGCCGGACCGAGTTCCTACAAGCAGAAAAAGGGCAACGTCTTCGACTCCCAGCCCCGAGTCATCAGCAACCTGATCGTCGACCAGACCTCGACCAACCCGGCCGCTGTTGCCGCAGCCGGATTCCCGGTTCGCACCCAGGGCAATCCTGGTCTGTTTCCCTGCACGACTGACCCGGACCCGCTGGCCGATCCACCCGTGACGGGTGTCCCGGCCGACTGTGTGCCCAAGCACGACACGCTCTTCATCCCCAACGTGACCACCGATGTCGGCCTCTCGCCGCCGTACAACTCGCTGTTCACCTTCTTCGGCCAGTTCTTCGACCATGGAGTCGACCAGACCGTCAAGAGCGGTGGCACCGTATTCGTGCCGCTGCACGCGGACGATCCGCTGATCGCCGGTAAGGACCACATCCTCGGCAACGCCGACGATCTGCCGCCTCAGCTGCGGTTCATGGTTCTCACGCGGGCCCAGAATCAGCCGGGACCGGATGGTATTCTCGGCGACGATCCGGCGACGCCGGTGGACGAGAGCGCCGATGACGTCCAGAACGCCAACAACACTGACTCGCCCTGGGTCGACCAGAGCCAGACCTACACCTCGCACGCCTCCCACCAGGTCTACCTTCGGGAGTACGTCAACAACGCCGCCGGCAAGCCGGTGTCTACCGGCAGCCTGCTCGGCGGACCGGCGGGCAATCAGGCAACCGCTATGGCCACCTGGTCCACCGTGAAGGCTCAAGCAGCCAACCTGCTGGGACTGCTGCTCGTCGACCGGGACGTGACCAACATTCCGATGCTGGCCACCGACCCGTACGGCAAGTTCATTCCTGGCCCGACGCGGGGACTGCCGCAGTACGTCACCCGCAATCACGGTTTGGTTGAGGGCGACACGGCAAACCCGGTTGCGGTGCCGAGCGACGTGATCTACTTCGACACGCCGTTCCTCACCGACATCGCGCACAACGCCGACCCGAGCCCGGTGGACACTGACCACAACCCGGGCACGCCGCCGGTTGCTCCGGTGCCTGATGACGACACGGTGGCATCCGCCGACTTTGCAAACCAGCCGGCCGGTACCTACGACGACGAGATGCTGAACGCGCACTTCTGCGCCGGTGACGGTCGCGTCAACGAGAACATCGCGCTCACCACCATCCACCAGGTGTTCCACTCCGAACACGATCGATTGGTGAACTACATCAAGGGCGTCCTGACCAACGACACGTCCGCGGCGGGAGTCGCGGCGCTCGCACAATGGCA
>JAVEEN010000264.1 GCA_030840445.1 Pseudonocardiales bacterium
TGATCATGCCGCGGGACTACAAGCGGGTCATTGAGGCCACCAGACAAGCGATGGCCGAGGGCCGTGACGTCGACGAAGCGGTGATGGCGGCCGCCCGGGGTTGATCCCCGCTCCTAGGCCGATGCAGATCCGGACGCCGGCCTGCAAGGATTGAGCGATGCATCTGGCCTCGGGACTTGCGGCACTGGTGGCGGTGGCCGCGGTGGTCGCGATGTTTGCCCGGCGGTTCGGCCTGTCCGAGCCGCTGGTGCTCACCGCGGCCGGCATCCTCGGCTCGTATCTGCCGGTCGTCCCGGACGTCAAGCTCACCCCGCAACTCGTGCTCGTCGGGCTACTGCCGCCGCTGCTCTACACCACGGCCATCCGGAGCTCGCTGGTCGACTTCAAGGCCAACCGGCGAGCTATCGGCCTGCTATCGGTGGGCCTGGTCATCTTCACCGCGTTCGGGGTGGGACTGGTGGCGTGGTGGGTGTTGCCCATCCCGTTCGCCGCCGCGGTCGCGCTCGGAGCCGTGGTTGCCCCGCCGGACGCGGTGGCGGCATCGGCCGTCGCCCGGCGGGTCGGAATGCCCCGCCGGATCATCACGATTCTCGAAGGCGAATCACTGCTGAACGACGCCACCGCCCTGGTGGCATTGCGCACGGCGATCGCCGCAACGGCCGGTTCGGTCAGCGTGCTGAGCGTGGCCGGCAACTTCCTGTGGGCGGCGGTCGGGGGAGCGCTGACCGGGGTAGCCGTCGCGCTGCTGCTCGGGGAGATCCGGCGCCGCTTCACCGATCCGGTGCTCGACACGACGGTGTCCTTCCTCGCGCCCTTCGCGGCGTACCTGCCCGCCGAGGAACTGAACGCCTCCGGCGTCCTGGCTGTGGTAGTGGCGGGACTGATCCTGGGGCACCGGGCTCCGGTTCTGCAGAGCGCCGCGTCCCGGATCGCCGAGCGGACCAATTGGCGAACCGTGGACTTCGTGCTGGAGAGTTCGGTGTTTCTGCTCATCGGGCTGCAGGTCCGCACCATCGTCGATGACGCCTGGAACGCCGGCCTGACGCACAGCCACGTGATCTGGGCCTGCGTGGCGATCCTGGTTACCGTCGTGGTCCTCAGGCTGATCTGGGTCTTCCCGGCGACCTACCTGCCACACCTGATACCGGCGGTCCGCCGCAAGGAGACGCCACCCAGCCCGCGCGAGGTCCTGGTCGTCGGCTGGGCGGGCATGCGCGGGGTGGTCACCCTGGCCGCCGCCTTCGTGCTGCCGTCCAACGCCAACATGCCCTATCGGCCGGTGCTGATTCTGGCTGCGTTCGTGGTCACGGCCGGCACGCTGCTGGTCCAGGGCACCTCGCTGCCGATGCTGGTGCGCTGGCTGCACCTGCGCGGACCCAGCCGCGCCGAGGACGCGCTTCAGATGGCGGGACTGCTGCAACAGTCAGCCGACGCCGGCTTGCGCCGCCTGGACGAGATCGCCGAGAAGGCGGATCCGCCGATCAACCCCGATCTGATCGAACAGGTTCGCAACCGTTTGCTGCAACGGACGAATGCGGCCTGGGAGCGGCTCGGACCGACGGCCGGTGACCACGTGACACCCAGCGAGAAGTACCGCAAGCTTCGTTTGAAGGTGTTGAACGCCGAGCGCGCCGAATTGTTGCAGGTCCGCGACACCGGCCGACTGGATCACGAGGTGCTGCAGGCCGTCATGAGCATGCTGGATCTCGAGGAATCCACCATCGATCGGTTGAGCGAGGCCGAGGACGAAGTCCGCGAGGACCAACTGATCCCCACCCATGCCGCCGAGGCCTGCGCCCACCTGCAGGACGCTCCGATCACCCATCGCCCGGACCACCCGGGCGAGTGCCGGGAATGCGTCGAGGCCGGCCTGGTATGGGTGCACCTGCGCATGTGCCTGACCTGTGGGCACGTGGCGTGCTGTGACTCCTCGCCCGGTTTGCATGCCGACAAGCACTTCGGTGCCACCCGGCATCCGGTGATGCGCAGCGTCGAGCCTGGTGAGGCCTGGCGCTGGTGCTACGTGGATTCGCTGCTCGGCTGAGCGAGGTGCCGGTACCAAAAACGTGACGCGGCTGACAACGACTTGCCCATAGCGTTTAGGGTTGCCTCGTGAGTCGCCGAGCAAAGATTGTCTGCACCTTGGGTCCCGCCACCGATGCCCCGGAGCGCACCCGCGCCCTGGTGGAAGCGGGGATGGACGTAGCCCGCCTCAACTTCAGCCACGGGGAGCACGCCGATCACGCCGTGCGGTTCCACGCCGTACGCGCCGCTGCTGACGCCGCCGGCCGCAATGTGGCCACGCTGGCCGACCTGCAGGGACCGAAGATAAGGCTCGGACGCTTTGCCGAAGGCCCCGTCGTGTGGGCGACCGGTGACCGGGTCCGGATCACCGTCGAGGACATCGAGGGCGATCACGATCGGGTGTCCACCACCTACAAGCAACTCGCGGCCGATGTGAAGCCAGGCGACAAACTGCTCGTCGACGACGGCAACGTCGCCCTGGTGGCAGTGGCGGTGGAGGACGGCACGGATGTGGTGTGCGACGTCGCTGAGGGCGGCACGGTCAGCAACAACAAAGGTCTGTCGCTGCCCGGTGTTTCGGTGAGCGTGCCGGCCCTGAGCGAGAAGGATATCGACGACCTCGAGTTCGCGCTGCGGCTCGGGGTGGACTGGATTGCGCTGTCGTTCGTCCGGTCGCCTGACGACATCAAGCTGGTTCACCAGGTCATGGATCGCGTCGGCATCCGACGTCCGGTCATCGCGAAGATCGAGAAGCCGGAGGCGGTCGACCGGTTGGTCGATATCGTGCTGGCCTTCGATGGCGTGATGGTCGCTCGCGGTGACCTCGGGGTGGAAATGCCTTTGGAACAGGTGCCGATCATCCAGAAGCGTGCCGTGGCGATCTGCCGTGACAACGCCAAACCGGTCATCGTGGCCACCCAGATGCTCGAGTCGATGATCACCCATTCCCGTCCGACCCGGGCCGAGGCATCGGACGTCGCCAACGCGGTGCTCGACGGTGCCGATGCGGTGATGCTGTCCGGTGAGACGAGCGTCGGCACCTACCCCATCCAGAGCGTGGCCACGATGGCCCGCATCATCGGCTCGGTCGAGGAGAACAGCGTCGACGTCGCGGCGCTGCTGCACGAACCGCGCACCCCCGGTGGCGTGATCGCCAAGGCAGCCAAGGAGATCGGCGACTCCCTCGGTGCCACCGCGCTGGTCGCATTCACCCAGAGCGGGGACACCGCACGCCGGTTGGCCAGGTTGCACGCGCATCAGATCGTGCTGGCCTTCACTCCGGAGGAGAATGTCCAGCGTCAACTGGCCTTGTCGTGGGGGGTGGAGGCACACAAGGTGTGGACGGTTCAGACGACCGACGAGATGGTCCGCCAGGTCGATTCGGCGCTGCTGGCTCAGCGGGTATGTCGTCCCGACGATCTGGTCGTTATCGTCGCGGGGACACCTCCGGCGACACCGGGCACGACCAACACGATTCGGGTGCACCACATCGGAGGCGTCTTGCAACGTGACCGCTGAGGCCGAGCTCAACATTCCGCTCACAGGGCAGGCCGTTGTCGACGGCCTGGTGCGGCTGCTCGACCTCGAAGCGATCGAGGTGAACATCTTCCGGGGCATCAGCCCGAAGGTGTCACTGCAGCGGGTGTTCGGTGGTCAGGTGGCCGGACAGGCATTGGTGGCCGCCGGCCGCACCGTCGATTCCGATCGTCAGGTGCACTCGCTGCACTCGTACTTCATCCGGCCCGGCGATCCGGCGACCCCGATCGTCTACACCGTGGAGCGCGTGCGGGACGGTCAGTCCTTCTCGGTGCGTCGGGTGATCGCGATCCAACACGGTCAGCCGATCTTCACCCTCTCCGCGTCATTCCAGCTGCCTCAGGACGGTATCGATCATCAGGTGCCGATGCCTTCGGTGCCGTCACCGCAATCTCTGCCGACGCTGGCCGAGCGCTATCAAGGCTTTGCCGAATTGGAGGAGATCGCGCGGCTGATCCCGCAGGCGTTCGACGTCCGGTACGTCGATGACCCGCCTTGGGTGCAGCGGGGCCTGGGTCCGCGGGAGAACCAGCCGCACCGGATTTGGTTGCGCACCGACGGAAGCCTGCCGGATGATCCGTTGCTGCACGTGTGTGCGGTTACCTTCGCCTCGGACCTCAATCTGCTCGACTCGGTATTGATCCACCACGGACTCGCCGCTCGGCTGGATCCGATCTCGATGGCCTCGCTGGATCATGCCATGTGGTTTCATCGCCAGTTCCGGGCCGACGAATGGCTCCTGTACACCTCGGAATCCCCGTCCGCCACCGGTGGCCGCGGCTTGGCCACCGGCCGGTTCTTCAGCCAGGACGGCCGGCATGTGGCCAGCGTCGCCCAGGAGGGCATGATCCGGCTGCCCAACGTGACCGAACAGTTCGGCTGAGCGGCCCCGGGCTCAGCCGGCGAGCGAACTGATCAGCGCCCAGGCCGCCTCGACGTGTCGACGCTCGGTCAGCACCGAACCGATGGCCATTCTGATTGCCAGCTGACCGTTGACCAGGGTGTGCGTGAGGTAGGCCTGACCGGTGTCGTTCACCGCGTCGAGCAGCGCCCTGGTGGCCTGGTCACCGTTGCGAAGCCGGAAGGTCACGAGCGCCAACGGGTAGGGGGCCAGAATCTCGAATCGCGGGTCGGCTTGGACCCAGGCACCGAACTCGGACGCTAGGCCGACGTGCTGCCGGATGTGGGCGGCCAATCCGGCGGCGCCATACCAGCGGAGCACCGCCCAGAGCTTCAACGCCCGGAACCGGCGTCCCAGCGGCACCTGCCAGTCCCGGTAATCGATCACCGAGCCCGACTCGGTGGCGGTGTTGCGAAGGTACTCGGGCAGGATCGACAAGGCGCCGATCAGGGCCGTGCGATCAGCCACCCAAAACGCGTTGCAGTCGAAGTTGGTCAGCAACCACTTGTGCGGATTGGTCGCGTAGGAATCAACTTTCTCCAGCCCGTCGTTGATGAATCTCAACTCCTCGCAGACTGCCGCCACGCCAGCCCAAGCGGCGTCGACGTGCAACCACGCGTTGTGCCGGTGTGCCAGGTCGGCCAGCTCGGCGACCGGGTCGAGGGCGCCGGTTCCGGTCGCGCCGACCGAGGCGACCACCAGGACAGGCGTATATCCGGCATCGACGTCGGCCGCCAGCAACTCGGCCAGGTGCTGGGGATCAGCCGACTGCGTCCAGGGGTCGGTCGAGATCTTGCGAAGCGCGTCGGAGCCCAGTCCGGCGATCCTGCAGGCCTTCTCGACGGACGAGTGGGTCTGCGAGGACGTGTAGACGGTATAGCGGCCGGTTGAGACTCCCGCGGTCTCCGTGGCGGCACCGCTGACCCGGTGCAACGCCGCGAGCAGTGCAACTAGCGCGGCATCCGAGGCGGTGCTCTGGATGACCCCGCCGCCCGGGCCTTCCGAGCGGAACCTGGCGGGCAGATCCAGGAGTTGAGCCAGCCAATCCAGGACCAGCGTCTCCAGTTCGGTGGCTGCCGGCGAGGTCGCCCACAACATGCCTTGCACCCCGAGGCCGGAAGCGAGCAGGTCCCCGAGGATCGCCGGCCCGGATGCGTTCGCAGGGAAGAAGGCGAAGAAGGACGGGTGCTGCCAATGGGTGATGCCGGGCAGGATCACCCGCTCGAGGTCGGCCATCACCCCTTCGAAACCCTCGCCAAGCTGGGGGGCTTCGGCTGGCAGTTGTGCCCGGACCCCGCCGGGGGAGACCTTTGACATAACCGGGAAAGATTCGACGCGAGCTTGATAGTCGGCGATCCAGTCGATGACCGCATGCCCGTAGCGACGGAACTCCTGCGGCGTCATGTGCGTGTTCATGACTGTTGAACCTACTGAATCGCCGAAGTCGGCTCCGCGCGCTGCGGCGCCCCGACGGCAGTTTGTGCCCCCGGTGGGATTCGAACCCACACTGGACGGATTTTGAATCCGCTTCCTCTGCCGTTGGGATACAGGGGCTTCAAGCCGTCGGAGAGTCTAGCCCGATAGGCTCTGGGCTCGCGCACCGGTCCAACGGAGTACCGGATCGCCGAGACGAGCGAAGGTAGTGAGTCACGTGATCGAGCAGGCAGCGTTTGCCGGCGACGCAGTACCCGGCGACGGGGTGCCCGGCAACCGGGTATCCGGTGACGAGGTAGCCAGCCGAGCTGTACCCGGTGACCAGGTAACCACGGACAAGGTGGCCGGCGATGCGCCGGCCAAGGTCGTGGCCTCCCCCCAGCAAGCAAAGCCGGTGAAGGGTGCACCGAGCCAGGCAGTCGCTACGCAGGCCGTGACCCGGCGGGTCCTCATCGCCGAGGATGAGGCACTCATCAGGCTCGACCTGCGCGAGATGCTGATAGAAGAGGGCTTCGACGTGGTCGGCGAGGCCGCCGATGGCGAGAAGGCTGTCGAACTGGCCAAGGATCTGCGACCGGACGTGGTGATCTGTGATGTGAAGATGCCCAAGATGGACGGCATCACCGCGGCCGGTCACATTGCCGGGGCCCGAATCGCCCCAGTCGTCATCCTCACCGCGTTCAGCCAGCGCGACCTCATCGAGCGCGCCCGAGATGCTGGGGCGATGGCGTACCTGATCAAGCCGTTCCACAAACGCGACCTGCTGCCCGCGATCGAGATGGCTACCAGTCGTTTCGCCGAGATCCGCGCCCTGGAAGCCGAGGTCGAGGGCCTGCAGGACCGGCTCGAGGCCCGCAAGCTCATAGAGCGGGCCAAGGGCGTGCTGATGGCAGAACACCGGTTGTCCGAGCCCGAGGCCTTCCGCTGGATCCAGCGGGCGGCGATGGACAAACGAACCACCATGCGGGTCGTCGCCGAGCTCGTGTTGACTGAAACCGGCCGCCGTTGACGTTTCGCCGGTTTCCGCGGCGCGATCATTTGAGCCCGATTTGAGCTACCCCATATGCGTACCGGCCGTGATCTTGTGAAGAAATCGGGCGTCGATGTTACGAGTGGGTGCAGTACGGACGCGATTTGGTTACGACCGGTGCGTAGGACCGGTTTTGTGACCCGCAAGCCTTCTCGGCGCGCTACCGTGCCTCCCACGACCGCCCGACATCTGTCCCCAACGGATGGATGACCCAGATCATCGGTTGGTCGAGTTGTAAACCCGGCGCTCAGGTCGAGCGTCGAGAACAAGGGAGGACACGTCAGTGCGGACTCAGTCCCTGGCGAAGATCGCCGTAGTAGGCATGGTCGGTGTGCTCGCGCTCACCGCGTGCTCCAACAGTAAGAAGAGTGGCAGCGGCCTCGGCGGTGGTGCTAGCTCCAGTGGCGCCACCAGTGGCGGCACGTACACCATCGCGTTCGAAGGTCCGCTGTCCGGTGACAACCAGCAGCTTGGCATCAACGAGGTCAACGCCGCTGAACTGGCCGTCAACCAGGCCAATGCCAAGGGCGATCTCGGATTCACCCTGAAGCTGCTGAAGGCCGACGATGTCGGCGACCCGTCCAAGGCTCCGGCCGCGGCGGCTCAGGTGCTGCAGGACAACACCGTGATGGGTGTTATCGGCCCAAGCTTCTCCGGTGCCACGAAAGCCGTCGGTAACACCTATGGAGACGCCGGCCTGGCCGTGATCACGCCGTCCGCTTCCAACGGAACTCTCCAGACACTGGGCTTCAAGACGTTCCACCGGATTATTCCGAACGACAACGTCGAGGGCACCCAGGGTGCTGACTGGCTTGCCCGCAAGGGCCTCAAGAAGGTCTTCGTCGTCGACGATCAGAGCGACTACGGCAAGGGTGTCGCCGACGCCGTCCAGAGCGAGCTCAAGGCCAAGGGCGTAACCGTGACGCGCTCCAGTGTGGACGCCAAGACCACCGACTACGGCGCAGCGGCCCAGTCGGTGAAGTCCTCAGGCGCCGGCGCGCTGTTCTACGGCGGATACGATGCCCAGGCCGCGCTGTTCGCCAAGGCGCTCAAGGCAGTCAGCTACACCGGCATCACCGCCGGCGGTAATGGCGTGAAGTCCTCGGTCTTCACCAAGGGCGCGGGCGACGCCGGCAACGGCTGGTACTTCACCTGCGGCTGCCTGGACGCCACCATCGCGACGAACGCCAAGCAGTTCACCGCGGATTACACCAAGGCGTACAACACCCCGCCGTCGACGTACTCGCCGGAAGCCTTCGACGCGACCAACGCGCTGATCCAGGCGATCAAGGATGCCAAGAGCAAGGGGTCGGTGACCAAGGCAAGCGTCCTCGCGGCGGTCAACGCGGTTGATTATCAGGGGATCACGACCGAGGTCAAGTTCGGCGCGGACGGCGAGCCGGCCGGTGCCACGACCGTTAGCCTTTACACCCAGAAGGCCGGGCAGATCGTCTCGGTCGGTCTGCTGAAGGACCAGAGCTAAACCACCACCTGGTGGAGGAGCTCGAGTGAGCGTTAGCGACGTGGGCTCCGTCGGTCAAAACATGACCGACGGAGCCTTCGTACGCCTACCGCGCACCTGCACCGCCCGGCCACCGACCGGAGCCCGTACGCCTGTTTTCCTCAAGCCTGGAAGGCATCATGGATGACCGACTTTCTGAATTATCTGATTCTTGGGCTGACCCGGGGATCGATGTACGCACTGATCGCGCTCGGCTACACCCTCGTCTACGGTGTGTTGCAACTGATCAACTTCGCACACAGCGAGGTGTTCATGTCGGGTGCCTTCGGCAGCTACATCATCATCCACGCGGTGGTCGGTGACGGGAAGTCGCTGCCCTGGTTCGGGGTTCCGCTGGTGTTCATCCTGGGACTCGGGTCGGGCGCACTCACCGGTGCGGTCATCGCCTGGAGTCTGGAGCGGGTGGCTTATCGGCCGCTCAGACGGAGGGGCGCACCCAAACTTGCCTTCCTGATCAGCGCGATCGGAATGTCGTTCTTCCTGTCCCAGCTTGCCGGCAAACTGTTCAACCGCTTCACGAACAATCAGTTTCCGACGTATTTTCAACAGAATCGCCGCGTCCTGTCCATTGCCGGAGCCGACGTCAGCGTCATCCAGCTCACCTTGATCGTCACCGCCGTCCTGATGATGCTCTTCCTGGACCGGTTGGTCTCGGGCACCAAACTCGGTCGTAGCATTCGTGGTGTGGCCGAGGATGCGCCCACCGCTGCTCTCATGGGAATCAACATCGACAAGACCATTTCGCGTACCTTCATCATCGGCGGCGCGCTGGGTGGTGCGGCCGGATTCCTGTTCGGTACCGCGTTCACCTTCTCCAACATCATGGGATTCCTTCCAGGCGTCAAGGCTTTCGCGGCCGCGGTGCTCGGAGGCATCGGCAACATCCGCGGCGCCATGATCGGTGGCTTGCTGCTGGGCGTGGTCGAGAACCTCGTCCCGACGGCCCCGTGGAACGGCCATGCCTGGATCGGCATCGGCTGGACCGACGTCGTCGCGTTCGTGGTACTCGTACTGGTGTTGGTGGTCCGACCCAGCGGCATCCTGGGTGAGCGTCTGGGGCGTGCAGCATGAAAACCGGATTCTTCTCCTCACCACACGTCAAGCGGCTTGCGGGTTGTATGGCTCTGGCCTTCGTTCTCGCCCTCATGATCGGTAATCAGGAAGGCTCACAGGACGACTACGGCCTGGCTTTCCGGCAGGCGATCTTCTCGCCACGGATCATCCTGTTCATAGCCATCGGCCTCCTGGTGTTCGCCGCCATGACGTTCTGGCCGTACATCACGCCGTACCTGCTGCGCCCCGGTGTGCGTCCCCTGGCCGTCGGTGGTATCACCGTCCTGGTCTCCCAGACTCTGCTCAAGTGGTCCGACGACGGCCGTACCGGCAACGGCAAGTTCAACTCGGTAGCCAGCAAGGCCGCGAACACCGACGGTCTCGCCCCGATGGCCAAGCTGTTTTTCTCCAACTATCTCGGCTGGATTCTGCTGCTGGTCACTTTCGGGCTCGGCGCGGCAGCGATCCTGCTCTCGCTACGTGCACTTGCCTGGGTCGCGGCTGTGCTAGGCGTTGTCGGTGGCATCTGGGCCTACACATCCCAGGCGGCGGTTCGCGACTTCCTGGGCACCCCTGATCATTCGACGGGCGGCGGGGTGGCGCTGATCGGTTATCTGACTCTCGCCGCGGCCGCCCTCGCGACCGCGCTGGCCACCGGCGACATCGCTGACACCAGGGCCTTCGTGAACCGGTTGCTGGCTTGGCGACCGGGGATGCCGTTGGTAGTGCTCGGGTTGATCGTCGGAGTGATCGCCTTCGTCCAGGCGACCTGGTTCTCACCACAGGGCTCCAACCAGACCCTGACCGACACCAAGAACTTCTTCCAGGGCAACGGCTTGGCCAATCTGGCGTATCAGTACCTGGCCTGGCTGGGCTACGTCCTGTTCATAGCTACCCTGCTTACCGCGGCGGCAGCCAGCTACCTGCGTCACAAGATCCTGGGCTGGGTGGCGGCCGGCCTCGGGACGGTAGCCCTGTTGCTGAGCTTGATCACCATGTACGACATGACCGATCTGGCTGCGGCCGCTGGGGTCGACGGCGCGACCGGGCCGTGGCAGAACCTCGGTTCCGGGGCCTGGATGGCATGCGCCGCGTTCTTCGTACTGGCCGGCGCCGGCCTGGTTGTAGCCACGTTGGGCGGGCGCGATGAGCAGGACGAATCGGCGCCCGCTGAGGCTCCGGCGGCCAGATCGTCGGACACCCTGAGCCGCGGATTCAGCGCGCCTGGCAGCTCAAAGGTGTTCCTGTTCGTGATCCTGGCAACGGCCCTGTTCTACCCGCCGACCGCGACCGGGTTCTGGCAGAAGGTGCTGGTCTCCGAGATCGGCATCTACGTACTGCTTGCGATCGGGCTGAACGTGGTGGTCGGCTGGGCCGGACTGCTCGACCTCGGTTTCATCGCGTTCTACGCGATCGGCTCGTACACCACGGCGTATCTGACCGGAGCGTTGCCTTACAAGCCGCCGTCGTTCCTGCATCTCAGCCCGCTGCTGGCCATACCGTTCGCGATTGCCATCTGTCTTCTCGCAGGGGTCGCTCTCGGGGCACCTACGCTGCGATTACGAGGTGACTACCTGGCGATCGTGACGCTCGGTTTCGGTGAGATCATCCGCATCACCGCGAACAACAACCCGGGCAACATCACCAACGGGCCCAAGGGTGCCTTCGGTATTCCGCACCCCAGGATCGAGCTCGGACCCATCAAGTTCGTCTGGGGTCAGAACAACCTGCAGTACTGGTACCTCCTGCTCGTCCTCATCGTCATTGTCGTGCTGTTGTTCCGGCGGCTGGAGGCATCGCGGCTGGGTCGGGCCTGGGCCGCCATCCGCGAGGACGAGGTCGCTGCCCAGGCCACCGGCATCAACACCACCCGGGTCAAGCTGCTCGCCTTCGCGATCGGTGCCTCGACCTCGGGTGTTGCGGGGGTGTTCTTCGCCTCACAGATCGGCTACATCAACCCGGAGAACTTCGTGTTGAACAACTCGATCCTCGTCGTGGCGTATGTCGTCTTCGGTGGCATGGGGTCGCTGCCCGGGGCCATGGCCGGTGCTGCGGTGCTGACCTGGTTGCCGGAGTTCCTCAAGGACCAGGTGCCGGCTGAGGACCGGCAGATGTGGATCGGGGCGGTCGTGCTGCTGATGATGATCTTCCGGCCCGCGGGCTTGATTCCGGCGAAGCGGCGAGCAGCGGAGCTAAGGGGTCTCAACAGGAGCTCCTCGGCGGAAGTCGGTGCGGTTCCGGAGGGCGAAGGCATGGGGGCACGAGCATGACCGCGGTGCATGACATTACGAGCGCTGGAGCCGCTCCACAGACCCGCGACGTGGTGTACGACATCGACCACGTGACGCTCCGCTTCGGCGGCGTGACCAGTCTTAACGACGTCTCGCTGAAGATGTACCGGGGCGAGATCCTGGCGGTCATCGGGCCGAACGGAGCCGGCAAGACCTCCTTGTTCAACTCCCTGACCGGGGTCTACCACCCTCAGGAAGGCAACATCAATCTGGCGGCCCGCGTCGGGGACTCTCCGGTGAGCGTCCTGGGCCAGAAGACTCACGTCATCAACCACCTGGGTGTCGCCCGGACATTTCAGAATATCCGGCTGTTTCCCGCGCTGACCGCTCTGGAGAACGTCAAGGTCGGCGTGGAAACCAGACAAAAGGCCGGACCGATCGCCGCCATGCTCGGAATGCCGTGGCAGCGTCGGGAGGAACGTGAGAGCACCGCCCGGGCTTACGAGCTGCTGTCCTTTGTGGGGCTCACCGAACGCGCCAACGAGTTGGCCGGGTCGCTGGCCTACGGCGAACAGCGGCGGTTGGAGATCGCTCGGGCGCTGGGGACCGATCCCGGGGTGATCCTGCTCGACGAGCCCGCGGCCGGGACGAACCCAGCGGAAAAGCGGGACCTCGCCGATCTGATCACCCGGATCAACTCCGAGGATGGGATATCGGTGCTGCTGATCGAGCACGACATGAAACTCGTCATGTCCATCGCTCACCGGCTCGTCGTGCTCAACTTCGGTGAGAAGATCGCCGAGGGCACCCCGGAGGAGATCCAGAAGGACCCGGTCGTCATCGCCGCCTACCTCGGCACGACCGATGAGGACGACGCAGCGCCGGTTCAAGCGGACGGGACAGCAACGGCGGATGGGATACCGCCCGCTCACGGTGCGCACCGTTCCGCGAACGAAGGAGACACGAACGAAGGAGAGCAGTCATGAGCTTGCTCGAAGTCGATGGCATCGAAGTCAGATATGGCGCGATCAAGGCCCTCAAGGGCGTGTCGTTCGAGGTGAACGAGGGCGAGATCGTGGCGCTCCTCGGCGCGAACGGCGCCGGCAAGACCACCACCCAGAAGACCGTGTCGGGCATGCTGCGGCCCTCGTTGGGCGAGATCCGTTACGACGGCAAGCGCATCGACGGGACCCCGGCACACGAGTTGATCAGTCTCGGCATCTGCCACGTCCCTGAGGGGCGCCATGTGTTCCCCCGGATGACCGTCAACGAGAACCTCGAGATGGGTGCGTTCCGGTTCAAGCGGCCAGACGACAAGCTTCAGGCCCACGTGCTGGACCTGTTCCCGCGGCTGCGGGAGCGGATAAAGCAACAGGCGGGCACCCTGTCCGGTGGCGAGCAGCAGATGCTGGCCATCGGCCGTGCGCTGATGGGTAAGCCGCGGCTGTTGTTACTCGACGAACCGTCGATGGGCCTGGCACCGCTCATCGTCAAGCAGATCTTCGACATCGTCCGGGAGATCAACAACGACGGGGTCACCGTCCTGTTGGTCGAGCAGAACGCGTCTCAGGCGCTGGCGCTGGCCAACCGAGGGTATGTGCTGGAAACCGGTGAGATCGTTCTTACCGGTACTGGGCGGGAACTGCTCGCCGATGATCGGGTGCGGGCCGCGTATCTGGGCGAGGAGATCGCGTCGTAGAGTCAGGCGCGCTGGCCGACGCGAGGTCGCAGTCACGGTGACTCACCGTGACTGGACTTGTGTCCGGCAGGTGACGGACGGTTTCCGCTTCGTGATCAGTTCCCATACCCCCTTTTGGGCGAGCGGTTCGCACGCTAGGGTGCGTTCTGGGATTTGGTTGCATTGCCAACAATCGTTCGTGCCAGCTCTAGCTCATGTACGCCCTGGAGGGAATCGTGTCGCGTGGCAACGTGCGGGTACGCCCGGCAGTGCCGTCCGATATCTCAGAGCTGATCGTCCTGTCCGAGGCCAACGGGGTCCCCGAGCACATGTCGGGCCGTGGCCGGCGAGCCCGCAAGGGTGACACGGCGACCATCGCGAACCGGTTCTCCCAGCTCCTGACCGACCCTGACCGGCTCGTGCTGGTGGCCGTCGAGGAGGAGCACGGCACAGTGGTGGGCTTCGCCGTGCTGCTGGAGGAACAGGTCGGGGTGCTCGCACCCACGCCGACGATGTATATCTCGCATCTACTGGTCGCCCCGTCCTATCGCCGCAGAGGGACGGGGCGAGCTTTGCTCACCGGCGCCGTCCGGCACGCCGAGGATCGGGAGATCGACCACGTCGTGGTGGGCGTGCAGGCCGCGGCCCGTGATGCCAACCGTTACCTCGCCCGGCTGGGTTTCGCGCCGCTGGTGGTCCGTCGGATCGCGTCGGTGCAGGCTTTGCGGCGCGGTCTGGGCATCGTCGATTCGGTGGACCGGGCGGCCCTGCGCAGGCGACGCAGTGTGCGTGGAGTGCTCCCCAGCCGGGTGGTCGACCGCGGGGCGTGATGTCGGGCGTCAGTGCCAGCGGGCCCCCGTTCGGTGCATGATCTGCGCCTCACCGCGACCGCGCAGTGGGCGGTGTCGGCTGAGGTATGTGGTAGGTAAGAGGGATGATCACTCCCACCCAGCAGGCCATCCTCGACGACTTCCGCTCGCGGTGGGACGGCACTGACGAGTTGCTGGTGGACCGGATGGGCATCGAGATCACCGACGTCGATCCCAATCATTTCGCAGCGAGCATGCCGGTCGCCGGTAACCGCCAGCCCTACGGGTTGCTGCACGGCGGTGCGTCCGCGGTGCTCGCCGAGACCGTCGGGTCCTTCGCCGCCGCCCTGCATGCTGGTCCCGACAACATCGCCGTCGGCATCGAGCTGAACTGCACTCATCACCGGTCGGCGACCCAGGGCCGGGTCACGGCGGTATGCACGCCCTTGCATGTGGGCCGGACCATCTCCAGCTTCGAGATCGTCATCTCGGACGAGACCGGTCGTCGGATCTGTACGTCCCGGCTGACCTGCGCGGTTCGCCCTGCCCACCAGGCCGGTTTGGCCTCACCCGCTTAGTTCAGGCCGGCCCCGTCCGCTCCGGCGTTTGGCGACCTTCTCATCTTGCCGTCTGTCCAGCGCCGGGGCCTGCCTAACCCGGGTCCGTCACAGGCCTCAACGCCGTCAGAGGGTCCGCCTAGACTCGGTCACCGTGACCAGCGCTACTGACTCGATCGAAACCGAAACCTCCGAGCCTGCATCCGAGGCCGCGGGTGCGCGGCCACGGTTGCTGCTGCTGGACGGGCACTCGCTGGCATACCGGGCGTTTTTCGCGCTTCCGGTCGAGAATTTCTCCACCAGCACCGGCCAGCCGACCAACGCGGTCTTCGGCTTCACGTCGATGCTCATCAACCTCCTTCGCGACGAGGACCCGGGCTACCTCGCCGTCGCCTTCGACGTGAGTCGCAAGACGTTTCGCAGTGAGCAGTACGTCGAGTACAAAGCGAACCGCTCATCCACCCCGGAGCCATTCAAGGGCCAGGTCTCGCTCATCCAGGAGGTGCTGACGGCTCTGCGGATCCCGATGTTGTCCGTCGACGGCTACGAGGCCGACGATGTCATCGCCACCCTGACCACCGAGGCCTGTGGGGCCGGTTTCGACGTCCTCATCTGTACCGGTGACCGCGACGCGCTGCAGCTGGTGAACAACCAGGTAACCGTCCTGTACCCCAGGAAGGGCGTATCCGAGCTCACTCGGTTCACGCCGGAGGAGGTGCAGTCAAAGTATGACCTCAGTCCCGCCCAGTATCCGGACTTTGCCGCGCTGCGAGGTGACCCGAGCGACAACCTTCCGGGCATTCCTGGAGTTGGGGAGAAGACCGCGGCCAAATGGATCCGGGAGTACGGCAGCTTGGCAGGTCTGGTCGAGCACGTCGATCAGGTCAAGGGCAAGGTCGGCGAGGCCTTGCGGGAGAACCTCGCATCCGTACTTCGCAATGCCAGCCTGACCAAACTCGTCAGGGACGTACCCCTGGATCTCGGTGTGAGCGAAGTGGGCCGGCTGCAATGGGACCGCGACGAGGTCCACCAGCTGTTCGACAACCTCCAGTTCCGCGTGCTGCGCGAACGACTCTTCGCCACCCTGAGCAGCGCTGAGCCCGAGGCGTCCGAGGGTTTCCAGGTCGATGTGACCCGCGTCGATCCGGATCAGCTCGAGGCCTGGTTGGCAGCGCATGGCCGCGATGGTCGTCGGGTCGGACTGTCCTTCGGCGGTACCTGGGGCCGAGGCGCCGGCACGTTGAACTCCGTCACGCTGGCGGCCGCCGATGGCTCGGCGGCCTGGCTGGAACCAGACCGGTTGACCGAGGCCGACGACCGGGCCCTGCGGGACTGGCTGAGCGACGAGTCAGTACCTAAGGCGGCCCATGACATCAAGGGACCGCTACTGGCCACCAACCAGCTGGGTTGGACGGTGAACGGGGTCACCTCGGACACCCAGCTCGCCGCCTACCTGGTGCAGCCGGGACAGCGCGCCTTCGATCTGGCCGACCTTGCGCTGCGCTACCTCAAGCGGGAACTTCGTGAGGAGAGCAACGCACCGTCTGGCCAGCTCACATTGGACGGAGGGTTGGACGAGGCCGATGAGGCCAGAGCCGAGGTGGAGGCCGTGCGCGCCTCGGCGATCCGGGATCTCGCCGACGCACTGGACGTGGAGCTGTCCGGCCGCGGCGGTACCAAGCTGCTCACCGAGCTCGAACTGCCGCTGACGTTCGTCCTGGCCGAGATCGAGGGCACCGGGATCGCGGCCAACTCAGACCGTCTTGGTGAGCTGCAGTCCGAGCTGGCCGCTGCGGTGAAGGACGCCGAGTCCGATGCGCATGCGGTGGTCGGCCGCTCGTTCAATCTCGGTTCCCCCAAGCAACTGCAGCAGATCCTGTTCGACGAGATGGGGCTGCCGAAGACCAAGCGGACCAAGACCGGTTACACCACCGATGCCGACGCGTTGGCCTGGCTCGCGGAGGCGAGCGAGAGCCCGTTGATCGGTCATCTGTTGCGGCACCGCGAGGTCTCCAGGTTGAAGTCGGTAGTGGATTCGCTGCTGCCGATGATCGACGATGCCGGACGGGTGCACACCACCTTCAACCAGACCATCGCCGCCACCGGCCGGTTGTCCAGTGTCGACCCGAACCTGCAGAACATCCCGGTGCGTACCGCCGAAGGCCGCCGGATCCGCGAGGCGTTCGTGGTGGGCCGCCACGATGGCAAGCCCTACGAGACCCTGATGACGGCCGATTACAGCCAGATCGAGATGAGGATCATGGCGCATCTGTCCGAGGATGCCGGCCTGATCGAGGCATTCACCTCGGGTGAGGACCTGCACACGTTCGTGGCCGCGCGCGCGTTCGACATCGCGCCTGCTGACGTCGACGTGAACCTGCGCCGCCGGGTCAAGGCAATGAGCTATGGCCTGGCATATGGCCTTTCCGCATATGGACTTTCGCAACAGCTCAAGATCACTCCGGACGAGGCCAAGGGCCAGATGGAAGCCTATTTCGCCCGGTTCGGCGGTGTCCGCGATTATCTCTACTCGGTCGTCGACGACGCCCGACAGACCGGTTACACCGAAACGATCATGGGCCGGCGGCGCTACCTGCCGGATTTGAACTCGGACAACCGTCAGCGCCGTGAGATGGCCGAGCGGATGGCCCTCAACGCGCCGATCCAGGGCAGCGCGGCGGACATCATCAAGGTGGCCATGTTGTATGTGCAGAAGTCCTTGCGCAACGCCGGCCTGACCTCGAAGCTGCTGCTCCAAGTGCACGACGAGCTGGTGCTCGAAATTGCCCCGGGGGAGCGGGAACAAGTCACCGACCTGGTCCGCCGCGACATGGCCGCGGCCATCGATCTGACGGTGCCGATGGAGGTCAGCGTCGGGTTCGGTCTCAACTGGGACGCCGCCGCGCACTGAATGGTCACTGCGCCCTGAATCGCCGCCGCGCACTGAATGGTCACTGCGCCCTGAATCGTCAACACCCGGATCGTGGTTGCCCGATCATGGCTGCCCGGACAGTGGTTGCCGGTTCGGGTGCCAGGTTCGGCGTCAGGACGGCGTGGGCTTTGCCCCGGTGGTCGCAGCTGGTCCACGGCCGGCGGCCGCGTCCGAATCGGTCTCGGCTTCGCTGGTCGGTCGCAGGCCGGCGCGCAACAGCAGCGACGCACTTGCCGCCACGACGTTCAGCAGGAGGACGCCGAGAATGATGGATCGGACGTCCTTCTGATCGTCCACGCCGAGGACGTAACCCACCTCGGCGGCGATGGCCAGCCAGATGATCGCCGTCACCCGGCCGCTTCGGATGGCCAGCCCACTGACCAGCGCGAACTGTATTACGGCCAGGCAGGCCCCGAGAGCGGCAAAGAGCCAGATGTCGGTGTCCAGTTCGGGGTACTCATTGCCGGCCACAACGACCGATACCAGGCCACCGGCCAGCGCGCACACGGCCACCACGGCGGCGCCGAGGACGATGATGGCACCGGCGGCACGTAGGAACAGGTCGCGATGCCTGCCGTGGTCGGTCATCGATGCGAAGAGGACGTGGGCCACCGACTGCGGCAGCCACAGGGCCGCCTTCGTCATGACTGATCCTGCGGCGTACACAGCGGCGGAGCGGGTATCCAGGACGTGGCTGGCCAACAACAGGTCCATCACGCTCAGCAGCAGGAAGACTCCGTAGGCGTGCGCGGCATGGGCGGATTCGGTCAACAACGATGAGGACTCCGCGATCAGCGAGGCACCCTCCTCGACTCCGGAGGGCCGCTCGTTACTCTCCCGACGGGTGTGATGCGGCAACTTCAGCAGGCACAGCGCCGCCGTGACCGACACGCCGGCCGCGAGGGCCCCCATAGTGGTGGTCGCGGTACCGCCCAGGACCAGACCGGCCAGTGCCGCACCCGAGCGTCCGAGCATGCCTGCGAAGGTGGTGATGGCCAGGCCGGCGAACCGCTGGTGGCCCTGCCAGACGCCCTGGCACAGGCCCTGCATGGCCACTCCCGGCAACGCCAGGGCCAGGAAAATCGCAGCCATCGGCGTCGGGAGGTGCAGAAACGCCACCTCGAGCGGGGTAAG
>JAVEEN010000273.1 GCA_030840445.1 Pseudonocardiales bacterium
GGCCATTCGCCAGGCCGGGGCGGAAGCCGAGCAGTTCCACTTCGTCGCCGACGACGTTGCGGAGTTCCATGCGGCGCTGGATTCCAGGCTGGCGCAGGTCGACCTTGTGGTCACCTCAGGCGGCGTCAGCGCCGGGGCCTACGAGGTGGTCAAGGATGCCCTGACCGGCCAGGGCGTCGAGTTCGTGAAAGTGGCGATGCAACCCGGCATGCCGCAGGGTGCTGGGATGTTCGCTGGCGTGCCCATCATCACCCTGCCGGGCAATCCGGTGAGCGCGCTGGTGTCTTTCGAGGTGTTCCTCCGTCCGGCCTTGCGCGCCGCCATGGGTTTCGGCGACGCCGCCCGGCCAGAAGTGCAGGCGCCGCTCACCGAGTCACTGCAGTCCCCGGCTGGCCGACGCCAGTTCCGAAGGGGCTTTCTCGATCGGGTGAGCGGCGGGGTGCGGCCGATCGGACCCCCCGGATCACATTTCTTGCGGTGGCTCGCCGCCTCGGATTGTCTGATCGACCTCGACGAGGAGATCACCGAGTTGGCTGCGGGGACTCCCGTACGGGTGTGGATTCTCGACTGATCGATTCGCGCCGATCCGCCCAGCAGGCGGGTCGAGCAGATCCTGCCGGGTCGAGCATGGCGATGTGACGCCGCAGAGCGCCAACGATGCTCGTTCTTGAATGTCGACCCTGCGGAGGAGTCACGCGGGGCGAGGTCGGCTCTGCCGCGAGCTTCAGCAATGGATCGCTGCTCGCAGTACGGCCTAGGGCTCATGAGACATAACAGGACGACCTCAGAAAGGAGAGGTCGTCGGCAAAGACAATTTCGATAACGAAAGTTCGGTCTACCAGCCGTGGTTGCTCATCGGGGTCCTTTCGGGTGGTGGTGCGGGTCTGGGCGGTGCGGGTTTACCAGCCGTGGTTGCTCATCGGGGTCCTTTCCGGTGGTGGTGCGGGTCTGGGCGGTGCGGGTTTACCAGCCGTGGTTGCTCATCGGGGACCTCTCGGATCGTGCTTCGCAATTGACCAGTGGGCACACTTCACGCACACGACCCATTACCCCGGACCGGGTGACGAAGCCCATCATTCCGCGGAGGGTGTGAGATCAATGTTTGGTCTAAAGGTGTGATATCTGTGTTAGCTCCAAAGAGGTACCTTTGTACGACTTTAGCGGCATTTACGGCCTGACTTCTCAGCCAAAGTCACAACGAACGCAGCGAGATCCGACAGCCGAAACCGGTGACACGGCGTCAGGTCTGCGTTATCTTTGTGAAGTTGCCGCTACAAACAAATGGAGCAAGCCACATGCCACAGCTCGCGCGACGCACGTGGTCGCCGAGCATGAGCACTCGTAGTTGGGCCGTGCGCAGCCTGCCCGCCAACCTGCGGACCTACATTCTCATCGTGGAAGCCACCGCTGTGGTGCTTGCCGTGTCGTCCGTGATCATGACTGTCGGTTCGGTCACGATGTCGGATGCCATCCGCTGTGGCATCTTCGTCGGGCTGTTCGCCTTCTTCCAACGCATCTCCGAACGCATCGAACGGCTGCGGATCCGCGTCGCGGACAGCCACCAGATCGACATGAACTCGGTGTGGACATTCGGCGGCGTTGTCGCACTGCCGGCCGGCTTGGCGGCGCTGCTGGCGATTTTCATCGCGCTGGCCATGGCTCGGCTGCGCTGGCGCAACGGCCATGCACCGCACCGGCAGGCCTTCAACGCGGCGACAGTCGTGCTGGCCTGCCTGGTCGGCTCCACTCTGCTCCATGATGCGCGGCCACACATCTGGCAGCTACCCGGCGGCGCCACTGAGGCACTCGCGGTCGTCATCGCGATCGTGATCTATACCTTGGTCAACACCTCCCTCGTTTCCGGTGCCATCTACCTCGCCTCCCGGCCCATTCCGGTCCGCGCTCTGTTCGGCACCTGGGAAGAGAACGCCCTCGAAGTCGCCACGCTCTGCCTCGGCGGTATGACGGCGATCGTGGCCATCTACGTGCCGTGGCTGACGGCGCTTGCAGTGGTCCCGATGGTGGTCCTGCAACGTGGTGCGCTGATCAAACAGCTCGAAGTCGCGGCGACGACAGATCAGAAGACGGGCCTGCTCAACGCCGTCACGTGGCGCCAGATCGTCGGCAAGGAACTCGCGCGAGCCGAGCGCGACCGCAGCGGTGCCGCCCTGATGATCATCGACATGGACAATTTCAAGGCCGTCAACGACACCCATGGCCACATGGTGGGCGACGCCGTCCTGAAGGCTGCGGCCGACTGTCTCACCGATGAACTGCGCGAGTACGACACCGTCGGACGCTTCGGCGGTGAGGAGTTCGTCGCGTTACTGCCCGATGTCGTCCCCGAGGTGGCCGCTCGAATCACCGAGCGCGTCCTGGAACGGATCCGGACGATGCATGTCGAGTCACCGGATGATCCGACGAAGCTGCTGAGCGGTTTCTCCGCCTCTATAGGTGTCGCGTTGTACCCACATCATGGGACCGAGGCCGAACTGCTGTTGCACGCTGCCGATGCCGCACTGTACGAGGCCAAGCGTGCCGGACGGGATCGCGTGCACTTCGTCGGAGCCGGCGCCTGACCACCCGGGGCCGCGCACGGTCCCCTATGCTGGTCCGCATTTAGCCCGCCCGGCAGCGACAAATTCACCCTTCGGGGCATGCCGGACCGACCGCCCACTGTGGTACGAAGGCTACAACCGGTCACGGTAGCGAAGCGGAGGCCTCTCGGTGGACCAGACAGAGGTCGATCCGACACGGGTCGATCAGACGCGGGCCGAACCGAGACATGGCAACCGGGTCGATCCCGCCCCGGCGGAACGGATCACGTTCACCGGCGTGCTCAAGGTCCGCGAATACCGGATGCTCTGGCTGGCCGATGCGCAGTCGAACCTCGGTGACCAGTTGGCGCGGGTAGCCCTGACCATTCTGGTGTACCAACGCACCGGATCGGCCGCACTGACGTCCTCGACCTACGCGCTGACGTTCCTGCCGGCTTTGCTGGGCGGCGTGTTGCTGTCCGGCATCGCCGACCGGTTCTCACGTCGCTCGGTGATGGTCGCCTGCGATTTGCTGCGCGCCGGGCTGCTCGCCGGGATGGCGTTGCCGGGCATGCCGATCGGTGTCATCTGCGTCCTCCTGGTGTTGGCGGTCCTGGTAGGGACTCCGTTCAGCGCCGCCCAGGCGTCCGTCCTGCCCGACATCCTCGATGAACATCGGTACCCGGTAGCAGTCGCGCTGAGGTCGGTCACCGGTCAACTGGCGCAGCTCGCAGGCTTCGCCGGCGGGGGTCTGCTGATCGCCGCGGTCGGGCCCCGCACCGGACTCGTGGTCGATGCGGTCACCTTTGCACTCTCGGCCTTGATCGTGCGTTCCGGTCTGGCCGGTCATCATGCGGCTGTCAGCCCTCCCGAGGATCACGAGACCGGTAACTATCTGACCGGATTGACGTCAGCTGCACGCCTCATCGCCGGAAACCGCCAGCTTCGATCATTACTGGCGCTGGCCTGGCTGGTCGGCCTCTACGTCATTCCGGAAGGCATCGCCGCCCCGTTCGCGGCGGAGGTCAGGGGCGGCAGTGCCGCCACCGGGATCATCATGGCCGCTTCGCCCGCCGGGACGGCTTTGGGAGCGTTCCTGCTGATCCGGCTCGTCCGGCCTGAACTCCGCCGCCGGTGGGTGGGTCCGATGGCGGCCGCTGCCGGTCTTCCCCTCGCGGCGTTCGCCTTCGGTCCGAACATCGGATTCGCGGTCATCCTGTTGTTCATCTCGGGCATCTTGACGGCGTATCTGGTGGAAGCGATGGCCTCTTTCACGAGGGCGGTTCCGACGGGTTCCCGCGGTCAGGTCATCGGTCTGGCGTCGTCCGGTTTCCTGGTGTCGCAGGGTGTCGGGCTGCTGCTGGCCGGGATCCTGAGCGAGAACCTCGGCCCATCGGTGACCATCGCGCTCGGTGGTGCCGTAGGGGCCGTGCTGGCCGCCGGGGCAACCGTGAGCCTGAACGGAGCCACGGGACGACACAGCGTCGGACCGCATTGATCCGGTCCCAGCAGGAATCCATTTTGTGCGTCCGGGTGGTAGACAGATCGGGTGACCGATTTGGTGCTGGGACCGCTGCTCCGCCACGTCGGTAGCCGGGACGCCATGATCTGGGTGGAGACCGACGGTCCCTGTGAGGTCACGGTGCTGGGCCATTCCGAGCACACCTGGATTGTGGCCGGGCACCATTACGCGCTCGTCGTCGTCGACGGGTTGGAGCCCGGCACCAGCAACCGCTACGACGTGCGCCTCGATGGCGACGTGGTGTGGCCGCCGGCCGGCGACACCCGCCCGCAGAGCCGCATCCGGACGATGGCCGCAGGCCGTCCGGTTCGCATCGCATTCGGGTCCTGCCGCTATGCCACCTCGGCTGCGGTGTCGGACAATAGCCATTTCGACGCCGACGCCTTGGATTGCTACTCACGGAAACTGGCATCGCAGCCGGACACCGAGTGGCCGGAGGCACTCCTGCTGCTGGGCGATCAGGTCTACGCCGACGAGACGTCCGACGCGACCAAGCAACGGATCGCTGAGCGCCGCGATATCAACTCCGGCGCCAAGGACCAGGTCGCGGACTTCGAGGAATACACCTGGCTGTATTCCGAATCCTGGACCGATCCGGACGTGCGTTGGCTGCTGTCGACGGTGCCGAGTTCGATGATCTTCGACGACCACGACATCCGCGACGACTGGAACACCTCCGAGCTGTGGCGTTCGGACATGAAACAGACGTCATGGTGGTCCGAGCGCATCATCGGTGGCCTGTCGTCCTACTGGGTCTATCAGCATCTGGGCAACCTCTCACCGGCCTTGCTGGCCGAGAACGCCCTGTATCAGAAGGTGCGCGCCGCGGGAACAGATGTAGAGCCGATGCTGCGGGACTTCGCAGCGGCTGCGGATGCCGAGGCCGACGGCGAGAAGGGAACCCGGTGGTCCTACCGGCGGGATTTCGGCAACGTCCGGCTGGTGATGATCGACTCGCGCTGCGGGCGGATCCTGGCCGAGAACAGCCGCAGCATGATCAGCCGGTCGGAGTTCGGGTGGATCACCGACCAGGTGGACGGGGACTACGACCACCTGCTGATCGGGACGTCGTTGCCCTGGTTGCTGGCCCGGGCCCTGCACGACATCGAGTCATGGAATGAGTTGCTGTGTTCCGGCGTCCGCGGACCACGGATCGCCCGCTGGTCGGAGAAGTTTCGACGGGCGGCCGACCTCGAGCATTGGGCCTCGTTCCGCAAATCCTTCGATCTGCTCGCTGATCTGCTGGCCGACGTCGGACGGGGTGAGCACGCCACACAGCCGGGAGAGCCACCGGCCACTATCTGTGTGGTCTCCGGCGACGTCCACCACGCGTACGTGGCGCAGGCCCAATACACCCAACCGGTCACGACACCGATCTACCAGCTGACGTGTTCCCCGCTGCACAACTACGTTCCGGCGGCGATGAAGGTGGCGTTCCGGCTGTCGTGGAGCCGGCTGGCCGAACGCATTACCCGACTGCTGCTCGGCGTGGTGGCCAAAGTCCCGCCGCTGAGCCTCAGCTGGACGCGGGAGGCCGGCCCCTTCTTCGGTGACGAGATCATGACAGCACGCTTCGAGGGCCGCCGAGCGTCGGTCGTGTTGGAGCAGGCCGGACGCAATCGAGACCAGCCTCGGTTGCGACACATCGCGAGGATCGCCCTTTCAGACTGAGTCTTCTCACGCCGGAGCGGTTCAGCCGACGGGCTCAGCGCGGGCGCTCGAACCGGGAACAGTGGGCAACACGACAGTGCCTGCGGAGTAACGGACGTAGCCGCCGGTGAGCCGCACCCGCTCCCCGTGTAACAGACAGTGGACGGTGCCGCCGCGGGATGACAGCTGACGCGCCGTCAGGTCGTCGCGCGACAGGAGCTGAGCCCAGTAGGGAGCCAACTGCGCATGCGCGGAACCGGTGACCGGATCCTCGTCGATGCCCGCCGCTCCTCCGAACCATCGCGACACGAAGTCGATGCCGTCCTCGTCACCGGCGGCCGTAACGGCCAATCCGCGCACCGACAAGGCTCGCAAGACCGAGAAATCAGGCGTCATCGAACGGATGGCGTCGGCCGACTCGGCGAGATAGATCAGGTCGGTGGCCTTGAGTGCATCGTTGATCGGTATACCCAAGGCGGCGACCACGGCGGGGTCGACGTCGACCGGGACCGGAACCTCCGCGGGGAAGTCCAGCGTTATCCGGGACGGCTCAGACTGGCGAACCTTCGCCCGTTTAACGCCGAGCCAGCCACTGCGAGTCCAGAATGCGAGTCCCGGCACATCAGGATGAACCTCGTCGAACAGATATCCCGCGGTGGCAAGCGTCGCGTGGCCGCACAGGTCGACCTCGATGGCCGGAGTAAACCAACGCAGGTGATAGGTCGGTCCCTCGAACGGTGACGCACCGGCCGCCGGGGGGATCTCTGGCACGAAGAAGGCCGTCTCGGAGAGATTGTTCTCAGCGGCCAACCGGGCGAGCAGCCCGTTGTCCAACCATCGAGGCAAAGGCATGACCGCGGCTGGGTTGCCCTCGAACAACCGCTCGGCGAAGGCATCTATCTGGATGAGCTTCAGTTCCACTGCTCGATTCTGACATCCGTTCCCCGTACGCCTCGACCGTCCTGGATTCGAGCCGGTGGCGAGATCCGTCTAGCCTGGAAGTGATCCGCTGAGCCGACAGCGCAGGTCCGGCCCATCTTTGGGGGAGTTATTTCCGACGACGAGGACCTCGGTCCGCGAACCCAGGCCATGCCATCGGCGGCTATCGGCCCGCACAACGAGGCTTCCGACGGTGCGCACAACGTTGCGTCCGACCACGCGACGGCCGGCAAGCCGGTGACGGGTGACGGATGGCGGCTCGGCGGTCGGTACCGGGTGATCGACCGGATCGGTGCGGGCGGTATGGCCGAGGTGTTTCGCGCGCATGATGAACTGCTGGGTCGCGATGTTGCGGTCAAGGTCTTTCGGTCGCACGGCGACAACGATGGCAACGCAGGTGGTATCCACCGACAGGAATTGGAGTTGCAGGCCCTCGCCCGGCTCAGTCATCCGAATCTCATCACGCTGTTCGACGGATCCGTTGCGGCCGGCTCCGGCCCCGCATTCCTGGTGATGGAGCTGATCAACGGCCCGAGCCTGTCCGCCCGGATTGCCGGTGCGCCGTTGAACGAGAGCGAGGCCAGAGCGGTCGGTGAGCAGATCGCCGCGGCGCTGGCATACGTCCACGATCAGGGCATGGTGCATCGCGATGTGAAGCCGGCGAACATCCTGCTCGGTATCGACGGCACCGGCGGCGATGCGGCCGTCCGTGCCCGGCTGTCGGATTTCGGCATCGTCCGGCTGCTTGGCAGCGAGCGGCTGACGAGCGTGGACTTCATGGTGGGCACTGCGACATACCTGGCACCGGAGCAGGCCCGAGGTGCGGACGTCGGTCCCAAGGCAGACGTCTACTCGCTCGGCCTGGTCCTGATCGAGGCGCTGACCGGAGTCCGTTCCTTCGAAGGTCCACCGGTGGCCGCCATGATGGCGCGGTTGGAACGCGAGCCTGAGATTCCGGAGCATCTGGCGCGCCCCTGGCCGGAGCTCTTGCGCGCCATGACGGCAACCGACCCGCTAGCACGGCCGGCCGCATTGGACGTGGCTACGGCATTGCGCCTGTCCGATCCGGCCGCATCGACGAACACCGCGATCATCGCTCCGATTGTCGGCCTGGGAACAGCCGGTGCGGGCGCGGTCGGCGCGGGTGCAGTCGGCGCGGTCGGTGCGGGCGCGGTCGGCGCGGTCGGTGCGGTCGGTGCGGGCGCGGTCGCTGCGGGCGCGGTCGCTGCCGGTGCCGGTGGTGGCGCGGTCGGTGCCGGTATTGCGCCCTCTGCGAGAGCCGGTGCGGACACCACCCCGGCGCGATTCGGGCGTGGTCTGGCCAGCGTCGCTGCGGCCGTCCTGGTCATCATCGCTCTCGGAGTCACCGGTTACCTCATGGTCACCAGCGGATCGAAATCCCGTACGCCGGCTGTTACACCGACCGTCGCGCCGACCCGAGCAGGCAGTACGGCTGCATCCCCGGCGGCCGATACCAGCTCTGCCAGCACGGCGGCCGGTGAGGCCGTCTCCACCGCGAGCAGTGCGACGTCGAGTCCCTCGGCTACGCCCAGCCGATCGTCGGCCAGCAGCAGTGCAAGGCCGACCACCTCGGCGCCACCGAGCAGTTCCGCTGGGACTCCGTCGTCGACTCCGACCAATACCACTACGAGTACGAGTGCCGCCGCAACCACGACAGGTGTTGCGCCGTCGGCACCGGACACGACGACGTCGACGGCCGCCGCGGCCGCCGCGGGCTGATCTGCCGGTTTGCCGATCGTCTGGCTAGGCCGAATCCACGCAGGCTCGGCTTAGGGGCGTTGGTTGCGTTGCAGTGGTCGCCCCACCCTCACGCCAGGCCACGATGTGCACCACCCAGCCGATCAGCCCCTCACCGGCACCACTCTCCCCGTACCCCACAAGCCTGTTACACGCAACGCCGGTGTCGTGACGCGGGGCGGTCACGGGCTCACCGCAAACTGAGACCCCCGGCTCTTTGACGATCGATGCCGCTCCCGGTGCGTCGCGAAGGCTCTTGTTCACCCTGTCGCCAAGGTGGATCGTGTCGGTACCGGCGCTACTGCGTGCCGGCCTGGTGCGCAGACGCCGCAGGTGGAGGTGACCGTGATGAGTGTTCGTCACGCATTGAGGATCGCTGCGGTCGCGGTACTCGCAGCTGCGGCGTTCGTGGCGCTACCGGGGGCCAGCGCTCAAGCGCTGCCACCGTTCGGGTGTGGCACAGTCTCGGCAGGTTCGACAAGCGGCGTCGCAGCCCCGATCACCGATGTTCGCGTCGGCCACCACATCGGGTACGACCGCTTCGTCATGCAGTTCGCCGGGTCGCGGGTCCCTCACTACACAGTTACCCCTAAGTCCAGCGCGGTGTTCTGGCTCGATCCGAGCAACAAGCGAGTCACGCTGCGCGGAACCGCGGGCATCAAGATCGCGCTGTTCCCCGCCAGCGGCCTGGGCAGTTTCCATGGCCCGACGGACATCAAGACGACGTTCCCGCAACTGCTGGAGGCCCGCAACATCGGTGACTTCGAAGCCGTAACGTCGTGGGGACTCGGACTTCGGCATCAATCCTGCAAGCGCGTCTTCACGCTGTCCGGGCCGCCGCGGCTGGTCATCGACGTGCCCGGCTAGCCGACACACGCTAGCGGAATGACGCGAGGTTCTGCCGGAGCGACTCGTCCAACGGCGTGTAGTCGGAACCGAATACTTCCGCGGTGGCCGCCCAATCCAGGACGAATGGCCGGCGGAACTGGTAGTTCATCTCCCGGAACTCTCTGGCCTCCCGGTTGACCAGACCACCGAGGGCCAGCATCCATGACGGCATCGAGGTGAGCTTTCCCGCGTCCATACCGACCACACCGCGACCCCGATGCGCCAGTTCACGGATCGACACCGCGTCCGCACTGGGGGTGTGCCAGGCCTTGCCCCAACCCCGCTCGTCGTTGGCAGCCTTGACCAACAACCGGCCCAGGTCGGCCGGATTGGTCCAGCTGTGCGGCGCGTCCAGGTCAGCCGGCACCATAGCCGCTTTGCCCTTCTTCCAGCGGGGCATCACCGGACTGTCAAGAGCGGTGCTCTCATTTCGACACAGCGATCCGTTTCTATGGAATACTCCAGTGATGACTTCCGGTTTGCGGGCGAGGGTGCGGGCGGAAATGATCGTCGAGATCAAGGCGGCTGC
>JAVEEN010000288.1 GCA_030840445.1 Pseudonocardiales bacterium
GGTGAGATGGCCGACCCGAAGTGGTACGGGGCCCCGCGACCTCCGAAGACGAGGCGGTCATCGGCGGTGCGTTGGCCGTAGATGATCAGGTGGCGTAGGTCGGTGAAGGTTTCCCGCTGACCGAGCCCGATCTCGTCCCAGCTGGATGGGGGCAGCGGCTCGGTGGCGATCATCAGCGAGTACACGGGCACGATCGCCCGCCTATGTCCTTTCAGGCGCGGGGTGAATCCTTCGGTTGCCCGCACCACATAATCGGCGCGCAGATCCCCGAACTCCGTCTCCACCCGCCCCGGACGGATTGACAGGGCTCGGGTGTGCTCGTAGAGGACGACGCCCAGGGCTTCGACCCGGGTGGCCAGCGAACGGGCCAGCTTCGCGGGATGGATGGCCGCGCAATGCGGTGTGTAAACCCCGCCCAGCACGGAGGTGGCATTGAGTCGGGCTGCGGCCTGCGCCCTGTCCAGTAGTTGCAGGTCGTTCTCGCCGAATCCGAATCGCTGTGCCTCATCGAGTTCTTCCTGAGCGCGGTCCAGCTGAGCGTCGCTGCGAGCAAGGGTGATCGTGCCGCCGGCTTGCCAGTCGGCGGTCAGCCCGTCGTCGTCGATCACTCGGCCGACCTCGGTTACCGTGGCCTGCATGGCCCGGTACTGCCCGACGGCTGCCTCGGGTCCGTGTTCGCCTGCCAGCGCGGTCATCGAGCTCGGGAACAGGGCCGAGCACCAGCCTCCGTTACGCCCCGACGCCCCGAAACCACTCACCTCGGCTTCGACTATCGCCACGCGTAGTGAGGGATCTGCCCGCTTGAGGTAGTAAGCGGTCCACAGCCCCGTGTAGCCGGCGCCCACGATTGCCACATCGACGCTGCGGTCCGCCTTGACGGCGGAGTCGAACGACGACCGGGGGACGAAGTCGTCACCGGCCGTTTCGTGCCAGAAGGACAGCTGATGGTAGGGGTTGATGACCTGTTCCGTTCGGGTGGCGATGCGGTTATTGCGGCGGCTGCGGTCAACGGGTCAAGGATGACCGATGACCCGCTGCGGCGCGCTAGGCCAGTACCTCAGCCAGGGACGTGCTCGGATAACCGTGGGCTTCGGCCACCGCGGCGTTGGTGAGGTGACCGGCATAGGTGTTCAGGCCCAGGGCCAACGCGGGGTCCGCGCGCAGGGCAGCCTTCCAGCCTCGGTTCGCCAATTCGAGCGCGAAGGGGAGCGTGACGTTGGTGAGGGCATAGGTCGAGGTATGCGGAACGGCACCTGGCATATTGGCCACGCAATAGAAGACCGAGTTGTGCACGCGATAAGTGGGATCGGCATGGGTGGTGGGCCGCGAGTCCTCGAAGCAGCCGCCCTGGTCGATCGAGATGTCTACCAACACCGATCCCGGCTTCATGCGCGACACCAGTTCGTTGCTGATGATCTTCGGCGCCTTGGCCCCCGGAACCAGGACCGCGCCGATCACCAGATCCGCATCCAGTACCGCCCGCTCCACCTCGTAGGCATTCGAGGCGATTGTCTGGCAATGACCTTGATAGATCGCGTCCATCTGGCGCAGTCGCGCGACGTTGCGGTCCAGCAGCAACACCTCGGCCTGCATACCGAGTGCGATGGCTGCCGCATTCTGACCGGAGACGCCCGCCCCGATGACGACCACCTTGGCCGCGTACACCCCGGGCACGCCACCCATCAGAACACCACGGCCGCCGCCCTGGCGCATCAGGTGATACGAACCAACCTGGGGAGCCAGCCGTCCCGCGACCTCAGACATCGGGGCCAGCAGCGGTAGCGACCCGTCGGGTAATTGCACGGTCTCGTAGGCGATCCCGGTGGTCCCGGCAGCGAGCAGCGCGTCGGTACAGGCCTGGTCGGCGGCGAGGTGCAGATAGGTGAAGAGCGTCTGATCCGAACGCATCCGGCCGTACTCCTCGGCGACCGGTTCCTTGACCTTGAGGATCAGGTCACCGGTCTGCCAGACGTCATCGGCTGTATCGAGGATCTTCGCCCCCGCAGCCACGTAATCTTCATTCGGCACGGCGGATCCCACGCCCGCGTCCTTCTCGACGAACACGTCGTGACCGTTGCGGACGAGTTCGTTCACACCGGACGGGGTGATGGCCACCCGGTACTCGTGGTTCTTGATCTCGCGCGGAATTCCGACCCTCATGAAACGCCTCCATCGACGCTGCCGGATGTGGTGCATCCAGTCCAGCCGCAGTCCAACTGGTTCCTACGAGAATGAAGGATCGAATCTCTAATAGCTAGAGAGCTGCAGAAGATTCTGTCAAGATGGGGCAGTGCCTACCAGAAGTTCAAGGAAGCTCCCACGATCGCCCGTTTCGCCGAACAGGCTGCGGACCGGTGGCAGCGGGGTAACCGAGCGTTCATCAGCGGAATCAGCGATGAAATCCGCTCGCTCGGCGGTGCCCGAACTCGACGGAATCGATCGAGCCATTCTCGGGCGGCTCGCGGCCGATGCGCGGCTGCCCAACAATGCCCTGGCCGAGCTGGTCGGGGTCGCCGCCTCCACCTGCCTCGGCCGGGTCCGGTCGCTACGCGAGCGGGGCGTGATCCGCGGCTTTCATGCCGACATCGACCCGGCTGCCGTAGGCCGGCCGATCCAGGCGATGATCGCGGTTCGACTGCAGTCCCACGCACGTAGCCACATGCGCGAGTTCGCAGCCAGCGTCTCGGAACTGCCCGAGGTGCTCAACGTGTTCTTCCTGGCCGGCGCCGACGATTTCCTCGTGCATGTAGCAGCCGAGGGTACCGAGAACCTCCGGGATTTCGTGGTCGTGAACCTCAGCGGAAACCCGGACGTCGCTCTGACAGAGACGAATCTGATCTTCGAGCACCTTCGCTCCGGCGCCTTGCACTGATCACCAATTCTCGAGGATGTGCCTTGCGACGGCCGTGCCAGAGAGCCAGGCGCTCTCGACCCGCGGCCGGCCGGACGGGCACCAACTGTCGCCCGCCACGGCTACGGCGGATCCGTTCAGGTACTCGCCTCCGATGTCGCCGATCGGGTACCAGAGGAAGGACTGGGCGTGCCGGCCGACAGGTTTGGCCGATGTCCATCTGTGGGCGTGCGTCCAGATCGGTTCGCCGGTCACGTCCAGGACGTCGGCCAGGGCTCGAAGTACCGGCTTGATCGTCGCGTCCGGGTCGGCGAGGTGCCGCTGAGCCAGCGATGCGCTCGTGTGGGTGACCAGCACCGCGGCCTGATCACCGCGCCGCGCGCCGTCATCGGCAACGAACGTGATAGCGGGGTGATCGTTGACGAATACTCCGTTGTGAAAAGACCATTCCCGTTTTGGCCAGGCCGCCGTGACGGTGATGACCGGATCGAAGTCGACATCGAGCTGAGCCTGCAGCTGCGAGAAGGGCCCGGACCCGGCGAGTCGCGCGGCCTGCGGATCCGGCATCGCCAGAACCACGACGCGCGAGTTGAACCCGTCCCCACCGTCCTGGCCGACACCGCGCGGTCCAGCCTGCAGCGGGCCGACCTCATGGTGCAACGTCACATCGAGCCCATCGAGCAGATTGCGGATCAGGCTGCTCATGCCTTCCCGCGTCGCCCACCGCATCGGACCCGTTCCGGAGTCGGACTCATCGCGACGGGCCGGGCGGGCGTCGAAGGTGTCCGTCCACGGCCGCGCCAAGCCCTTGTCCTGCCAGCCGGTTACGACTGAGCCGAAGGCGTCGTCGGAGACCGTGAAGTACGACGCGCCGATATCGACCCGGCGACCACCGAGCTGCGGGGCGGCGAGCCGGCCTCCCGGTACGCGACTGCGTTCCAGCACTCGTACCGGCACGTGCGAGTCGGCCAGCAATCGCGCGCAAGCGGCGCCCGCCATGCCAGCCCCGATGACGGTGACGCCCGCTGGCTCCGGCACGAACCCGACCCGGTGGTTCGGCGCTCGACCCCTCAGATCCTGCTGGCGCCCTCGGTGAGGACCGCGCGCAAGATCTGCTCGATCTCGTCGAACTCGGCCTGACCACAGATCAGCGGCGGAGCCAGTTGCACGACCGGATCCCCACGGTCGTCGGCCCGGCAGTACAGACCGGCGTCGAACAGGGCCTTCGACAGGAACCCGCGCAGCAGCCGCTCGGACTCGTCGTCGTCGAACGTCTCCTTGGTGGCCTTGTCCTTGACCAGTTCGATGCCGTAGAAGTAGCCGTCCCCACGCACATCGCCCACGATCGGCAGATCGTTCAGCTTTTCCAACGTGGCCCGGAAGGCGCCCTCGTTGTCCAGCACCCGCTGGTTCAGCCCCTCCTTCTCGAACAGATCGAGATTGGCCATGGCCACCGCCGCGGACACCGGGTGGCCACCGAAGGTATAGCCGTGCGGGAAGGATGCCGTGCCTTTCAGATACGGCTCGGCCAGCCGGTCAGAGATCACGCAAGCGCCGATGGGCGAGTAGCCCGAGGTCATGCCTTTGGCGCAGATGATCATGTCGGGGATGTAGTCGAACTTCTCGCAGGCAAACGTCGGACCGAGCCGGCCGAAGGCGCAGATGGTCTCGTCCGACACCAGCAGGACGTCGTACTTGTCGCAGATCTCGCGGACGCGTTGGAAGTAACCGGGCGGGGGCGGGAAGCAACCACCGGAGTTCTGCACCGGCTCCAGGAACACGGCCGCGACGGACGCCGGGCCCTCCATGATGATGGCTTGCTCGATCTGGTCGGCTGCCCAACGCCCGAACGCGACCGGGTCGTCACCGAATACCGGTGCACGGTAGATGTTGGTGTTGGCAACCTTGTGGGCACCTGGGACCAACGGCTCGAACATGGTCTTCGCGTCCGGGATTCCGGTGATCGACAAGGCGCCCTGCGGGGTGCCGTGGTATGCGACGTAACGCGAGATTACCTTGTACTTCTCAGGCTTTCCGGTGAGCTTGAAGAACTGCTTGGCCAGCTTCCATGCCGTTTCTACCGCTTCACCGCCGCCGGTTGTGAAGAAGACCCGGTTGAGGTCTCCCGGTGCGGCGTCGGCCAGCCGCTCGGCCAGCTGAATGGCCTGCGGGTGGGCGTAGGACCACAGCGGGAAGTACGCCAGCTCGGAGGCCTGCTTGGCCGCGGCCTCGGCGAGCTCGCGCCGTCCATGGCCGACCTGGACAGTGAACAACCCGGACAGTCCGTCCAGGTAGCGACGTCCATGGATGTCGTAGATGTAGGCGCCCTCACCCCGGACGATGGTGGGTACCGGCGACGTCTCGTAGGTGGACAGCCGGGTGAAGTGCATCCACAGATGGTCGCGTGCGGAGTTGGAGAGCTGCTCGGCGCTGAATTCGGTGCCGTGCGAGCCATAGAATCCTGCGTGCTCGAAACTCGAATTGCTTGTCATGCGATACCCCAGTTGTAGGTTTGTTTCTTCAGCTTCAGGTACATGAATGTTTCGGTGCGCCGGACGCCCGGCAGTTTGCGGATCCGGTCGTTTATCAGCTCCAGCAGGTGATCGTCGTCCACCACGACCGCCTCGGCAAGGATGTCGAACGACCCAGCAGTCAGGACGACGTAGACGATTTCGGGTATGTCGACCAGCAGGTCCACCGTCGAGTTCAGATCGCCCTCGACGTTGATGCCGATCATCATCTGCCGTGCGAACCCGATCTGCTGTGGATCGGTGACGGCGACGATCTGGACCATGCCGGAGTCGATGAGTTTCTGGACCCGCTGGCGAACCGCGGCTTCGGACAGGCCGACGGCTTTACCGATGGACGCGTAGGGTCGGCGTCCGTCCTGTTGCAGCTGCTCGATGATCGCCTTGGAGGTGTCATCCGGCTGCTGCCTACGTTGACGGTTCTTCGCCGGTGGTGCCATGCTGCGAATAATGCTAGACAAGCAGGCCAAATGCAAGTGATTCCGTAGGTTTCTTGCGGATATACCGTCTGAATCAGAAGAAACGAGCCCTAACTTCCATCAAGGTGCGGCGGAAACCTGCCGGTAGCGACGGAGACACACTGTGTAAACATCGCCACGGTTCATTGGCATCGTTCATGGCGCCAGAAGGTATGGATTTCGTTGCGATTCAAGCCAAGCGTTTCGGAATCCTTGTCTAGGCGCGAGCATTCATGCGACCATCCGAGGCCGGTGGCGCCTGTCGAGGTCGCTCCGACTGAGATGGACTGACCTGGGTCCTTTGACCGCGCTGCGGCGCTCGAACACCATAGGAAACGAACATGAGCGACGATTCGCCCTTTGATCCCGATCTCGGTTCTCCGCTTGCTCGGGGACTGCTCAGCCGGCGCACGATGTTGGCCGGGATCGGCGCGGCCGGCTTGGCCACCATGCTGTCCGCGTGCGGCACCAAGGGGACCGCCTCGAAGGCCAACCCGTCGGCGCAGGCGGCCGCGGACAAGTCAGATACCGAGAAGGTAGTGAACTGGTCCAATTGGCCGGAATACATCGATGTGGATGACAAGACCAAGACCCATCCCACGCTGTTGGCGTTCGCCAAACAAACTGGCATCAAGGTCAACTACACCGAGGACTACAACGACAACGACGAGTTCTTTGCCAAGGTGCAGCCCCAACTCGGTGCCAGTGCGGACACCGGTCGGGACGTGTGGTGTTCCACTGACTGGATGGTGGCCAAGCTCGTCCGCCTCAACTGGGTCCAGAAGCTGGACAAGGCGAACATTCCGAACGCGGTAAACCTGCAGGACACACTCAAGAACGTGGAGTTCGATCCCGGCCGGCAGTTTTCGCTGCCCTGGCAATCCGGGTTCACCGGGATCGGCTACAACCCGAAAGCCACCGGTGGCAAGAAGATCGAGTCCCTGGATCAGTTGTTCCACGATCCCGCCATCAAGGGCAGGGTGACTCTGCTGACCGAGATGCGCGACACCGTCGGGTTGACGCTGCTCGCAATGGGCAAAGACCCGGCCAATTTCACTGACGCCGATTTTTATGCCGCCATCAAGGAGCTCACGACAGTGAAGGAAAGCGGGCAGCTCAAGGGTTTCACGGGCAACGAGTACGGCAAGGGTCTCGCGTCGGGGGACATTGCGGCGTGCATGGCGTGGACCGGCGACGTAGTGCAGCTCAAGGCAGACAATCCCAGCCTCGGGTATGTACTTCCTTCGACTGGGCACATGATCTGGTCGGACAACTTCGTGATTCCCAACAAAGCCCAGCACAAGAAGAATGCAGAGCTGCTGATCAACTACTACTACGACCCGAAGGTCATGGCCACCGTCGTCGACTATGTGAACTACATTTCGGTCGTAAAGGGTGCCAAGGAGATCCTTGTCAAGAGCGACCCGACCGTGGCCGATAACTCCTTGATCTTCCCCTCGGATGCGGTTCTGGCCAAGGCCCATGTCTTCCGCGGCCTCACCGAGGCCGAGGAAACGAAATACAACAAGGCATTTCAGGCTCTCACCACAGGTGGCTGATTCACCAAACTGACAACGCATATCAGCGACACTGAAAGGCCCATAGCTTCATGGCAGCTCCTGCAATACGCGACACTTCCGGTGACCTCATCATGACCTCGCTGACGAAGTGTTTCGGCACGTTCACGGCAGTCGACGACATAGATCTCGTCATTCCGCAGGGTTCGTTCTTCGCCCTGCTGGGCCCGTCTGGTTGCGGCAAGACGACGACCCTGAGGATGGTGGCCGGCCTCGAGGACCCGACGGCGGGTGAAATCAGGATCGGGGACGCCGACATCACCCTGACGAAACCGTACCGGCGGCCGGTCAACACCGTCTTTCAGAGCTACGCACTGTTTCCCCATCTGACGATCTGGGACAACGTCGCTTTCGGACTGAAGCGTCGCGGCCAGGGCAATGTCAAGCAGCAGGTCGGCGACGTCCTGGAGCTGACTGAATTGACCGCGCTGGCCAAACGTAAACCAGCCCAGCTGTCCGGTGGTCAGCAGCAGCGCGTCGCGCTGGCCCGCGCGATCGTGAACCGGCCGGCCGTGCTCTTGCTCGATGAACCTCTCGGAGCCCTCGACCTGAAATTGCGCCGCCAGATGCAGGTGGAACTCAAACGCATTCAGACCGAGGTCGGACTCACCTTCGTGCATGTCACACACGATCAGGAGGAGGCCATGACCATGGCCGACACGATCGCGGTCATGAACGCGGGGCGCATTGAGCAGATGGGCGCGCCGGCCGAGCTGTACGAGCATCCCAAGACCACGTTCGCCGCGAACTTCCTCGGTCAATCCAACCTGATCAAGGCCACCATCAAAGAACGCTCGTCCGAATCGGTGATCGCGGCTCTGCCGAGCGGCACTGTGCAGGTGCCGGTGTCGCGGGTGCCCGGGGGCGCCAGCGAGATCCTGGTCGGCATCAGGCCGGAGAAGATCAAGCTGCACGATGAACCGGTGACCTCCGCCGACGGCCCGGTGGGTCAGAACACCATCAGCGGCGCAGTGGTCACTGACGCGAGCTTCACCGGTGTAAGCACGCAATATCTGGTCCGGACACCGTGGGGGCAGGAACTGATGGTGTTCGAACAGAACCAGGGGATCGCCAGCCTCAATCACGCGGGCGACCATGTGATGCTGTCATGGAACCCAGTGCATACTTTTGCTCTCGACGCCGGCCAGGACGCTGACGCGGGCATCGTCATCGATGATGAGGCGGCGCCGTGAGTGCCGGCACCGCGGACCTGACCTCGGGGCCTGTCAAGACTGGGCGGCGAACCAGGCGCAAGTTCTTGGGCGTTCCGTATTTCCTGCTGCTACCGGGCATGTTGTGGCTTGCGGTCTTCTTCGTGATCCCGATGATCTTCCTGCTGTCGCAGTCACTCCAGACGGGAACACTGGAAACCGGCTATTCCCTCACATTCCACTTCGCGACTTATACCGACTCGCTCTCGCAATTCAGTCGGCAGTTCATCCGATCCTTCGAGTACGCATTCATCGCCACCGTCCTTGCACTGGCGATCGGCTACCCGCTCGCTTATGCCATCGCGCTGAAGGCTGGGCGCTTCAAGTCAGTGCTCCTGGTAATCGTGGTCGCGCCATTCTTCACCAGCTTTCTTCTCCGCACACTGGCGTGGCAGACGATCTTGAACTCTGACGGCCTCGTCATGAAGTTCTTCCGCACCACGCACCTGCTGGCCCTGACCAATGTG
>JAVEEN010000330.1 GCA_030840445.1 Pseudonocardiales bacterium
CGAGGTGACAAGGCCTACTCCGCGCGAGCGCACCGCGCGCACCTACGCATCCGGGGCATCACAGCGGTCATCCCCGAACCCTCCGACCAGATCAAAAATCGCAAGAAGCGCGGGTCTGGCGGCGGCCGACCAGTCGCCCTCGACACCGAGGACTACAAGAACCGCAACGTCGTCGAACGTGCCTTCAACCAGCTCAAGAACTGGCGCGGAATCGCCACCCGATACGACAAACACGCGTTGATCTACCGCGGCGGAGTCGTCCTGGCCTCGATCCTGCTCTGGCTGTCATGACTTACGAGACACGCCCTAACTTACCCGTCGCCGCGGCATTCGCCCGCGACCGTCCAGGACCCGTCCGGCATATGGCAGAGCACGCTGCGCAACGCCTGCGCCCATCTCGGCTGCACTGACGGTTGATCGCGGCGGCGGCCTGCTCCGGGCGTCGCGGGCGATGCCGAGGCCGAGGCCTCCGCGAGGCCCGATCCGTGATCCGAGCTAACGACGCGCCGGTCGGTGACTCAGCTTGTTCACCGCGCGGCGCGCGGTGAGGCGCTGGCGGGGGTCTTCCGTGTTCTGCTGACCTGCACACCGAGGCCGCCGAGGTCGACCTCGTGGCCGGCCGCGCACCGGACGTCGACGGTTACGGGTTCACCGCATCCGACGTGGGTGACGTTCAGGGGGCCTCCGGGTTGTTCGGCGAGGTACCGGTCGCCCCACTGCATCAGGGCGAGCAGGGCGGGCAGAAGGTCGGCGCCCATCTGGGTCAGGTGGTACTCGTGTCGGGTGCGTTGGCCCGGGTCCTGATAGGGGACACGGCTGAGCAGACCCGCCGCAGTCAGTTCGCGCAGTCGGGTGGCGGCCACGGCCTCGGTGATCTCCACGCGGCGGACGAACTCCTCGAAGCGGTGCGCTCCGTAGTAGGCCTCCCGCATGGTCAGCATCGCAGATCTGGTGCCCACGACCTCGAGCGCCTTGGCGATCGAGCATGACGTGGCGCGCCAGGTGTCCCGGTCGCTGAGCCCACCTTGCAACGTGATCGATTCCACGACAACGACTCTAGACGCTGACTTGGCAAAACAAAAGTCAGAAGTTAGTGTCTGACTATGCCGAACCGAAGTGAGCATCCGAACCTTGCGCTTGCTGTGCTGTGTGGGGCGGCGTTCATGGCCAGCCTGGATCTGTTCATCGTCAATGTCGCCTTCGACGCCATCGGCAAGAGCTTCCACGGGGTTGCGCTGGCAGACCTGTCCTGGGTGCTCAACGCCTACGCGATCGTCTACGCGGCACTGCTGGTGCCCTTGGGTCGGTTGGCCGACCGGTTCAGTCGGCGTGGCGGGTTCATCCTCGGCCTGACGATCTTCACCCTCGGCAGCATCGCGTGCGCGGCCAGCACCGGGCTGTGGATGCTGGTCGCGTTCCGGGTCGTCCAGGCGATCGGTGCCGCGCTGCTGACGCCCACCAGTCTCGGGCTCGTCGTCGCCTCCGTCCCGGATCATCGCCGCGTTGCCGCCGTCCGCATCTGGGCCGCGAGCGGTGCGCTGGCCGCGGCCGCCGGCCCGGTGGCGGGCGGGCTGTTGCTGACCTTGTCCTGGCGGTGGGTGTTCCTGGTCAATGTCCCGATCGGCGTACTGGCCCTGCTCGGGGCGTTGGTGTTCGTGCCGCGATCGGATCACCGCGAAACCGGGCCGTGGCCCGACGTGCCGGGGGCGCTCTTGCTGGTGGTCGGTATCGGATCGCTGTCGCTCGGTATGGTGAAGGGACCGGACTGGGGTTGGCTGGCCGGCCGAGAACTACTGGTCCTGGCCATCACCGTGGCAGCTGTGACGACGTTCGTGGCGCGTTCGCTGCGCCATCACTCACCGGTGATCGACCCGGCCCTGTTGAAGGTGCGCTCCTTCACCAGCGCCAACATCGCCGCACTCGCGTTCTCCGTCGCCTTCGCCGGGGTGCTGCTGGAGATCATCTTGTGGATGCAGAACGTGTGGGGCTACTCCGCGCTACGCACCGGCCTCGCTGTCTCCCCCGGGCCGCTGATGGTGCCGATCTTCGCCGCCGTCGCCCAACGACTGTCCAAGACGATCAGCGCCGACAAGCTGATCGCAGCCGGCTGCCTGGTCTGCGCGGCAGGTGCACTGCTCGTGTTGACCTCGGTCGGCCCGACACCGAACTACTTCGTCGAGATCTTCCCCGGCTGGGTTGTCGGCGGCATCGGCGTCGGACTCGCGCTACCCACCCTGCTCTCGAGCGCCACCCTCAACCTACCCGCCGCACGAGCGGCCACCGGCAGCGCCGTCATCAACATGAGCCGCCAAGTCGGCAGCGCCCTAGGCGTGAGCATCCTCATCGCCGTCCTCGGACACCCCGTCGGCTACCTTGCCGCCCACACCGCCTTCGTCCACGCGTGGTGGACCTGGGTCGCCATCGACATCGCCGCCGCAGCACTGGCCCTGGCAACCTCCCGCAGACGCCCCACCGCCGAACGCTCGCCAACCCCGACCCAACAGACACGGGTCACTACCGCGATCTCCTGAACACGACCTGCGTTGTGCTGACGCAACCTTGCACACCAGCATCGGATGCGCCTGAGCACGACCACACCGATCACCGGATAGGCGCTCGTCCCCCCAACTCCAGCTGACACTTGCGTGCGGTCCGCGCATATCGTTCAGCGTCGCCATGCCCAGCGCGCTCACGTGAACGCGCTTTGTTCAGGAGGCACCTAGTGCCTAGGCTGGCTCATCGACGTCATTGCCTCCGAACACGGCATGATCGGGCCGCTGAGATCGGGTCTCTTCGGATATGACGTCCGCGTTGTCATCGGGCTGTTGCGGTGTTCTTCTACTTGGTCCGGGTGTGTCCGGACCGCCGCACGTGCAGCCCCGGCCCAAGGGGGTGGACGGCTGGGCCTTTCCGGATGGTGCTGGTTGTCGTCCCGAGGCCTTCGACGCAGATGCTGACGCGGTCACCTGGCTGGAGGTAGGGGTAGGCGTGAGGGCCGTG
>JAVEEN010000367.1 GCA_030840445.1 Pseudonocardiales bacterium
ATCGCCACCGCGTCCGCCACCTCGTCCGAACTCACGATGAGGGGCGGCGCGAGGCGGATCACGTTTGGTTTGACGGCATTGACGAGCAATCCACGGCTGCGTGCCGCTGATTCGACCTCGCCGGCCACATCGTCGGCCAGCACCAGGCCTCGCCACAACCCGCTGCCCCGTACCCCGAGCAGCAGCGGACTGTCCATCGCCAGCAAACCGGCGTGCAGCTCGGCCCCAACCGTTCGGACGCTGGCCAGCAGGCCCGCGGTCTCGATGGTGGTCAACACCGCGAGGGCAGCAGCGCATGAAACCGGATTGCCGCCGAAGGTGCTGCCGTGCGATCCGGGTGTCAACAGGGTCGCCGCGGCACCGATTCCGATACAGGCCCCGATCGGTAGGCCACCGCCGAGCCCCTTGGCCAAGGTCAGAATGTCGGGGCGCACACCGCTTGCTGTGCTGGCGAACCATTCGCCGGTGCGGCCGATACCACTCTGGACCTCGTCGATCACCAGGAGCGCGCCCGACGCGTCACAGATCTCCCGAGCCGCCTGCAGGTATCCCTCAGGAGCCGGCACCACACCACCCTCGCCCTGGGTAGGCTCGAGGAACACGGCCGCGACGCTGCTGTCCACCACTGCCTTCAGGGCGTCGACGTCACCGTAGGGCACGAAGGTCACTGGTCCAGGCAGCGGCTCGAACGGCGTCCGCTTGCCCGGGTTGCCGGTGATCGACAGCGACCCGAGAGTGCGGCCGTGAAAGCTGTTGTCGGTCGACACCAGTCTCAGCCTGCCGCCCGCCGGGTCCAGCTTACGGCCGTGCAGCCGCGCCATCTTGATGGCACATTCATTGGCCTCGGTGCCGTCGTTGGTGAAGAACACCTTGATATCGGAAGGAATATCGTCGTCGGCCAACAGCGCTCGCAGCTTCTCGGCCAGTTCCACGCCGGGCCGATGGATCACCAGATTGGACGTATGAGCCAGCGTGCTCACCTGCTCGGTGACCGCGTTGACAATCGCCGGATGCGCATGACCGAGCGAGGACACCGCGATACCCGCGATGAAATCGAGATAACTGGAACCGTCGGCGTCAACGACCCGGCAACCACGACCACTGACCAGGGCGAGTGGTGGTAAGCCATAGCTGTCCATCATGGCCGCGGCCCACCGGTGCTGAAGATCGAGCGTGCTCATACGGTTTCTCCCGCGACGACGTGGGTAGGAATAGGCGATGCCGGATCGTCGGCGAGGACCATCGTGCCGATGCCCTCCGAGGTGAAGATCTCCAGCAGTAAGGCGTGCAGTTCTCGTCCGTCGATGACGGTGGCCCGCGGCACGCCGGATTGCACCGCGCGCAGGCACGCCTCCATCTTCGGAACCATGCCGGCAGACAGCGACGGCAGCATTGCGGCCAACTGGGTCGAGCCGATTTCACTGATCACATCGGTGCTTTTCGGCCAGTCTGCGTATAGCCCGGTGACGTCGGTCAGCACGATCAGCTTCTCGGCGTGCAACGCGCTGGCCAGGGCCGCGGCCGCGGTGTCGGCATTCACGTTGTACGACAGGCCGTCCAGACCGCGCGCCACCGTGGCGATCACCGGAATCCGGCCGGCGCCGATCAGCGCGGTCACCGCACTGGCGTCCACGTCCACCACGTCACCGACCTGGCCGATGTCGACCTCCTCGCCGTCGACGACGGCGGCACGGCGCTGCGCGGTGAACAGGCCACCGTCCTCGCCGGACAGTCCGACCGCGAACGCGCCGTGATTATTGATGAGGTTGACGACGTCACCGTTGACCTGGCCGACGAGGACCATCCGGACGATCTGCATGGCCTCCGGCGTAGTCACCCGAAGGCCCCCGCGGAACTCGGTGGCCATCCCCAGCCGGTTGAGGTGTTCGGTGATCTGCGGTCCCCCGCCGTGCACGACCACGGGCCGGATCCCCGCGTAGCGCAGGAACACCACGTCCTCGGCGAAGGCCTGCTGCAGCTGTGGCGAGGTCATGGCATTCCCGCCGTATTTGATCACGATCACCTTGCCGTGGAAGCGTTCCAGCCAGGGCAGGGCGTCGATCAGGGTCGCGGCCTTGGATGCGGCGCGGGTCAGTTCGGCCGCCGTATTACCGGCGCCGGTGGTCACCGTGCCACTGGGCACCGTAGCGGTTGCGTTGACGTCGCTCATGACGAGTAGGCCGAGTTCTCTTCGACGTAGTCATGGGAAAGGTCGTTGGTGAACACCGTCGCGCTGGACTCGCCGGCGTGCAGTTCAGCCCGGATGACGATGCTGCGACCGGTGAGGTCGACCTTGTCCCGGCTCTCACCCGCAGCGCCGGAACGGCACACCTGCACGCCGTTGATGGCGACATCGAGCTCGTCGGCCTCGAACGCCGCTGAGGTCGTCCCGATGGCGGCCAGCACCCGGCCCCAGTTCGGATCATTGCCGAACAGCGCGCATTTCAGGAGATTGTTGCGGGCAATGGCTCGTCCGACCTCGACCGCGTCGTCCTCGGACGCCGCGCCGGTCACGGTGATCTCGACTTCCTTCGTGGCCCCTTCGGCGTCGGCGAGCAGCTGCCCGGCCAGGTCGGCGCAGACTGCGCGCACCGCCCGGCTGAGATCATCCGGCGGTGCGACCACCCCGGATGCGCCGCTGGCCATCAGGACCACCGTGTCGTTGGTGGACATGCAGCCGTCAGAATCGAGCCGGTCGAAGGTGTACCGCACGGCGTCGGAGAGTGCTGCGTCCAGCACGCCGGCCCCGGCGATCGCGTCGGTCGTGATGACGCAGAGCATGGTGGCAAGGCTCGGCGCCAGCATGCCTGCTCCCTTGGCCATCCCGCCCACCGTCCAGCCGTCCGGGTGCCTGACGGTCGCCGTCTTGGCCACCGTGTCGGTGGTACGGATCGCCTCAGCGGCTTCGGGCCCACCGTTCCCGGCAAGAGCTGTGACGGCGATGGCAGCGCCGGACAGCAAGGTCGGCAACGGCAATCGTTCACCGATCAGCCCGGTCGAGCACACCACGACATCGCCGGCCCCGCAGTCCAGCAGCTCCGCGACTCGTTCGGCAGTGCGATGTGTGTCGGCGAAACCGTCCGGCCCGGTGCAGGCATTGGCCCCGCCTGAGTTCAGGATCACCGCCCGGGCGTGCCCGTCCGCAACGGCCTGCTGTGACCAGCGGACCGGCGCGGCTTTGACGCGATTGGCGGTGAAGACCGCGGCCACTGCATCCGACGGACCGTCGTTGACAACCAGGGCCAGGTCCGGGCCGCCACTGGCCTTGATGCCGGCCTCGATACCCGCGGCCCGAAAACCCTTCGCCGCCGTGACACTCATGGTGCGATTCCGTTCGCCGAGAGGCCGGCCGCCTCGTCCAAGCCGAGCATTATGTTGGCGTTCTGAAGGGCCTGTCCCGCCGCGCCCTTGCCGAGATTGTCGATCGCGGAGGTGACGATCACCCTTCCGGAGTTGACGTCCAGCTGAACCTGCAGGTGAACCGAATTCGACCCGACGGTGGCCGCGGTATGCGGCTGCCTGCCGGTCGGAAGCAGGTGGATGAACGGCTCGTCGTCGTAGGCGGTGGCCAGCACCTGCCGCAGTCCGGCCTCGGTGAGCCCCGACTCGGCCGGCTTGGCCGTGACCGTCGCGAGGATGCCTCGAGGCATCGGGGCCAGGATCGGGGTCAATGACAGGCTGGTCGCGCCGCTGGCCTGCAGGATCTCTGGGACGTGCTGGTGCGCGCCGACCCGGTAGGGCGCCAGGTCGCCCATCACCTCACTGCCGAGCAGATTCAGCTTGGCCGAGCGGCCCGCGCCCGATGTCCCTGACGAGGCGACGACCACCACGTCGTCGGCGGCCACCACCCCGGCGGCGATCAGCGGTGCGAGGGCCGTGATAATCGAGACGGCATAGCAGCCGGTGTTGGCGATTCGCGTGCTGTTGCGGATGATCTCGCGTTGACCGGGAAGCTCGGGCAGCCCGTAAGTCCAGGCGCCGGCGTGCGGGCCGCCGTAGTAGCGCTGCCACATTCCGGCGTCGCGCAGCCGGAAGTCGGCGCCGAGATCGACTATCCGGGAACGGACGGGCAGCTGCTCGGCAATCGCGGCCGAGGCACCGTGCGGGAGAGCGAGAAAGACCAGCTCTGCCTCGCTCAATGTCTGCACGGTGGTGTCGACGAACCTCAGGTCACCGTAGCTGACGAGGTGTGGCGAGATGTCGGCCACGGGTTGTCCGGCGTTGGCGTGTGCTGCTGCCGCGATCACCTCGAAGTCCGGATGAGCAGCAAGCAGCCGAAGCAGCTCGGCGCCGGCGTATCCACTCGCGCCGGCGACGGCGACCGTGATTCCCATACAGATATTATGCACGTTGACGCAAGTTAATACAGCATCAGGTGGTCGGGTGCGGTTGCGCACCTGCGAGCCCAGCACTGAGCTGGACGCGAATCGAGTGCTCGGTTCTTCCGGGATCGGCTCGGCAAGGTTCCTAACAGTTGGCGGTCCTGGAATGCGCGCCCCTCCCGCATATCAAACGGTTCTGTTCGTCCGAGGCCAGCGGCGTGTCCTTCTCGGCCTAACCCCTTGTGGAACACGCGCCGAGAAGCGGCCCGCCCCGGAACATCCAGGCGAGGAGTGAAATCCGCCGCTCAGGCCCGCAGCATGGCACCAAATCTCGCGGCCGCCTCGGCCACCGCGGCATCCCGGGCTGCGGTCGCCTCATCGACCGTCAGCGTCCGGTCCATGGCCCGGAACTTGAGCGCGAAAGCCAGCGATCGCAGCCCCGGCCCCAAGCGAGCCGGGTCGCTGTAGACGTCGAATAGCCGCACTGACTCGAGCAACTCGCCGGCTCCGGTGCGGACAGCGGCCAACACGGCCGCGGCGGGTACCTCCTCGGGAACGACCAGCGCCAGGTCGAGCAGCACCGGCGGGAAGTTCGACAGGATCGGGGCCTGGGCCGGGGGCGGCGGCGAGAACGCATCGAAGTTCAGTTCCATGGCCGAGGTCCGCGCTGGAAGGTCGAGTGCGGCGATCACTCGCGGGTTGAGTTCGCCGGCCACTCCGACGACAGCTCCATCGAGAAGCAGCTCGGCACATCGACCGGGGTGCCACGGCGGCACATCGCCCTTGCGCACCTCGAGTTCGACTCCGGCGGCGCGGGCAATCGTGCGAGCGGCCTCGACGGCGTCGGCCCACCCCGACAGTCGTCCTTGACCCCACCAGCCGGCCCGATCGAACTCGCCGGCGGTGGCCGTCGCGACGTGGCGCGGCTGGCGCGGCACGGTGCGCTCGATCGCGGCCAGTTCGGCGTCCGATGGTCGGTGCTCGACGCCCACCCGCGGCGGCGGTGTGGTGGTCTCGGCCGGCAGATACACCAGACCCATCTCGAAGATGGCCAGGTCTCTGCTGCCGCGACCGACGTTGCGGACCAGGTTGGCCAGCAGTCCGGGCAGCAGCGACGTCCGCATTTCTGGTTCGGCCTCCGAGATCGGATTGGCCAGCCGGATAGCGCGGCGGCGCTCGTCGGCAGCCGGTAGTCCGAAGGCATCGTGGACCGCCGGTGCGAGGAACGGATAGTTGATCACTTCGGCATATCCGGCCTCGGCAAGTGACCGGGACGCCGAACGGCGCAGGCGCTGTTGCGGGGTCCAGCCGTTTCCAGCCGGTGCGGACGGCAGGATCGACGGGATCTGGTCGTAGCCGACGAGACGGACGACCTCCTCGACCAGATCGGCCGGGTCGGTCAGGTCCGGGCGCCAGGTCGGCGGCGTCACGGTGAAGAGGCCACCGGTATCTCTGGTCTCGGTGGCCTCTGTGGTCTCGGTGGCCTCTGTGGTCTCTGTCGCGGCGCCGATCCCGGTCGAGCCGTCAACGGTCGAACCGTCAGAGGTTGATTTGTCTGCCGTTGAAGTCGTTACGACGCAGCCGACCTGCTCGAGGCGGGCCCGGACGGTGGTTGCGTCGATGGGCAGACCCGCCAGTTCGGCTGCGCGGTTCGCAGGCAATGAGATGCTCACCCGTGCCGGCCCGTCGCCGATCACCGTGTAACCCGGGGCAGCCGAAGCTCCACCGTGCTCGACGAGCAGATCGACACATCGTTGCAGGGCGACACCGGCGATCCGGGGATCGACGCCGCGCTCGAACCGCTTGGCCGCTTCGGACGGCAGCTTGTGCCGGCGGACAGCCCGCGAGATGGAAGCCGGATGCCAATGCGCGGCCTCCAGCACGATGTCGGTGGTCTCATCGGAGATCTCCGTCGACGCGCCGCCCATCACACCGGCAAGCGCGATCGGTCCGGAGTCGTCGGTCACCACGAGGTCATCCGGATCGAGTACCCGGATCACGCCGTCGAGGGTGATCAGCTTCTCCCCTGCGCTGGCTCGTCGGACCCCGATGGCGCCATTCAACCTGGCCCGATCGAACGCGTGCAGAGGCTGACCGGTCTCGAGCATCACGTAGTTGGTCACGTCGACCGGCAACGAGATCGAACGCATGCCGGCCGCGTGCAGCCGGGAGGCGATCGACGGCGGCGTCGGCGCAGTCGGATCGAGACCGGTCACTGCCCGGGCCGAGAACTGATCGCAACCGATCGGGTCGGCCACCGTCACCGGGTAGGCGCTCTGGTCAACGGCCGGCAACGCCATTACGAAGTCGTGGAAGGCGACATCCAGGGCCGCGCCGGCTTCACGGGCCAGGCCGCGAACCGACAGGCAGTAGCCGCGATCAGGGGTCACCGCGATGTCCAGTACGGCCTCACGCAAGCCCAGTACGTCCAGCGCATCATCGCCCGGCTTGGCCGAGTCCGCCTCGAGGACCAGGATGCCGGCGTGGTCCTCGCCGATCCCGAGTTCGCGCGCCGAGCAGATCATGCCGTCGGAAACGTGACCGTAGGTCTTACGGGCGCTGATGGCGAAACCACCGGGTAGTGTCGCCCCCGGCAGCACGGCGACGATCAGGTCGCCTTCAGCGAAGTTATGTGCGCCGCAAACGATCCCGCGGGGGTCGTCCTCGCCAACGTCGACCGAGCACCAGCGGATGACCTTGCCGTTCTTCTGCGGCTCGTCCACGAAGGACAAGACCCGGCCGACGACCAGCGGCCCGCTGATCCCGTCGGCGGCAGACTCCACGCGCTCGACTTCGAGACCCACCCGGACGAGGGCTTCGCCAAGCTCCCTGGGGGTCAGCTCGGGCGGCAGGTCGACGTGTTCGGCGATCCACGACACCGACGCGCGCATCTCAGGCCTCCATTCCGAAGGCGGCGGTGAACCGGACGTCGCCCTCGACGATGTCGCGCATGTCTGCGGCATTGTTACGGAACATCATGGTTCGTTCGATTCCCATTCCGAAGGCGAAACCGGAGTAGACCTCCGGGTCGATTCCGCAGGCGCGCAGCACCCGCGGATTGACCATGCCGCAGCCACCCCATTCGATCCATCCCTCGCTGCCGCAGGTCCGGCACGGCCGGTCCGGGTTGCCTACCGATTCGCCGCGGCACACGAAGCACAGCAGGTCCGGTTCCGCGCTGGGTTCGGTGAACGGGAAGTACGAGGGCCGCAGCCGGGTGATGATGCCCGGTCCGAAGAACGCCTCCGCCATGTGATCCAGGGTGCCCTTGAGGTGAGCCATGGTGATGCCCTTGTCCACGACCAAGCCCTCCAGCTGGTGGAACACCGGCGAATGGGTGGCGTCGAGTTCATCGGTCCGGAACACCTTGCCGGGGCAGACGATGTAGATGGGCGGCGTCCGGGTCAACATCACCCTGGCCTGAACCGGCGAGGTGTGCGTGCGCAGCACCAGTCCACTGTCGGCCGAACCATCGGGACCCTGGACGAAGAAGGTGTCCATGAGCGAGCGGGCGGGGTGATCGACCCCGATGTTCAGAGCGTCGAAGTTGAACCACTCGGCCTCGATCTCCGGGCCCTCGGCGACCTCCCAACCCATGGCGGTGAACACATCACCGACGAGTTCCTGAGTCGTGGTCAGCGGGTGTCGGGCGCCTTCCAGACGCCGGTCCCAAGGCAGCGTGACATCCACCGATTCTTCGACCAGGACGCGGGCGTCACGCTCGGTCTGCAAGAGGGCCAGCCGCTCGGCGTACACCTGGCGGACCTCGCTGCGTGCGGCGTTGATGCGTTTGCCGGCGTCCGCCTTGGCCGCCGGCGGTAACGCCGCGATCTCGCGGTTCGCCAGGGCCAGCGGTGATCGATCCCCGAGATGGGCACTCTGCGCGGCATGCAGATCGTCGAGGTTCGTCGCCTGGTCGAAAGCCGCCCGCGCCGCGGCGACACCGGCCGCGAGCGCGTCGGGTGACAGCGCGGCAACCTGCTTCGGGTCGTACGGATCGTTGGCGCCCGACATGGCGGTTCCTCTGTTCTCGACTCCTGGCCCTCGACGCGATTGTTCGCGCGGAGCGGCTGCATCAGATCCTGCGATCGAATGCATTCGTTTCAGTCTATGAGAGCCACCGGAACCGGTTTCGGCTCCCGTCACCGCGCCACGCCGAACCGCCGTCTGGTGGTCGCCTCAGCGTCGCTGCTCCCGGGCCGAGCTGTAGAGACAGACCGCTGCGGCGGCCGCCAGATTCAGGCTCTCCGCCTGCCCGTAGATCGGCACCCGGACCCGGGCCTCGGCGGCGGCGAACACCTCGTCGGGCAGGCCCCTGGCCTCGTTGCCGAACAGCCAGACGGTCCGCCGCGCCAGCGAGCCGTCGTCCAGCAGTGCGTTCAGATCGGTGTCACCGGCGCCGGTCGTCGCGAGCACCTGCAAACCTGCGGCACCGCAGGCAGCTATGGCAGGGACCGGATCTCCGGCGATCACGATGTCGACGTGGAACATGCTGCCGGCGGTGGCTCGCACCGCCTTGCCGTTGTACGGATCAACGGAGTTCCCGGCCAGGATCACCATGGTGGCCCCGGCGGCGTCCGCCGTTCGCACGATCGTGCCGGCATTGCCCGGGTCGGTGGCCTCGACCAGCATCGCGGCCAGGCCCGGGAAACGGCCGAGTCCCTGATCCAGCGGCAGGTCGAACGTCCGGCACACCGCCACCAGGCCCTGCGGAGTCACGGTCTCGCTCAGGGCGCCGGCGGCCTTGACGCTGACCTCGTCGACCCGCAGGCCGGCCGAACGCGCGGCGCCCAGCAGCGCACCCTGACGGTCGAACGCCTCGGAGGTTGCGAACAACTCCACGACCAGTTCAGGACGCTTCAGTGCCTCACGTACCGCCGGGGCACCTTCGGCGAGAAAACGCCCGGCCTCGCGGCGGGCCCGACGGCTGGTGAGTCGGCGGGCCGCGGCGAGCCGGGCGTTCGAGTCGGACAGCACCGACCGGCCGGTCGAGGTGCTACGCCGCGTCAGAGGCGGGCACGCCGCCGATGCCCTCGGCCTCGACGGCCTTCTTGGCCAACGCGACGAGCACGGCGAAGGCCGGTGCGTCGTTGACGGCCAGGTCAGCCAGCACCTTGCGGTCAGCCTGGACGCCGGCCAGCCGCAGACCCTGAATGAACCGGTTGTAGGTCATGTCGTTAGCGCGGGCCGCGGCGTTGATGCGCGTGATCCACAGCTGCCGGAAGTCACCCTTCCTGGCCTTACGGTCGCGGTAGGCGTAGGTCGAGGAGTGCAGCAACTGCTCCTTGGCCTTGCGGTACAGACGGGACCGCTGGCCCCGGTAACCGGACGCTGCTTCGAGCGTGCTACGGCGCTTCTTCTGGGCGTTTACCGCCCTCTTTACGCGTGCCACGTTATTGTCCTTGATCTTTCAGGCTTCACCGGCCGACCCGTCCGGGTTGACCCGCTCAGCGGGATTCGTCGGGAAGGGATCAGCGGCCGAGGAGCCGCTTGACCCGCGGGGCGTCGTGAGCCGAGACCTCGCGGGTACCGGTCAGGCTGCGGGTCAGTCTGGACGACTTGCGCTCGAGCAGGTGGCGCTTGCCGGCCTTCTCGGTCAGCAATTTGCCGCTACCGGTGATCTTCACGCGCTTCTTCATCCCGGAGTGCGTCTTCATCTTGGGCATGCGATTTCCTTCTGTCGTATCGGGTGGCGCGGTGGTATCAGGTGGCGCGGTGGTATCAGGTGTCGCGGTTGGAACAGGTGTCGCGATCGGAACAGGTCACGCCAGTTGCTGGTTGGGCTGTTCGACCGTGTCGGCCGGTTCTGCTGTTCTTACGGGCTTGCTGCTCTTGTTGGACTTGTGGGGTGCTACGACCATGACCATGTTGCGGCCGTCTTGCTTGGGCGAGAACTCCACGAAGCCGAGTTCGGTGATGTCCTCGGCCAGCCGCTGCAGGAGCCGGAAGCCGAGTTCGGGCCGAGACTGCTCACGACCGCGGAACATGATCGTGATCTTGACCTTGTCGCCCTGCTTGAGGAACCGCTCGACGTGACCCTTCTTGGTCTCGTAGTCGTGCGGATCGATCTTCGGGCGGAGCTTCATTTCCTTGACCACGGTGAGGGCTTGGTTACGCCGGGCCTCGCGGGCCTTCTGCGCGCTCTCGTATTTGAACTTTCCGTAGTCCATGAGTTTGCAGACCGGCGGGCGGGCCATCGGTGCTACCTCGACCAGATCGAGATCTGCCTCTGCCGCCAGTTCGAGGGCCTTGCCGATCGGCACGATGCCGACCTGCTCGCCTTCGGGGCCGACGAGACGAACCTCGGGAACGCGGATCCGGTCGTTGATACGGGGTTCAGAGCTGATGGGGCCTCCTTGGTTGACTTTCTTCGGTGCGCGGCCCCGCAGTCCGTGCCGTCCTTCGAAGAAACGGCCGAAGCTGACAAAGGCCCCGCTGCAACCTGTGCAGTCGGGGCCCGATGAGTCTCGCGATCCTCGCATCGCCCATCGTCCCGGATGGCCCGGGCGGGGGCAACGCGTCGCAACCCTTTCGGGCTGCGATGGACCGTACCCGGCTGCCGTGGGGCGGCTCGGGTGGGAAACTCTGGGCTTCCGCTTGCACACCCCCCGAATGGGAGGCGGGTCGCACATGCAAGGCTACCAGCGTGAGCGCCGACGTCCCAATTCCCGACCAGCCCGATGATCGGCAGATCCGTGAGCTGGCTCAGATTCCGGCGGTCGAGGTGATCACCCGGGCGTCGGTGATGCTGATGAGCGCCGCCGCCGAGAAGCTGGGCCTCGCTGAGGACGGCGATCAGTTCAAGGACCTCGACGAGGCCCGCCGGCTCATCGAGGCCTACGCCGGCCTGCTCGGCGCCGCTCAGGCCGACCTCGGTGTGCACCGTCAACCGTTACGCGATGGACTCAAGGCCCTGCAGGAGGCGTTCCGCGAGGCCTCCACCTTCCCCGACGAGCCAGGGCAGGGGCCCGGCGAGAAGTCCGGTTTCTGACTCATCACCCGGTCGGGCGGCGAGTGGGTCAGTCGCGGGTGCGGGCGTACAGCGCGCGAAGCCCCTGCATGACCTCGACGCTGCGCTCGCCGTCGCCTCGCTGTACCGCGTACAGCGGAATCAGCTCGTCTCCGGGTAACACCAGTCGAGCGAACCGGACCCGGGGCGGGAATTCCACCGCAGTGACCAGGTCCCAATCGACGTGCTTGTAGCCGCCGAGGAACCCTCGAGTGTCAATTCCGGTTTCGTCGGCGCGCATCCGGGGACGTAGGAAGGACAGGATGGCAACCGCGATGAGCACCCCGGTACCACCGATGCCGACCTGGTCGGCACCGGTGAAGGTCACTCCGTCGGACGTGCTGGGCAGGATCGTCGCGATGAACAGCATTATCACCAGCACAACGCCGGCGGTGATCAGGGCGATCCGGGCGGACTTGATCGGCCGCGCCGTGATCACCGGTGCGCTTGCGGGCGGCACCGCATCCGCCATCGCACTCACAGCCGGCAGGCGTGGATGTCGGTGACCAGGATTGCCCGCGCCCCGATCTCCCAGAGCTCGTCCATGATCCGGTTGGTGTCCTTGCGCGGCACCATCGACCGCACAGCTGACCAGCCGGCCGTCCGAAGCGGTGACACGGTCGGCGACTCGAAGCCGGGCGTGACGGCGACCGCCTTCTCCAGCAGATCGTCGGCGACGTCGTAGTCCATCAGCACGTACTGCCGGGCGATCATGACGCCCTGCAGGCGCCGGATCAACTGCTCGACGTAGGGACTGACCGCCGCCCCGGTTCGGCGGATCAGCGCCGCCTCCGACCTGAGCAGCGGCTCGCCGAACACCTCCAGGCCGGCATTGCGGAGCGTGGTGCCGGTCTCCACCACATCCGCAATGGCATCGGCGACCCCTAGCCGGACTGCGGTCTCCACCGCTCCGTCGAGCTTTATGACCTGGGCCTTGACCCCTTGCTCGGCGAGATAACGCTCGAGCAGACCGGGGTAGGCGGACGCGATCCGTTTTCCCTCGAGCTCGGCGAGCGACCGCGCCGTACCGGCCAGGGACGCGAACCGGAAGGTGGAGCCGCCGAAGCCCAACTTGAGGATCACCTCCGCCTCGGCTCCCGAGTCCAGGAGCAGGTCCTCACCGGTGATACCTACCTCGAGTCGACCGGAGCCGACGTAGATCGCGATGTCCCTCGGCCGGAGGAAGAAGAACTCCACGCCGTTGTCCGGATCGGCGAGAACGAGTTCTTTGCTGTCGGCCCGTTGCCGGTAACCGGACTCTCGCAGCATCTGGCTGGCGGGCTCGGACAGCGATCCCTTGTTGGGAACGGCGATCCGCAGCAGGTCGGTGGCGGTCACATCAACTCACAGGTACTTGTAGACGTCGGCGAGTGTGAGGCCCTTACCCAGCATGAGCACTTGCACCCGGTAGAGCAGCTGACTGATCTCCTCGGCCGTCCGATCGGCGGACTCGTGTTCGGCCGCCATCCAGACCTCGGCCGCCTCTTCGACGACCTTCTTGCCCTGGGCGTGGATGCCATCATCAAGGGCGGTGACGGTGGCCGAACCCACCGGTCGATCCGCCTGACGCTGGGTCAGCTCGGCGAAGAGGTTCTCGAAGGTTTTCATCGCCGGTGAGCCTACCGGCGAGCCGTGTGAGCCTTCCAACTAGCCCGCGTCGATGATCGCCGCCACCGGACCGCCGCCGTCCGGGCCCTGATGGGCGGCCGACACCGAGACGAACACCGCCGGATCACCGGTCACCGCGGCTGTGACTCCGCCGACTGCGGCTTTGATCTGGCGGTGCCAGTGCACGTCGGAATCATCGAGCATTGCATTGCGCCGGCCGCGCACCGCACCGTCCTGGCTGGCCTCGCATTTGAGGAACACGTTGATCAGCCGGCCGTCGAGGTCGGACGGGTGCGGACGCTCGGGCAACTTCAGGCCGGCATCACGAATGGCGGCCCAGATCCCGTCGGCGTCCAATGCGTCGCTCATCACGCCGTGGCCGATCCGGTACCGACCGCCGATGCCCCGGGTATTGCCGACCACGACCACCTGGGCCCGGTCGAGTTCGACGCCGGAGGAACAGGAGGCAACCGATGAATAGAGCGAGCGGTCGCGCATCACGTCCTCGTCGCTCGGCATCTCGATCTCGCCCAACGCGACCCCGATACCAAGTGCGGTGCAGCCGTTGGAGACGTCCATCGAATGCAGGGTGTCCTCGGTGAAGACCTGGTGGCCACGGCGCTTGGCATCCCTGATGGTGTCGATGGTCAGCAACGGGGTCTTCGTCTGCACGTAATGGACGTCGGCGGCATCGGTGATCCCGGCTCGCTCCATGGCGACGTGGACCGCCGCGGCGACCTTGGTGATCATGGCGGTCCGGCCGATGTCCTCGGGCAGCAGGGTCTCACTCATGGCGAAGCCGACGCTCAACCGTGGTTCGTCGGTGGTCGGGGCGGTCGACGGGTCAGTGGTCGCAAAGATCGTGGCGTGCGGGGAGAGGATGCCATCGGTCCCACCGGACCACACGATCGGAATCTGCTTGACCTGCTCGGAGCTCCGGGTGCCCTTGGACAGCAGAACCTCACGGAAGGCACGATCGGCGATGATTCGGGTGTAGTCGTTGACGCCGCCGTTGCCCTCGGTCTTGCCGATGACCGCGATCACCCGGTCGGCCTCGATGACCCCGGAGTCGATCAACGCCGCGAATTCGCTGGCATCGGACACGCTGTGCAGCGGGACTTTGCGCACTTCAATCGGATCAGGCACCTAATTCTCCTTCGGAAGCAGGGGTTTCGAGGTCGGGTAGCACGACTGTGCCATGGCTGTCGCGCAGCGCGTCCCGGATCCGCTCCAGGGACGTGATCACGGCCGGCCGACCGGAGGATTCGGCATAGCGGCACGCCGCCTCGACCTTGGGTCCCATGCTCCCGCTGGCGAATTCGCCTCGATCGGCCAGCTCTCGCAGCCGGCTGACCCGGATCTGCCCGATCGGCCGGGGCGCCTGGCTGGCCCAGCCCATCACCACCTGCTCGACATCGGTGGCGATGATCAGTCGATCAGCCGCCAATGAGAGTGCCAGCAGAGCGGCGGTCAGATCCTTGTCGACAACGGCCTCGATCCCGCGCAGCGTGCCGTCCAGGTCCGAGACGACCGGGATTCCGCCACCACCGGCGCACACCACCAGGTAGCCGGCGTTCAAGAGCGTGACCGCGGCAGGTGAGTCCAGACATTCCAACGGTTCGGGCGAGGCGACGACCCGTCGCCAACCGCGCTCACCGCGGTCCTGCCAGCTCTGTCCGTGCTCCATCATCAGGGCCGCCTGCGGTCCCGGCAGGTATCGTCCGATCGGCTTAGTCGGCTTGGCGAAACCTGGATCGTCGACGGACACCCGGGTGCGAGAGACCAAGGCCGCGGTACGCACGGCACGTCCACGGTGGGCCAGCGCCCGGTCGAGGGCATTCAGTAGCAGCAGGCCGATCGTGCCCTGGGTCTGCGCACCACACCAGTCCAACGGCACCGGTGGGACGACCGACGCGGCCAACTCGTTCTTGACCAGCAGGTTGCCCACCTGAGGTCCGTTGCCGTGGGTCAGGACGACCTGGTGGCCGCCGGCCACGATATCGGCGATCGGTTCGGCGGCCCGCTCGACGGCGGCTCGCTGGGATTCCGGCCGGGCGTTGCCGTCGGCAGCGGTCATTGCGTTCCCGCCGAGCGCGATCACCACCCGCACGCCGTCTCCCGCCTCCCGCCTGACCTGGGTGTGACTCTGTCAACCTCGGCGATCACCGGCATCAGCGATGATCGCCGAAGGACAGCTCAGTTGTTGTGCAACCTCGCCGGTCTGTCAGGGGGCGCCGTCGTCCAGCCAGGCTCGGATCGCATCGTTGTGCTGGCCCAGGGTCGGGGGCGCCTGGTGCTCGGTCCGCCCACCGTCGTCGTAGCGAAGCGGTGGACCGGGCAAGCTGAGCGGTCCGAGGGTGGCGTGCTGGACGTCGATCAGCAGGCCCTGGGATTTCGTCTGGTCCCATTCGTAGACCTCGTCCAGGCTGCGCACCTGTCCGGCCGGTGTGCCGATCTCGACCAGTCGGGCCATCAGCACGTCGCGGCGGTATGGCGCGAACGCCTCGTCCACGGCCGCCACCACCGCGTCCCGGTCGGCCACCCGGTCGGCGTTCGTGCGCCACTGCGGGCGGTCCAGCCCGAAGGCCGGCGCGAAGGTATGCCACAGAGTTTCCGAACCGACCGCAATCTGAACCATGCCGTCGGCGGCGTGGAACAGCCCGTACGGGCAGATGGACGGGTGATGCTTGCCCGCGACCGAAGGCACCTCGCCGGCAACCGTGTAGCGGGTTCCCTGGAAGGCGTGCACTCCGACGATGCCGGCCAGCAGCGAGGTTCGCACGACCTTGCCGCGCCCGGTGGCGACCCGTTCATGCAGGGCCGCGGCCACTCCGAAGGCACCGTAGATACCCGAGAGCAGATCCGCGATCGGCACACCAACCTTGGTCGGCTCGTCGGGTGTCGGGCCCGTCAATGACATCAGGCCGCCTTCGCCCTGAGCGATCTGGTCATAGCCGGGCCGGCCACCCTCGGGTCCGTCATGGCCGAAGCCGGTGATGGACAGCACGACCAGACGCGGATTGAGTTCCTGCAGACGGTCCATGCCGAATCCCAGTCGATCGAGTACGCCGGTGCGGAAATTCTCGACCAGGACGTCGGCCCGTCGGATCAGCCTGGTCAAGGTCTTGGCCCCGTCCGGGCTCTTCATGTCCAGCGTGATCGATTCCTTGTTGCGATTGCAGGAAAGGAAGTAGGTCGACTCCCGATCACCAGCTTCCGGCTGAACGAACGGCGGTCCCCAACCACGGGTGTCGTCACCGTGCTCAGGGGCCTCGACCTTGATGACCCGCGCGCCCTGGTCGCCCAGCATCATGGCGGCATGCGGGCCTGCCAGCGCCCGGGTTAGGTCGAGCACGACGATGTCAGCAAGAGGTCCGGTCACGCGTCGATCTTAGAAACGGAACCGAACCGGGCGAACCGGCAGCAGTTGCCTACAGGCCGGACGCGTACTCATACAGACGGCGTGCGACCTCATCGGGGTGGCTCAGGGCGACAAGGTGCTCACCGGCGATCTCGTCCGGCACGGTGCTCACCGTGCACACCTTGCTCGAGAATCGCGTCGACCGCCGCAGCGGCATACGCACCC
>JAVEEN010000375.1 GCA_030840445.1 Pseudonocardiales bacterium
TAGCTAGCCTGTTTCAAGCTTCAACGTGCCTCGGTGCGACGTGGCGGTCACGAGGGTGCGGAACTCACAATTGAATACAGCTCAGACGGACGTCGTGGGAGCAGCCTCGCTGCGCACGGGCGCCCGCCAAAGGGGCGGTAGCTCAGCTGGTTAGAGCAGGGGACTCATAATCCCTGGGTCGTCGGTTCGAGCCCGACCCGCCCCACAAACCCCCACAAACCCCGTATTTATTGGTCTGAGATGACACTTACCCCCGTACCCGTCGCGGACGGCGCGGAGCCAGCAGCGGCTAGAGTGCGTGGTCTCGGCCCGTTCCCGTGAGGAGTGGCATGAACGCGCGTGACAGTCGAGTCGCCACCTTCCGCAGTTTGCATTCCGCCGGATGTTTCGTGATGCCGAATCCGTGGGACGCGGGGACCGCGCGCGCGTTGGAACGGCTCGGCTTCGCGGCGCTGGCGACGACAAGTGCCGGCCTGGCATGGACGTTGGGTCGGGCGGACAATCACGTCACACTCGACGAGGCGCTCGAGCACCTGCGCATCGTCGCGGGCGCCGTACAGATACCGGTAAACGCAGATTTCGAGGGCGGCTATGCGGTCGATCCGCCGCAAGTCGGCCTCAACGTGAAGCTCGCAGCGGCCACCGGTATTGCGGGGCTCTCGATCGAAGACTCAACCGGTGACGCGGCTAACCCATTGCATGAGTTCGATCTGGCCGTCGAGCGCGTGCGGGCCGCGCGCCGCGCGATCGATGAAACCGGCACGGGCATCGTTCTAACCGCTCGGTCCGAAGGTTTCGTATGCGGGCGTCCCGACCTCGACGAGACGATCCGCAGGCTGCGCGCTTACGCACAAGCAGGCGCGGACTGCCTCTATGCTCCGCGGATCGACACTGTCGACCACGTTGCTGCGATTGTCGCGGCCGTCGCGCCTAAGCCCGTGAACCTGTTGATCAACGCGCCGTTCGTGACAGTGTCGGAGGCAGCGGCTCTGGGCGTGCGGCGAATCAGCGTCGGCGGCACGCTCGCGCGAACGGCGTGGGCGGGATTCCTGCAGGCCGCCCATGAAATCGCGGAGGCGGGGACCTTTTCCCGGTTCGCAGGCTTGCCGAACGTCGATGCCCTGTTCGGACGTATCTAGCCGGGCGTGCTGGTCGCAATCTTTCGTGCGCATACGCGCGCGACCTTTGGAAGTGTCCATTGCGCGCCGTCGCGCGCGTTCACTGGTTCGCAGCGGTCGCCCCTCAACCCGAACGCCCGCGAGCCCGATCGCGCCGGGTCGGTCAATCAACAATGACCGGAATACCCGTCGAGTGAGCGATCCGCACAACGCTCGGCAGAGGTAATGCACCGCGCGAAAGGTGTGATCCAGCGATCCAGAAGACGGCGGCAGTTCGTTCACTGAATGTAGTGCATGCATGTCTACAAACGCTGCTGCGGCTTCTCACATTGCACGACGGACCTCTGGCGGCATCAAGGAACAGCCGAGAGCCGTTTGAGTCGTCGAGGCATTGATTAGCGTGCGTACGCCGAGGTCGTCGTGGAACACCAGGGGAGCCTTCCGTAGTGAGTCAGTAGCCTTCATGGTTTTGAAGGTTGCCCGTGTCATATGCTGGGCCGCATGCCATCGCAAAAGGTCCTTTAGAACGCTGTGAATACGGATCCACGTTCAGCCTCCCGCCAGACGAATCAAGTGCCGGGTACGCCGCCGCCGATCCAACTGAGGTGGGTGCGCTTCGCCGACGACCAGGTGTACCGCGGCATAGAGGCTCTGTTTCGCTCAGTGGTAGAACGCGGTGGCGCTATTGGCTTCATAGAGCCTCCCTCATTTGCGGAGACACGAGAGTGGGTGTCGGAAGTTCTCGCAGACGTTGTCGCAGGCGATGCCGGACTTGCGCTGGTGGTGAACGCCGACGAGGGAGTACGAGCGATGGGCTGCTGGCGGAGGGAACGGTCTGCGGTATTCCGTAAGGTTGCGGGACTCCACAAAGTAGCGTCGCATCCGGCGTCCCGTGGCCTGGGGTTCGGTCGCGCAGTAGTACAGGCCCTCGTCGAGGACGCAACGCGTGAGGGCGTCGAGGTCGTCAGTTTGGGGACACGGGGAAACAACCACACCGCCATAGGTTTGTATCGTTCGCTGGGTTTCACGGAGTGGGGCCGCCTGCCCAATTCCATCGCCATCGGACATGAGCGTTACGACGACGTGCGTATGTTTGTCTCAGTTCAATCGTCGGCCGAGACAATGTCTGGGTGAGCTCGCCGTCGATACGCCGAGGACTGTGAATGGTGGCGGTCAGGGATGAAGGCAGGATTGGCAGCCGCGCAAGCAGCCCTTCCTTACCGGCTCTTCCTTGAAGGAAGCGAAGTACCGGACGATGACGGCAACCGGCCCGAAGTACTCCGCGCGGGCCTCCGCGCTCAGGTCCGAGGCAGTGATTTCGAGTGAGAGCGCACCTGCCTGAAACCCTTCCGATCCGGGAGGTTACGGCTTCGGCTACCTAAGTCGATATACCGACGCTGGACGAAGCAATGACCGGTTGCCCGCCGGATCAGTGCCGTGACGCTTCGGCCGTATGCTCGAACACCGAAGCAAGCCTCATCGACAGTTCGCCGAGGATGGATCGTGTCTGAGATATCGCTACGCCCCGATGTCACGGAAGCTCTGCGCGTCTCGCTGCAATCGCGCATTCTGCTGCTCGACGGTGCGATGGGGACAATGATCCAGCGGCACGCTTTCAGCGAGGCCGAGTACCGTGGCGAGCGATTTGCCGACTGGGATCGCGACCTCAAAGGCAACAACGACCTGCTGTCGCTAACCCAGCCCGACGCGATCAGCGCGATTCACCGGGCGTACCTCGAAGCCGGGTCGGATCTTGTCGAGACCAACACTTTCAACGCCCAGAAGATCTCGCTGGCCGACTACGGCATGGAATCGCTGGCCTACGAACTCAACCTCACCTCCGCGCGGCTCGCCCGGACCGAGTGCGATGCGGTCACCGCGGCCGACCCCAGCCGGCCGCGTTACGTCGCCGGCGCGCTCGGGCCCACCAACCGGACTGCCTCGATCTCACCGGATGTCAACGACCCCGGCGCCCGGAACGTCACCTTCATGGACCTGGTCGAGGCCTACCTCGAGCAGGCCAACGGCCTGGTCGACGGTGGCGCGGACCTGCTGCTCATCGAGACCATCTTCGACACCCTGAACGCCAAGGCCGCGATCTTCGCGGTGGAGACGCTGTTCGAGGAACGCGGCCGGCGCTGGCCGGTGATGATCTCGGGCACGATCACCGACGCTTCGGGTCGCACGCTGTCCGGTCAGGTGACCGAGGCGTTCTGGAACTCGGTACGGCACGCCAAGCCACTGCTGATCGGTCTCAACTGCGCGCTCGGCGCGGCCGAGATGCGGCCCTACCTAGCTGAGATTTCCCGGATCGCAGACTGCTTCGTATCCTGCTATCCCAACGCCGGGCTTCCGAACGCCTTCGGCGAGTACGACGAGGCGCCGGAGCAAACCTCGACGATCGTGCGCGAGTTCGCCGCGAGCGGTCTGGTGAACGTGCTCGGCGGCTGCTGCGGCACGACGCCCGATCACATCGGTGCCATGGCGGCCAGCGTCGCCGGTCTCGCGCCCCGTGTGCCGTCCGAGCGCGAAGCGGCCTGCCGGCTGTCCGGACTGGAGCCGTTGACGATCACCGCGGACTCGCTTTTCGCGAACGTGGGGGAGCGGACCAACATCACCGGTTCGGCTCGGTTCCGCAATCTGATCCGCGACGGTGACTACGACGCCGCGCTCTCCGTCGCCCGCCAGCAGGTCGACAACGGCGCTCAAATCATCGATATCAACATGGACGAAGGCATGATCGACGGCATCGCCGCGATGGACCGCTTCGTCAAGCTGATCGCCAGCGAGCCGGACATCAGCCGGGTCCCGCTGATGATCGACTCGTCGAAGTTCGAGGTCATCGAGGCCGGGCTGCGCTGCGTACAGGGCAAGCCCATCGTCAACTCCATCTCGATGAAGGAAGGCGAGGAGAAGTTCCGCGCCCAGGCACGGCTGTGCCGCAAGTACGGTGCCGCGATCGTGGTGATGGCCTTCGACGAGAACGGCCAAGCCGACAACCTAGAACGCCGTCAGACCATCTGCGAACGGGCCTACCGCATCCTGGTCGATGAGGTTGGGTTCCCGGCCGAGGACATCATCTTCGACCCGAATATCTTTGCGGTGGCCACCGGAATCGAGGAGCACGCCAACTACGGACTCGACTTCATCGAGGCAACGCGCTGGATCAAGCAGAACCTGCCCGGCGCGCTGGTCTCCGGCGGCGTCTCGAACGTGTCGTTCTCCTTCCGGGGTAACAACGCAGTGCGCGAAGCCATCCACGCGGTGTTCCTCTATCACGCCATTGCGGCCGGCATGGACATGGGCATCGTCAACGCCGGCGCGCTCGTGGTCTATGACCAGGTCGACGAGCGCCTGCGTGAGGGCATCGAGGACGTTGTACTCAACCGGCGCGATGACGCAGCCGAGCGGTTGCTGGAGATCGCCACCGAGTTTGCCGGCGACGGTAAGAAGGCCGAGGGCGCCAACGACGAGTGGCGACAGTTACCGGTCGACGAGCGCATCACGCACGCGCTGGTCAAGGGGATCGACGACTTTGCCGAAGTCGACACCGAAGAGTTGCGGCTGCTGATCGAGGTGCGTGGCGGCCAGCCAATCGAGGTCATCGAAGGTCCGCTGATGGCCGGCATGAACGTCGTCGGCGACCTGTTCGGAGCGGGGAAGATGTTCCTGCCCCAAGTGGTGAAGTCGGCGCGCGTCATGAAAAAGGCCGTCGCCCACTTGATTCCGTTCATCGAGGCAAGCAAGTCACCGGAAGACGCCGGCCTCAGCAACGGCTTGATCATCATGGCCACGGTCAAGGGCGATGTGCACGACATCGGCAAGAACATCGTCGGCGTTGTCCTGCAGTGCAACAACTACGACGTCATCGACCTCGGCGTGATGGTCCCCGCCCAGAAGATCCTCGACGCCGCCAAGGAACACAACGCCGACGCCATCGGCTTGTCCGGGCTGATCACGCCGTCGCTGGACGAGATGGTAAACGTCGCGGCCGAGATGGAGCGGCAAGGCTTTGAAATCCCGCTGCTGATCGGCGGCGCCACCACATCACGCGCGCACACCGCCGTCAAGGTCGACAGGAAGTACCACGGTCCGGTGATCTGGGTGAAGGACGCCTCGCGTTCGGTCCCGGTCGTCGCCGCTCTGCTGTCCGACGCGCAGCGACCAGCTCTGCTTGCGGACGTCGACGCCGACTACACATCGCTGCGCGAACGCTACGCCGCCCGCAGCGACGCCAAGATCATCCTGCCGATCGAAGCCGCCCGCGCCAACCGCACCCCGATCGAGTGGACGGGTTACCGCCCGCCGCGGCCGCGCCTGCTCGCGCAGCAAGCACCCGACGTCCATCACGATGGAGAACGGGTCGTGTCGTCGGCGACCCAGTTCGTCAGGACCTTCCACGACTACCCGCTGGCCGAGCTGCGCGATTACATCGATTGGCAACCGTTCTTCAATGCCTGGGAGATGAAGGGAAAGTTTCCCGACATCCTCAACAACCCAGCTTCGGGTGACGCCGCCCGCAAGCTTTGGGACGACGGCCAGGTCATGCTCGACGCGCTGATCGCCGAGAAGTGGATTCGGGCATCCGGCGTGTTCGGCCTGTTCCCGGCCAGCATGGTCAACGACGACGACATCGAGATCTACACCGACGAGAGCCGGACCGAACTGCGGACCACGCTGCACGAGGTGCGGCAGCAGAGCGAGCACCGGCCGGGCGTTCCGCACCGCTCGCTCGCGGACTTCGTCGCGCCCAAGGACAGTGGTCTGCACGACTACATCGGCGCGTTCGCCGTCACGGCCGGTCTCGGGATCACCGACAAGATCATGCAGTTCAAGGCCGCGCTCGACGACTACAGCGCGATCCTGCTTGAATCGCTGGCCGACCGACTGGCCGAGGCGTTCGCCGAGCGACTGCACGAGCGGGTCCGCACCGAGTTCTGGGCTTACCAGCCCGATGAGAACCTCGACAACGAGTCCCTGATCAAGGAGCGCTATGTCGGGATCCGGCCCGCGCCGGGCTACCCGGCCTGCCCCGAACACACCGAGAAGCAGACGATCTGGGATCTCCTGGACGTCCAGGCGAACGCCGGCATCGAACTGACCGACGGCATGGCGATGTGGCCGGGGGCATCGGTCAGTGGGCTGTACTTCTCCCACCCCCAGTCGCAGTATTTCGTCGTCGGGCAGATCGGCCGCGATCAGGTCGAGGAGTACGCCAGGCGCAAGGGTTGGACCGTTGCCGAGGCAGAGAAGTGGCTCTCGCCGAACCTCGGCTACCGCACCGACGACGAGTAGCTGTTCGGCTAACCCACGAAAGCAAGTCGTAAGGAATCTTGGCATCGGTTGATGCGTGACGTCACCCGGATCCGGAACTCGACCACCACGACCGCCTGCACCGTCACGCAGCCCACCGTGACGCAGGCCACCGTGACCTGCGACGAGCTGAACGTCCCCGCGGGGTCGTAGCAATTCACGGTCATCGCCGTCTATCACGGCTGGACCGCGACGGAAGTCGGCCGAGCAGTCGGCGGAGCAGCAGGCCGCGGCGGAGCTGGTGCGGCCGGCCCGGGAGCAAGGTCTGTCGCTGACCGGTCCGGATGGGCTGCTGAAGCACGTGACCGAGACGGTGATCGAGACCGCGTTGAGTGAGGCGATGTTGAGCGAGGCGGTGACCGAGCACTTGAGCTATGGCCGAAGGTTACTGATGGA
>JAVEEN010000378.1 GCA_030840445.1 Pseudonocardiales bacterium
GCACATGGCGTTGTGGTTGACCTGGTAGCCGTCGCTGCCGGCGAACAGGCCGACCCCACCGGCCAGGTTGGTTCCACCGTTGTCGCGGATCTGGTTGTTGGACAGGTTGAGGTCGGTGTTGCGGTTGTTGGTCACGTAGGGAGTCCCGACGCGTACCCCACCACCGTAGGAGCCGCCGTTGCCCTTGATCACGTTGTCGGTGATCTGCATGCTTCGGACATTGTTGTGCAGGTAGATCCCGCCGCCCTGGGTGATCAGCGCACCGCTCGCGCCGTAAGGCGTTCGGATCCCGCCGGTCAGCTCGTTGATGTTCGCCGGGAAGTCGGACTGGGCGCCGCCGGTCACGGTGAATCCGTCGAAGCTCAGCAGGTAGGAGGCCGGCAGCAATGCGGTGCTCACATTGGGATCGTCGAGCACGGTGACCACCGCGGCATCCGGCACCGCCGGAACTCCGCTGTAGCGAAGGGAGGACAGCAGGTTCACCCAGCCCAGACCGCTCGGGTTGTCCGGGTTGAAGCCGGCGCCGTCCAGGATCGACCCTGGAACGAACGTCCCGTCAGGCTGGAAGCCGCCGGGGCCGACGCCCTGGATGTGCACCCGGTGATGCACGATCACATTTTCGGTGTACTGACCTTGCGGATCGGTGCTGGTCTGCTCGTTCGGCCAGACCACCACGAGCCAGTAGGGCTTAGCCGGTTGTCCGGGCACCCCCGGCCGCGGAGCCACCGCCGCGGTCGGCTTCGCCGCTTCCAGCGCAGCCTGCACCGTGCTGTACCTGGCCACCGCGTCAGCACTCTTCGGGCCCGGTCCGACCTCGATGAGGCCCGGGTTGTTGACCTTGGTGGCGACGACTGATGAGCTCACCGAATCCAGCACCTGAATGGTCAGCGCGTTGTAACCGCCGCGGCCGTCGTGGCGGGTGATTGCCAGCGCGAGGGCTCCGCGTGGTGTTGTGCTCGGAACGGTCATCGTGATCTGTGTGTCCGACCATGCCGTGGTCGCCAGCGCCGCTGCGCCGAGCAGGATCGTGCCGGTCTGCGAGCCGAAGCCGAACCCGGTTACGGTGATGGACCGGTTGGCGTCGTTGGTTCGGATATAGGGCCGGTTAACCGCCAGCAGTTGTGGCGTGTTCGGGCCGAGGTCGCATTGGGTCGGGTTCACCGTTGTGGTGTCCGGAGCCAGCGCGGTAGAGGCTACCTGGGTGGGCGCCTCATCGGTCACCGTGTAGAGACCCGGCCAGGCCTGGAAATTGGTGGCGATCGTCCGGAATCTCGAGTTGTAGTCGGCATTCAGTGCACCCGGTTGGCCGGGATCGTTGCCGACGAAGCGGTACATGTTCGGGCATGGTCCCGCGGGCACCGGGCAGTTGTAGGTGTTGGTGGAAGGCACCAGCGCCTCGTAGAGACCGTTGAAGTCGGTGTGTGCGGTGTAGGTCAGCCGGCCGCTCCAGTCGTACAGGCCGACGGGGACGTAGGGCAGGCCCTGCGCTTCGCCGTAGTTGACGCTGCGCTTGTCCAGGGTCAGGCCCAGGTCGTTGAGGGTCAGGCCCCAGAAGTGGGTCGGGATGGGGACATCGGTGAAGAGGTTGAAGTTGGGCGCGGTGGCTTGATTGGCGCGAACCGTGACGAGCTTGTCCGCGCAGGACGGCCGCTGCTGTCCCTCGAACGGACTGCCGCCCGCGGCGAGGAAGTCGGCGTTCGTGATGTGTACCGTGCTCAAGGCGCCAGCACAGGGCGAGATGATGCCAGCTTGCTGCGACGGCGGCTGTGACGGTGGGGTCGGGGTGTTGACCTGAGCTCCCTGATCCTGCTGGTTGGCCACCGCGGCGCTGATCGGCGGGTAGTTCTCCTGGGGCAGGTAGGAATCGCCGGAGAAGACGTTGATGTCGTTCTCGCTCGTCACCTTGTACATCGGCTTGCCGTCCACCGGGTCGTTCGGGATGTCGACGCCGACGATGTAGTCGGTCGGGGCGAGATCTTGCTCCGGGTAGTCGGGGGCGAGTGGGGCGTACAGGGGTAGGTCGAGGTTCGGAGCGGGGTTCTTCGGATCACCCGGGGCGTATTGGTTGATCTTGGAGGTGGCGAAGCCGTAGTTGCCGTTGACGGTCTGCGCTCCGCCGGCAGCGTCACTGGCACCGACAGCGACGCCGTCCATGGGCGCCTCGACGCACATCGCATTGGCGGCTGTGCCGAACGGCGGCAACGCCTGCTGGTCGGTCAACGGTTGGCCGTTGAACTGGCGTGCCGTGCAGCCACGCGGCGGCGCCCACGTCTCGGAGGTGTAGGAGTCCTGAACGTTCGGGCCCCGGAGCATCGACCCATCGGCCGCCAGCTTGTAACCCTGCCGGCACTGATCGGCCGTCGGAGACGGCGTGTCACAGGGCACCGGAAGGTAGAGGTGCACCGGCACACCGGAGATACCCGGCTGGTACGACTCGGTCACGGCGTCGGCCGGGTCGAGCTCGTTGCGGGTGGTGTCGTAGGTGACGGTGCCGACGATGCCACCGTTCGTCCCGGCATCGTAGGGTTGAACGCCCCAGTCGATCTCACCGCCGAGCCCGATGATGGGCAGGAAGTTGATGTCGACCAGGCTGCCGAGCTGGGTGGTGGCCTTGGTCTCGTTCTGGCCCTTGTAGGTGATTCCGGTGGTCTTGTAACGGGTGTTGAAGCCCTCGAGGATCAGCCACTTACCGAGTGGGTAGGTCTCGCGGATGTCGTAGAAGCCACTGTCGTTGGTGGTCGCGGTGTTCGTTGCCTGGTCCATCAACGAGTTGTCGCGTTCCCGAACCGTCAGCGCGAACTGCGGCACGGCCTTCTCGCCCGGGTCCATCTTGCCGTTGCCGTTGGAGTCGATGAACACCTTGCCGTACACATGGGTGAACCACCCGACGATGATCTTGTTACCGACATCGGTGATCTGGCCGTTGGTGACCTCGACGTTGAAACTCCAGAGGATGTAGTCCTGGTCGTCGTCCCAGATCGAGAGCTGGTAGCTACCGGTCGCGACATTGGCTATCTGGAAACTTCCGTCCGCGTTGCCCTGGGCGGTGTAGACCTGAGTATCGCCGCCGTTGAGGTCCGACAGAGCGATCCATGGGTTGGCGATCGGGCCACCGCTCTTGACGCCGGCGAGTCCGGTCTCCGGTGAAACCTGGCCGTTCTGGCCGCCGATGTAGGGCAGGCCGGCGATGGCGACCCCCTTTACGGTGCCGGTACCTTTTGCGCTCTGGGCAATGGTCGGCATCTTGCGGACGAAACCGAACTGCACGGAGGGGACGAGTTCAGCTCCCTTGGTCTGCTCGGTGTCGTAGCCGGTGGCGCCTTCCTGGGACCAGATGTCATGGTCGTGACCGCCCTCGAGGGTGGTGGTCTGTACCCACTGGCCGATCTGGGTGATCGGCGGGGCCACGGTTGCTGCGTAGCGGTTCGGACCGAGATTCGGAATGACGATCTGGCCGCCGGCGTCGCTGACACACTTGCCGGTGGAAGTCGGGTCGATGTTCGGCCTGGTGCCGGTAAAGGTGATCTGTCCGAGGGCGTTGTGCCGATACTTGGTGCACAGCGCGTTGCCGTAGTAGTCGGTGCTGACCAGGCCCAGGACATCGCTGATCGTCGCGGTGAAGCCGGCCAGGCCCCGCTCTGCGTCGACCTCATAGGTAGCGTCCACCGGGGCGTTGTCGTTGAAGACCTGGATCCGCAGCGTTGTCAGGGGAAGCGGGCTCGGGCTCATCTGGACCGTGACCAGCTGCGAGCTGCCATCGGTCACGGTGAAGTGCTGGCCGTCGATCTTGAAGCCGTCAGCCGTCACCGAAATCAGGTACTTACCCACCGGCAGACCGGTCAGCGCCTTGGTGGTGTTGAGGTTGGACTGGTCACCCTGAGCCATGATTGCGGCCGAACCGGAGGTGTTACGTACCGATGGCCAGGGGCAGGTGTCGGCGTAGGTGTTGGCAGTGGCAGCGCTCGCGCCTCCGGGTGCGGTGTTCGGAAGGCAATTTGCCGTGCCCTGATTGCTGATCGTGCCCGGATCACCGGTGTCGTCGGCATTGATCATCCATTTATAGGAGGTGATCGGTGCATCCTTGGCCACCACACCACCCAGCTTCATGGCGCTCTTCACAGCCAGCGTGATGCTGCCGGGGGAGTCAGCGTGAGCACGTGGTGCCGCGGCAAACTGTACGGCTGGCACCAGCGCCACGATCAGACTCGTCGCCACTGCGGCCTTGAGAATTACCTTCAGGCTTGTCGGAACATGCTTCACGACCAGGCCCCTTCTGTCCCCGATCCGCACCGGTGATGGATGCGGAATTCACAGCTGACTCTGCAGCGCAGTGCAGGGTGATCAGAAGAAACATGACAGTGGCGTCACGCCGCTGTCATGCACCGTCATGATCGGCTGATCTGAGGCGACCCATTTGAGGCGGCATCGCGGTGATCACCAATGTCGAGCAGCGGAATCTGCTCCGGACATGCGTGATGACCGGCCCGCGACGGGCCGGTCGGGTGGACAGCGGGAGGAGGTCAGCCGATCAGGGCTTCGGCCTCCGCGAATGCTCTCTGGGCAGGACGGCGCAGGTCGGCCGGGTAGCCACCGGGCAGGCGGATCGTGACAGCGGTCCCGCTGCCTTCGACGCTCGTGACCTCCAGCGTGCCGCCCCGGCCCTGCACGATGGCGAGCACGATGGCAAGGCCGAGTCCGCTGCCGGCCCGCTCGCCGGCCGCGCTGCCGGTGTTGAAGATTTCGGTCACCCGTGCGACGTCGCGGGCCGGGATGCCGGCACCGGTGTCCTCGACACAGATGCATACATCGTCGCGGTCAGCGTGCCCTCGGATCCGAATGGCATCGCCGGCCGAGGTGAACTTGACCGCGTTTTCGATCAGGCAGTCCAGAGCGGCCTCGAAGCGCTCGGCATCGCCGAGCATCATCCCGACGCGGATATCGGCGGACCAGTCCCGATCGGCCGTCACCTCCCACCGCATCAGGATCGCCGACACCAAGTCGGCCAGGTTCACCGGAAGCCTGGCGGTGGCCGTTTCAACCCGGACCAGGGTCAGAAGTTTGGTGGTAAGGGCTGAAGCCTTGTCGAGCTCTCGTAATACCACTGTGGCGTCGGAGCGCGTCGTTTCGTCGTGGGACTTATCCCTGATCATCTCAGCGAATCCGCGGGCGATGGTAAGCCGGGTGCGTACCTCGTGCGATCCGAAGCGGGCTGCGACCTCCCGGTTCTCCGCGCGAGCCCGCTCGGCCTCCCGTAGCTCTGTGAGCCGGTCCTGAGCCAGTCGGTGCCGGTCGACATGCCAGATGAGCAGCGCGACCAGGACCCCCATCAGGACGATCTCGCTGCACTCCTCCCACCCGATGATGCCGGTCTGGGCGTGTTTGACGAGGGCGGTGCCGGTGACCAGCGTGATTGTGGAGAACGTGATCCAGGTGGTCTTGGTCGACCAGGCATACAGCCCGTACAACAAGGCGAAACTCGCCCAGATGAGGTGATAGGGAATGGTTTCCCTGCCCGGCAACATGAACATCGACAAGGTGTTGACGATGGCGAACGCCAGCCAGGCGGCGCCGAGCGTCGACTTAGCATGCGATGAATCGATAACCGACATTGCGCACCGTCTCTATACTGTTGGCGGCCAGCTTGTTCCGAAGCCGTCGCACATAGACGTCCACCACGTTGGTGCCCGGGTCGAAGCTGATTCCCCAGACGTCGGAAAGAAGTTCCTGACGGGTGCAGACCTCGCCGCGCCGGTGCAGCAGGTGGGCGAGCAGGACGAATTCCCGTTGCGACAGCTCGATTCGCTGGCCGCCCATGATCAGCTCGCGGCGCTGCAGGTCCAGCCGGAAACCGGCACCGCTCATGAAACGCGGCACCGTGCCGGCCAGGGCCGACGCCTCGCCGCGCAGGCGGGCGCGGACTCTGGCCAGCAATTCGCCGTTGGTGAAGGGCTTGGCTACAAAGTCAGCCGCTCCGGAATCCAGCACGCCGACACGGCGCCCGATCTCTGTCACCGACGACAGGACCAGGACTCGAAGCCCGGGATTGGAGGCGAGCAATACGTGCAGGACCTCCTCGCCCGAGAGGTCGGGAAGCATCAGGTCGAGCAGCACCAGATCAGGCGGCTCGGTGAGTGCTGCTTGTAGGCCGAGTGACCCCGTCTCTGCGGTTGAAACGCGGTATCCGGCATCAGTCAGCAAGCGACCGAGCAAGACCCTCAGGTTGGGTTCATCCTCGATTACCAATACGTGCGCCATGAGACCCCCCGGCTGTCAGGCGGTTGAATTGTTAACCCTGTGTTGGCTTCAGGGCAAGTGCTTAAGTGGTTTTGGTATCGGCCATTTGCCGCGTTTGGTGCCTGTGCCCACTTGTTGGAGCGATATTTGGTTAATGACGAATGTTGAATGACGCAATTGTCATATGACTAGGAGTAATTGAGTCATTGCACAGCGCCACTAAGGCGAGCGAATCGGGTAATTCATCCAAGGATGGTGACCAATACCTGCTCTGCGAAATTCGCGAGCGACGGCTCGACAAGCCCGATATATGTTTCCAGTTTTCCTGGCGGAAGATTCTTAGAAAGACCTTTACGGGTGCCCGTACCGGTTCGCTGACAACAGCTGACGGAATCTACATCTCTTGGCGACTGGCCGGGGTGACGCCGCCGGATCGATCGGGTATACCGAGGCGGGTTCGCGCCGCGGCGATCGAGGCGGCCTGCTGGTCGGCGTAGAGCTCGGCGGGCTCGGCGACTGCGCGTCCGAGGATGTCGGAGAGCCAGCCGGCGTCACGTGCGACACCCGGGCGGTCCGGCTCGACCGTCCCGTCCGCAGTGAGGTTCGACTTGAAGATTCCTGCCGCCGAACGGGGCAGGAAATCCTCGTACACGATGGGTGTCAGGGTGAGTACACCCGCATTGGTGAGCTGGGTGACCGTGGCGTCCGGATCGGCGGTGGGTGAAATGCAGCCGCGGTGATCAGCGACCTCGTAGGTGAACCAGGCCAAATCCGCGTTGGCCAGGCCGAGTTCGGTGTCGGGAAGCTTCTCCGCCCAGACCTGCGCGGCCAGCTCGTTCCACTCGGCCTGCGGATCGTCGAGCTGGCGCCGGTCCACCTCGGCGAGCATCGCGTCGTACAGGTCGCGTCCGGCAGGCGTCGCGGCGATACCGCGGGCTTCGACCTCACCGAAGCGCACCCGAACGGATCCGGGCCGGATGGCTCCGTCGGCCAGTCGGAATCGACGGTCTTCGGCCAGCGCCCGAAAGGAGGTCTGGCGTAACAGCAGATCGGGCCCGGCCCAACGCGGCGGCCCCTGGATCGCGTCGATCATGGTGATGCCCCGCGCGGACATCCGCAGGTACAGCTCATCGATGTCGAGTACCCGGGGCGTCAGGTGGTTGATGTGCGTCGACTCCAGGCCACCGATGTCAGCCGCTACCGCCGAGATCCGTTCGAGCTCGGTGTACCAGGCCCGGTCCACCGGCTCGGTCGACAGCTCGAACGACGCCGTGGCCAGGTCAAGGAACCGGTGGGCATCGGGATCGAACAGTCCCGCGCCCGAGCTCGCCCGGTCGGCCAGGGACAGCAGTTCGGGGGCGAACAGCGATCGGCGGCCCAGGAAGGTATCCAGCCGGTGTTGCAGATCCGCGCCGAAGAACCGTCGATCATCGGTGACCAGCAACGAGGTGAACATCCGGAACGGGTTGCGCGACAGTTCGGCGGCGTCCACCGGACGGAACGCGGTGCTGATCACCGGCACCGCGCTGTCACGGCCCTCGCGCAGGTCGTAGAAACCGACCGGATGCATGCCCAGAGCCTGAAAGATCACCGAAACCGCGCGTAGCTCGGCCGGTGTGCCGATCCGGATTGCGCCGTGGCGCTCGGCGGTTACCCGATCGATGCGCCCAAGCCGCTGCGCCGCTGCACCGTCGCGCTCCAGCACCTCGCGGTTGACCTCGGCGGCGACGTCGACGAGCGTGTTGTAGGCCGGAACCTCGCGACCGTAACAACTGGCCATCCGCTGGGCGAACGCCGCGCGCAGCTGCCAGGTCTGCCAGAAGGTCATCGGCTAGCGGGCCACGCTGCGCAACACCCGGTCCAGACTGGCCAACGCCTCATCGAGCTGCTCGACGGTGATGGTCAGGGCGGGGCGGAACCGGACGCTGTCCGGGCCACTACCCAGCAGCAGCACGCGCTCGCCGTCGCGCATCTCGGTCAGGAGCCGATCGCGTAGCTCGGTCGAGGGCAGGCTGAACGCGCACATCAGGCCGCGGCCCCGAACACCGGACACCACCGGGTGGCGGGATGCGAGGTCGCTCAGCCCGGTCATCAGATACTTCCCGAGTGCCGCGGCGCGGGGAATCAGCGCCTCTTGTTCGATGACCTCGAGGATCCGGCGGGACCGCACCATGTCGGTCAGGTTCCCGCCCCAGGTGGAGTTGATCCGCGACGAGACCACGAATGCGTTGTCGGCCACGTCATCCACCCGGCCACCGGCCATCACTCCGCACACCTGAGTCTTCTTGCCGAAGGCCACGACGTCCGGGCTGACCCCGAGCTGCTGGTATGCCCACGCGGTACCGGTCATGCCGCAGCCGGTCTGGACCTCGTCCAGCACGAAGAGAGCATCGAACTCGCGGCAGAGCACCTGCATGGACTGCAGGAATTCCGGACGGAAGTGGTTGTCGCCACCTTCGCCCTGGATGGGCTCGGCGATGAAGCAGGCAATGTCGTTCCGATTGGCCTCGAAGGCCTTTCGAGCGGCGGTAAGTGCGATCCGCTCGTCGGCTTCGACGTCCTCGCTGCCGTTGATGGACGGTGCCGGGATCCGCGGCCAGTCGAATTTCGGGAACCGGGCGACCTTGTTCGGATCGGTGTTCGTCAGCGACATGGTGTAGCCGCTGCGTCCGTGGAATGCCTTTTCCAGATGCAGGACCTTGCTGCCCAGGGCCGGATCGATCCCGTGCGCGGCATTCCAGCGGCTCTTCCAGTCGAAAGCGATCTTCAGGGCGTTCTCCACCGCGAGGGCTCCGCCGTCGATGAAGAACAGATGTGGCAACGCTGGATCGCCGAGCACCCGCGCGAAGGTTTCGACGAAGCGCGCCATCGGCACCGAGTAGACGTCGGAGTTGCTCGGCTTGTTCAAGGCCGCGGTGGTGAGCTCAGCTCTGAACGCCTCGTTGCCGGCCAGACCCGGGTGGTTCATGCCGAGAGCGGACGAGGCGAAGAAGGTGAACAGGTCCAGATAGCTTGTGCCGTCCCGGGCATCCACAAGGCGGCTACCGGCAGAAGCCTCCAGATCCAGGACCAGGCCCAAGCCGTCGGCCAGCATGTGTTCGGCGATCGTGCGATGGACGTCCGCAGGAGCGATGGTTTCGGCCACGGCCGACACTTGTTGCGACATGCCCCCTAAGATACAGGAACAATTATGCTGTTCCGGGCATAGTCCGATGAATTTCCTGCCCCGGTGAGGTATGGGTGCGGGCCACCGGGTGGGCACGGCGCTCGAAGTAGGTCTGCAGAACGACCGTGGTCCGGGTAGAGACGTTCGAACGCCGGCGAATCTCGCGCAGCAGGTCCTCCAGTGCGGTAGGGGACGCGACCCGGACGATCAGCACATAGCTGTCCTCACCGGCGACCGAATGGCAGGCCTCGATCTCGGTCAGCCCGCTGAGCCTCTCCGCCGCGTCGTCCGGCTGGGCCGGATCCAGCGGAGTGATCGCGACGAAGGCCGCCAGCGGTAGCCCGACCGCCTCCGGGTCGATGAGGGCGGTGTAGCCGTGGATCACGTCGTCGTTCTCCAGGCGGCGTACCCGCGCCTGCACCGCCGACACCGACAACCCGGTCACCTCGGCCAGTTCGCGCAGCGTGCACCGCCCGTCGGCAATCAGAGTCGAGGCAATCAAGCGGTCGGTGTCGTCATCCAAGGGCCCGGCCATGTGGACAACCTAGCGTTGCGCAGAATCGGGGCGATCGGCGAGCAACGGCAGCAGGGGATTCCAGCAAGTGCCGTCCCGGGCATCCCGGCGCCGGCGGGCGATCGCACTCAGCGCCTCGAGGACCACCCGATTGGCCAGGGCTGCGGTGATATCGGCGTGGTCATATGGCGGGCTGACCTCGACCACGTCGACTCCGACCACCGGCAGTTCGAGGCAGATCCGTCGAACCGAGTCGAGCAGCTCGCGGGCGCTGAGACCGCCCGGCTCGGGTGTGCCGGTGCCTGGCGCGTGGCCCGGATCGCAGACGTCGATATCGACCGAGAGGAATACGCCGTCGCAGTCATCGGTGGCGATGGCGAATGCCTCGGTGAGGCACTCGCGCAGGCCGCGATGGACGATTTCGGTCATCTCGTAGGACCGCATGCGCTGATCGGCCATCCAGTCCAATGTTTCCGGTGGTGGCCAATACCCGCGAAGACCGATCTGCAGGAAGCGGTCACCCCGCAGCGCGCCCGACTCGATCAGCCGGCGCATCGGTTGCCCGTGCCCCCAGAGCGATCCGAAGGTGATGTCACCGGTATCAGCGTGCGCGTCGAAGTGAACCATCGAGATCCGGCCGTGGCCCAGGGCATTGGCAACCCCCTTGGCGTCGGGAAAGGCGATCGCGTGGTCACCGCCGAGGATCACCGGGATGGCTCCGGCGCGAGTCACCTTCTCGACCGCGACCTCCAAGGCGGACAGCGAGGCGATGATGTCGCCGGAGAACATCTCCACGTCGCCGGCGTCGAGGACCCGCAGGTCCTGCAAGCCATCTGTCCGTAGCGCCAAACTGGGACGGGAGGAGTCGTGCGGCAGGTAGTCGGTCATCCGGATCGCCTGCGGGCCGAAGCGGGTACCGGGCCGGTGCGAGGTACCGCCGTCGAAGGGTGCGCCGAGGATCACGATGTCGGCATCGGCATAGGACGGTGCGTCATCGAGGTCGCACCGGTCCACGCCTAGGAACGTGATGTCCGGGCCGTACTGAGCGCCATACCGGCTCATGCCTTGGTCTCCTGGTTCCGGTGGTGGTGTCTGCGGGTGCAGAGTTCCAGTGGTGAGGTCCTGCGGGTGTCGACTCACATAATCCACTCCCGAAAATCCGCGCCGTAGCTCCGGCAACTGCGAGCTGACTACCCAGCTGCACCGTTCTCCTACCGAGACCCGACCCTGACAGGGAGTAAACCGCTTACAACGCATACTGGCGGAGCGAGGATGTGGCCGACGTGGGGCACGTACGGGGGCGGTTGGCGCTTGGGAACTGATGAGTAGGCCGGTCAATCCGGACAGCACGGGCCGCGCAGCGACGATTGGGCTTTTCGCCTTCGCCGCGGCCCTGGTGCTGTTGGGTTCCTGGCGGATCGTGACCCGGTTTCCGAACTTCCCGATCACGGTAGGCCGTCACGTGGCTGAGTCGGCGCCAACGCGATCCCTTTCGGCGGAACCGGTGCCGTCGTCGTCAGCCAGCCCGTCGATCGGTGCCCCTGCACCGGGTGTTTCCGGACCCGGTTCGGTGTCCCCGGTCCGACCCCGGCCGTCGAAGACGACTGCGCCACCACCCCCATCGCCGCTCGGTCAGGTCGTGGGTATAACGGCCGCCCTCGCGCCGAGCGCCGGCCCGACCCGTTCGGTACCCGGCACCGGTACTTCGGTGCCGGAGCGGTCACCGGCCAGCACCCCTTCGCCTCCGACGCCACCCCCACCGCAGCCGATGACGGCGACCAATACGCCGGATGGCGTCGTCGAGGTCACGGCCATCCGTTTCGACAATTCTGCCGGACTCGGAACCCAAGTCAGCATCGAAGGATTGCGCGCGACCGGTGACGTTCTGAGTACCGGTCGATTCGATTGGGGCGATGGCACGGTGCTCGACCTTGCGACTCAGCCTCCTGCCGACCCGAACAGCCGCCCGTGGACCCACACCTACACCGGCTCCGGTGGGTTCGTCATCTCGCTTCGGCTACCTCCGGCGCCAGGTTCGGCCGCCGACGGTCCCGCAGTGTGGACGCACCGGATCCAACTGCCCGTGACGGGTCCGGCCGCACTGACGCCGGATCCCGAGTTGTTGGCTGTTCCCGACGCCGGTGGTCAACGGTTCACGATGACCGAGGGGACCGGCTGCGCCTGGACCAGTTGGACCCTGGACTACGGGGACGGCAGCTACGTCACCGGCGACGATGCGCACCGTCCGACCGATGCGCAGAGCGTGCACTCATATATCCAGACCGGCGCCACCGCGGTCCTGACCGTGGTGGCGGCGGACGGTCAGGTCAAAACGTCGATGTGGTTGGTGGTGAGCTGAGCGGACAGGGCTCGCGTCTGCCATTCGGCCCTTCATCAGAACATCAAACGCAAGATGTCTCAGGTCGCTCTGAACGGGGTCCGTCGGTAAGATGTGGACCGGTCGGGAGGGACCGTCGTCGAGAATGCATGTCGAGGTTGTCGCATGAGTACCGATCACCGCTGGGAGCCCCTGTTACGCGCGGCATCCACATCGCGCGACCGCCTAAGTGGCACTTCACTGTTGGTCGACGCTGTCCGTCTGGGATTGGACGTGGCGCCGGGGACGGTGGGATGCAGTATCACCGAGCTCACCGATGCCGGGTATCGCACGCCGGTGACCTCCGGTCCGCTCGCCCTCGAGCTGGATCAGGCTCAGTACGCCGCCGGAAACGGCCCCTGTGTGGTGGCCGCCCGAGACGGGTCGGGCCAGCGGGTGGACGACATGGCCGTTGACCTGAGGTATCCGGAGTTCGCCCTAGCCGCCGTTGGACACGGAGTGCGCAGTTCGTTGTCGCTGCCGCTGGTTGGTACCACGCGGCGGGCGGCCATCAACATCTATGGCTCTTCCCCCGGTGCCTTCGACGCCGCACGGCCGCAGAACGTAGCGAATCTGCTGGCCCGCGTGATCGCCGCGCTCCTGGAAGGCGATGCTGAACTCGCCTCGTCGTCGGACCAGGCTGCAGCGTCCGAGGAGTTGGCCGCCGGGTCCGAGGAGTTGGCGGCAGCCCGCTCGAGTGGGCGGATGGTAGGAAAGGCAGAGGACGTCCTGATGAGCGGTGAACACCTCAGCCGATCTGAGGCGTTTCTGCGCCTCGCCCGGCAGGCACGCACCGAGAACGGCAGCATCTTCGCGGTTGCCCGTGCCCTGCTCGCCGCCCCCGATGCCGACCCTGACACCGACAGAAGGCACACGTCATGACCTGGCCGGAGCCGAGCATGGGTCTGCACGAGGGCATGTTGCTGTCCGGAATGACCTACGGCGAGCTTTGGCTGCGACAGATCGCGGTGGGTGGAACGGCGGCGGAACTCGAGGTGGAGGCCTACGTTCTCGGGCTGCTGTCTGCCGATTCCTACCAGCACAATCTGATCGCTCAAGCCCTCAACGAGCACTTCATCGAGCTTGGCAAGAATCATCCGGTTGGCTACCGCGAGGTCGCGACGACGGAGTGATGGCGGCGTGTGATCCCTTTGGGCGGACGCGAGTGCCTAGGTATCATCGGTGGACCCTCGGTTTGGACGAAAGCCGCGGCGGGTAGGTGATGCGCGGAGGGGCGGCGTGGACGCACCGGAAATGGCAGATCTGGCAGCGGAGTTCGCGCAGCTGGCCAGCGCAGTTCATGGCGATGGCGACAACGCCTCTGCCTTGCAGCGGGTCGCCGAATTGACCGTGAAGTATGTGGACGGCTGCAGCTGGGCCAGCATCACCGAGATTCGCAATGGTGTCGGGCGGAGCTTGTGTACCTCGGATTCGGTCGCCGCGCAGGTCGACGCCATTCAGCATGCGCTCGGCGAGGGCCCATGTATGCAGTCTGCGGCCGAGGACAACAACTACCTGCTGTTCGACGTGATCGACGAACCAAGGTGGCCGAATTTCGCCGCGCAGGCCGCGGCCGAGACATCGGTCCGCTGCGTGCTCGCCATTCGACTGCTCGGTGGTGAGTCCGCAGCGTTGAACCTGTATGGCGCTGAGCCGGACGCCTTCAACGACGAGGCGGTGTCAGATGCCTCGATCCTGGCGGCCAACGCGACAGGTTTGGTCCTGCTAACCGCTATCGAGGACGAACGGCGGCACCTTGAACTGGCCCTGCAGAGCAACCGGCAGATCGGCATGGCCATGGGCGTGCTGATGGCTCACCACAAGATCACCGAGCAGCAAGCCTTCAACCTGCTCCGAGCAGCCAGCCAGCGGTTGCACCGAAAGCTCCGTGACGTCGCTTTCGAGATAACCGAAACCGGCGAGCTTCCGGATCTGAGGCCAGCCGATGCAGGCGGAAGCGGGGCGGCTGCTGTGCCCTCGACCCGGGCGGCTGGCTCCGATGATCTCGCCGATGTCAGCGCGCCGATGAATCCGGCCTGATCAGGAGGGCAAACGTTGATGTCTGAGAACAACGACAACGGCGAACCGGTGACGGTCGACCCCGAGGAGATCGAGGACGAGCGGACCGATGTCGGCGGCCCCGGGAGCGCACTCGGTTCGGGCGTCGAGCACGCCTTGACGGGCAATGACCCCGGGTCTTCGGAGGAAGACCGTTCGGGGTCCACCTCGAATCCCTCGTAGCCCGAGGTCGGAGGCGCGGATGAGCCGGCTCGAGTTGATCCTGGTCCGCCACGGTGAGAGCGTCGGCAACGTCGCCCGGGAGGCCGCCGAGAGCAGCGGGGCCGAGGTGATCGTGATGTCGATGCGGGATCCGGACGTTCCACTTTCGCCCTTGGGTGAAGAACAGGCGACCGCCCTCGGCCGGTGGCTGGCACCAGGTGGTGGCGGTCCGACGCCGAACGCGGCGTGGTGTTCGCCCTATCTGCGCGCCAGGCGGACGGCCGAACGTATCTTGGGGGAGTACCCCGGCAGTCCGGGCCCGCGGCTCGACGAACGGTTGCGGGACCGGGAACTCGGCGTGCTCGACATGCTCACCAGCCACGGTGTCCGAGCCAGATTTCCCGGCGAAGCCGAACGGCGCAGGTGGCTGGGAAAGTTCTATTACCGCCCACCCGGTGGAGAGTCGTGGGCGGATGTGGTGCTCCGGATCAGGTTCTTTCTGAGCGACGTCGACCGTCGTGGCGCCGAGGGTCGTCACCTGATCGTCTCGCATGACGCTGTGATCTTGTTATTTCGTTATGTCTGCGAGCAACTCGACGAGGGGGAGCTGTTCGACATAGTGCGTCAGGGATCTATCACGAATGCATCCGTGACCAGGCTGGTGCGTCCGGAGACAACCAGCCGGTGGCGGTTGGAATCCTTCAACGATCACGAACACCTAGAGCGCTTCGGCGTGCAGCCGACGGAGCATCCGGGAGAACTCGATGCCACCCGTTGACGAGGTGGTGTCCCCGAGGAGCCTGCGCGCCTGGGCGTTGCCGCATCCTCGTGGCAGCAAGTCGAGCCGCGGTCGGCTGCTGGTTGTCGGCGGCGCCCGCTCTACGCCGGGAGCCGCGATGCTTGCAGGCCTGGCAGCGTTACGCGTCGGTGCCGGGGTGTTGACTCTCGCCGTGGCCGACTCCGTCGCGGGTGCGGTCGCGGTGGCAGTTCCCGAGGGCGGCGTGGTCGGACTGCCGGAGAATCTTCATGATTCCGGCGGCGAACCTCGCTCACGCCGACTGCGGTCGGCGCTGGAGCGGCCACTGAGCTCGGCCAACGCGGTATTGGTCGGGCCGGGGCTCGACGATGTCGACGTGGCCGGTGAGCTTGTGACAGCGGTGACCTCGATGGTAGGCGGCCAGGTACCGATCGTTCTCGACGCCTACGCCCTCGGTGCGCTTGCTTCGCTGCCGGACGCGACCCGTAAGGCGCTGGCCGACCGGCTGGTGATCACGCCCAATCAAAGGGAGGTTCAGGTGCTGCTGTCGCGGACCTCCGACGACGACGCGGAGTCCGTCGGCGCGGACGAACTGCGGGCGCTGGCGGAGCGCTACGGCGCTGTCGTGAGCAGTAGCAACCTGGTGGTCTCGCCGCAGGGCCGGGTGGCCGACGTGCCAGCCGGGCACCCTGGTCTGGGCACATCCGGCAGCGGCGATGTCCTCGCCGGAGCGGTGACCGGTCTGCTCGCTCGTGGAGCGGGCCTGGACCAGGCCGCATGCTGGGCCACCTACCTGCATGCAGCCGCCGGGGACCGCTTGGCGGCACAGGTGGGTGCGCTCGGTTTCCTGGCTCGCGAGCTACTCGATGAACTTCCCCTCGTGCTGACTGAATTGCAGGCGTGATCGTCGATGGTCCAGGGCAAACCCTTCGTCGGCCCGGCCGGCAAGCTGCTGCTCCGCGCACTCACTGACCTCGGTGTCGAGCGTCGTACGGTGTATCTGAGCAATACGGTCAAGCATTCCGGTGGAAGGCGACCGACCGC
>JAVEEN010000035.1 GCA_030840445.1 Pseudonocardiales bacterium
GATGTCCTCCAGCCGCGCCTTCGAATCGGCAGCCATGATCTGTGCCCTGAGCCGGTCGTCGAGTTTTCCCTGGCCACCGATGGCCTCCAGGATGGCGGCGCGCCGGTCGGCGAGTTCGCGCAGGTAGCTCAGCCGCTCTTCGAGGGTCCGCAGCTGGGCGTCGTCCAGCGTTCCGGTGATCTCCTTGCGGTATCGCGCGATGAACGGGACGGTCGCGCCTCCGTCGAGCAACTCGACCGCGGCGATCACCTGCCTATCGCGCACGCCCAACTCGGCGGCTATCTGTTGCTCGATGGTTTGCTGGATGCTGGCCGTCACAATGGTTCAGCGTACGAGATGCGCCAATGCGGCCAGCGCCTTGGGGAACACTTCCGCCGGTGGCGTGACCAAGCCTGCGCCGACCTGTCCCACGCCGGCCTGCTTGCCAGCCATGCCGGTGTTTATCTGCGGCAGGATCTGGGTCCGCACTACCTTCGTCACATCGATACCGGTCGGCGTGCCGCGGAAATCGAGGATGGGAATGGCATACATCGGATGCTCACCGGTGGTGATCTCATACATCCGCCGCGACGCGTTCAGGGCGTCGCTGACCTGCCCGCCGACGAACCGGACAATGGCCGGTGCCGCCGCCATCGCGAAGCCACCCAGCCCGGCCGTCTCGGTGATGGCTGAATCACCGATATCGGGGTTGGCGTCCTCAGGACCGTAGCTGCCGAGGAAGAGGCCCTGGGCCAACTGGGCCGGGCCGGTGAACCACTCGTCACCGGTACCCGCGGTTTGAATGCCGAAGTCGGTGCCGTTGCGAGCCATTGCAACCACGATCGTGGACCCCTCGATGCCACGAGCCGAATCGAGGGTCAGCTTGCAGGCGGGCATGGCGAGGTTGAGGAAGAAGTGGTCGTTGGCCGATACGAAGCGGACCGCTTCAGCGACCTGGGACGAGGGCGCCCCGGACTCGATCATGCCCGGCAGCAGCTCACGCAGCAGCATCAGCGTCCCGGCCCGATTGCGGTTGTGCGCCTCGTCGCCCATCTGCACCATCTGGGCCAGGATCGCCCGCAGATCCACCGGGCCCCGTGCGCGTACCGCCGCCTGCAACAGTGGGGCCAGGACGTCTGACATCCAGCGAAGTCGGCTGAGAACCTCGGGGCCGTAAGCCCCGTATCTCAGAACCTTGCCCAGTCCCTCGTTCAATGTGCAGTACGTGCGGCGTCCGGTCGCCGGGTCCGCCACGACGAATACCCACATCGATGCCGAGATCACGCCCGCCATCGGTCCGACCGCTGCGTGATGATGGCAGGGCTCGAGGGTGTAGCCGGTACCCGAGGCGAACAGGGCCTCGGCGTCCTTCGGATCGGCCACCAAACCTTGCAGCGCGGCCGCTCCAAGCAGGGCGCCGCGGAGCGGGCCCGAGGCCCGGTCCCAGCCGATCGGCGGGCCGGCGTGCAGGAAGTCGTTACCGGCCAAACCCAAAACCTGCCCGGCCGGCAGCACGTCGACGAGCTGGGCATCCGTGGATACGATCCGCCGCAGGGCTTCGGCGTTTGCACCGACCCGCCGGCGGTCCGACATCACCCGGGCCAGGTCGGCCTCGGATCCGGTCATCGGTGGACGCCACTCGACGCGCTGGACCGGTGTTCCCTGTGCCTCGATCGCCTCCGCGAAGAGGTCCACCCCGGCGGCGAGGATCTGCGGCGGCTGCTCCAACAACCGTGACATCAGGCATCGGCCTTCCGGATCAGGGCGAGCGCGTGGCGGGCCGCGGCCGCATTCGACGTGAAAACGCTGGCTCCCGCCCGATGCAACCTGCCGGCGGATTCGTTCAGTGATTGCGGGTCGCGCCGCGCTCCGATCACGCTGATAACCAGCGGTACCGCGCTGTTCTCCACGAGCGGCAGTAGTTCGGCCACGGGATCCTGGTGGGAACCGTGGCCCAGCACGACGTCCAGCAGGATCACGGCACTGCGAGCATCATCCAGCGCGGCCTGCAGATAGCGGGTCCGCAGCGAGGGATCGATCATCGGATGGGGCCGCCCGCGGGTCAGCGCGTCGTCTCCGAAGTCGACCATGTAGTGGCCGTCCGCGCGCAACGACTCGTCCAGCGTCCAATCCGATCGCAGGGGAGTGTTGGAGTACACCGCTCCCAGCTCGGCGGAGGCGATCAGCATGGCCTCGTCACAGAGTGTGCCGCCGCAGAAGAGGCCACGCAGCGCACCACCCGCCCGGGCCGGCCGGCCGTCCGCGATCCAGGACGGCCAGCCGGGCACGCCTCGACCCAGTCGGGCCAGCGCCTGCTCGGTGGCCGCGGTCAGGTCCGGTTCTCCCGGGCCCAGCAGGGCAAACTGCACCGGCGTCTTCAGCTGGCCCGCCAGCTCCCGTAACTGCCGGCCGATCGCGTCCGCCGGCGGCTTGGAGACGACCAGGATCAGCTCGGTTGCCGGGTCGTCGTCGAGCATCCGGATGGCCGCGATACTCGACCGGCCTGCCACCGCCTCGGACAGATCCCTGCCGCCGACCCCGAGCGCCGCGGTTATCCCGACACCGGCGGCGTCGAGCAGACAGAGCACCTGCTGGGCTCCGGTGCCGGACGCGGCGACCAGGCCGACCGGACCGGCGTCGAGGGTGTGGGCGAAACCGAGCCCGATACCGCCCACCACCGCGGTTCCACAGTCGGGTCCCATCACCAATCGGCCGCGCTCGGCGGCCACCTCCTTGAGGTCGATCTCCTGTTGGACGCTGACATTGTCCGAGAAGATCAACACGTCGCAGTCGGACTCCAGGGCATCCATCGCCTCGGTGAACGCGTGCTGTCCTGGAACCGAGATCAGCGCGAGTCCGGAGCCGATGGTCCGGACCAGCGAACCGATGGTGCGTGGCTGGGTACCCGAGCCGGCGCCGGCGGCAGGAGTCCGACGTGGCGCAGCCAGCAGCTCGTCGGCCCTGGCCACGCCGAGATCGGCGGCCGCGGCGCTGTCGGCGCGAATGGCTATCAGCAGCTCGTTGGCGGAGTCGAGGTCATCCGGGAGCTGGAAGCCCATCGCAGTGAGGACGTCCAGATTCAGGTCGGTGGCCATGGCGACCAGCGCCGCGATCACCCCAGTCGACGCGCCAACGTCCCGGCTCAGCTGCATCAGCGTCACCGAGTCCTGGTACAGGCCCCGACGGACGGTCACCCGTTCGACATTCACCCGCAGCCCCTTGTTCCGATGCCGCGCTGGTGATGTGAGACCACTGGGCCAACCGGTTCGGCAGTCAGCGTCGCGGCCGCCAACATGCCCGTGGTCAGGGCGACTCCCGAACTGTGGCCTATCGCCGTCAGCGCAGCGGTGGCCCTATGCAGATCTACCGAGTGCAGGTCCACCCACTCGGCGGGTACTGCAGGCATGCACAGCGCGCGGCCGAGTTCGACCAGCTCCCGGATGCCCTCGCCCGCACAGGCTCGCAGCAGCAGTTGGCGCGACAAGCTCGTGGTGGCCCGCGGTCGATCCCGAAGGATGCGGCCGATCTCGTTCCGATGGGCGTCGATATGCCGGCCGAACAGCCTGCCGCCGGCGATCAGGCCACACAGCAGGTCATCACCGGACGGCGTGAGGCCAGGGCCCCGTCCGAGGAGGTTGCGTACCCATTCGGCCGGCTCGCACGCCGTGGCGCCGGACCCTGGACCAGCTGCCCAGGGCAGTTCCAGGAGCGGCAGATAGGGCGCCAACCAACGGTCCAGCCAGGTCAGCGCCGCCGGCTGCGGGGTGCCGACGAATGGCAGCTCGACGTCCCGGACTGCCGCGAGGTGCACGACGTGCTCACCGAAGCAGACGGCGGAGTCGGCGCTGATCATGGCCGGGCCG
>JAVEEN010000038.1 GCA_030840445.1 Pseudonocardiales bacterium
CGCAGGTCAGCTCATTTCGGGCTGAGGCCGCCAAGGCCACGCCCGCGGTGACCGTCCCCGCTCCGGATCCGCGGGATTACCCGGTGTTCCCGGGGTACTCCCTGACCTTCAAGCAGCTGACCGCACCTCGACCGCGATTGTGCGCGTCTCGGTCACCGCGGCCCCGGCCGTGGTGACCGCCAGTCCCGCCGCGACCGGCGCTGTCCTGGCCAACACCGGTTCGACCAGCACCCCGGCGCTGCAGTGGGGCTTCGGCGCTGTCACCGCCGGTCTGGCCCTGCTGTTCGGAGCCGGCCGCGTCGGTCGGAGTTCCGTTCGCCGGATCGCGTCGGCGCGGTCCTGTTCGGTCCCCTCGGGGCGCCACTAGCCCGCTGGGGCTGTCGATGAGCAATACCTGGTACGCCAGAGTCCGGACGATTTCGGGCTCTGGCGTCCGGGTTTTGGCCATCCGTAACGGCCAGCATGACGACGGTGCGATCGTCGACCTGAACGAGGCCGATACCGTAGCTGCCCTCACTGAGGGCTGCTACCTGCAGGCCCTGCTGGACGCCGAGGGTCGGGTAGTCCGGCTGGTGCCGGAACCGCCGGCCGTCAGTCGTCCGCCCTTGTGGTTTGTCGAGATCCGGGAGTCGACCGCGCAACCGCCGGCGGTGAACCTGGTGGCCTTCTCCGGACACGGTCAGCCCGAGGGCGCTGTCCTGGACGCGACCGCGGCAACCAACCTGGCCATCTCCAGCGCCGATCAGCTCGGCGCGGTCCGCTGGTGGCCGGCCACCGGCGAGGTCGACCAGATCTACGTTGCCCCGGACTGGCGGCGCCACCGGATCGGCACCCGGCTGGTGCTGAGCGCCGGTTGCCTGTCCATCGCCCGCAACTGGCCACGGCTCTGGGGCGACGGTCAACGCACCGCCTTGGGCGAACAGTTCCGCAACGCCTCGACCTGGCGAGATCGCGCGGCGGATCTCACTCACGTGGTCCCGCCGATGACACCCCCCTCATAGCCTGCTCACGTAACCTTCGCACTGGCTGAGACAACTCGGCCGTGCTGCTGAGCCCGCACCGGGCCAGCAACCGAACGCCGGGGCAGGCGGTGCGAAGGAGGAGGTTCACCCAGTGACCCGCATGCAGAAACCGGTCACGAGCCCGGTCTCCGCACCGCCAACAGTGGCCATGGTCGACGGCTGGCGTGAGCAGTTCGCTTCGCTGGTGGGCCGGGTCATCGTTCTGGCCGGGTTCTGGTCGCTGGTCAGCCTGATCCTCCGGCCGGTCCGCTGGGTGCATCGAATCGACGACGTCTTCGGGCTGGTCAACCTCCCCGTCGGGCCCAGCCTGTTCTCGATCGTGTTGCTGTTCATCGTCGGTGGCGCCGTTCGCCGGCGGATGCGGGTGGCCCTGTGGTTGTTGTTGGCGTTCCAGATACTGGCGGCCGGGTATCTGGTCGCCGTGCTGGTCGAAATCGGGGTCCACGCCGAGGATGCCAAGGGCCTGAAGGTATTCGATACCTCTGAGCTTGCGGTCAATGCCGTCCTGACCATCGCCCTGGTCGTCCTGCTGTGGCGCAGCCGCCGCGCTTTCTCATCCCGGCTGGAACCCGGCGCTCGCTGGCGGGCGCTCGCCGTCCTGGCCGCGGGACTGGCCGTGTCGGTCACCGTCTCGGTGACCATGACGCTGCTGTTCCCGGGTCGGCTGACCGGGTTCGGCCGGCAGATCGTGTGGGCGGTCCGGGTCTCGTTCGGCGTCGAACCGGACGCCACCGAGGTCGGCTGGCGGGGCCAACACGGACATCACTGGGTCGCCGCGGTGGTCGGTCTGATCTCGGCTGCTTCCCTGATCTCGGCCTCGTTGGTGTTCCTGCGGTCCGCCCGGGCCAAGGCCTACCTGACGGCGCAGGACGAACTGGCGGTGCGGGGCCTGCTGTTACAGGCCGGCGAGCGGGATTCGCTCGGCTATTTCGCCACCCGCCACGACAAATCGGTCATCTTCTCCCCGGAGCACACCGCGGCCGTGACCTATCGGGTGCTGGCCAACGTCAGCCTGGCCAGTGCCGATCCGGTTGGGCCGCAGGCCGCCTGGGCACCGGCCATCGAGGCGTGGCTGGCCGAAGCGCGGGCGTTCGGCTGGTTCCCGGCGGTGCTGTCGGCCAGCGAGGAGGGGGCCAAGGCCTACGTCGCAGCCGGGCTGAAGGCATTGCCGATCGGTGACGAAGCCGTCATCGAGGTGGACGACTTCACCCTCGAAGGGCCGACCATGCAACCGGTGCGTCGGGCGGTGCACCGGGTGCAGCGGGTCGGCTACACCATCACGGTCCGACGCCATGACGATCTGACGGCCGAAGAGTTGGCCGAGATCGCCCAACGGGCCGAGGATTGGCGCGGCGAGGATACCGAGCGCGGGTTTTCGATGGCCTTGGGGCGGATCGGTGACCCAGCCGACGGGCCGTGTGTGGCCGTGCTCGCCCACGACGCGGCCGGCCGACTGCGGGCCCTGCTGTCGATGGTGCCCTGGGGTCAACGCGGACTCTCCCTCGATCTCATGCGCCGGGACCGGGACTCGGAGAACGGCCTGGTCGAGGCGATGGTGGCCGAGTTGGTCAATGCTGCCCGCGATGACCTCGGGGTCCGGGCCATCTCGCTCAACTTCGCGATGTTCCGGGGTATTTTCAGTGCCGCCGAGCGGGTCGGGGCCGGCCCGGTCGTCCGACTCACCTCCAGGGTGCTGACGTTCGCCTCCCGGTTCTGGCAGATCGAGAGTCTCTACCGATCCAACGCCCGCTACCTGCCGCGATGGAACCCCCGCTACCTGTGTTACGACTCATCCTTGACGCTGACCCGGGTGGCCTTTGCCGCGGGAGTGGCCGAAGGATTCCTGCCGGCGTTCGGCGGCTCGCGGGAACGCACCGAGGACGGGTTGGTGCGCTACGAAGGACGCAGCATGCCGTTCGCCGAGGCTGTCGAGGCCCAGCGACGTTCGTCGCGCCGCATCACACCGCTTCGCCGGCGGCTCAGCCAGCAGCAGCAGGTCCGGCACGACAAGCTCGACGCGTTGCGCGCCGCCGGGCAGGATCCCTACCCCGTTTCGGTGCCGAGGGACGCCGAGGTGGCCGACCTGGTCGCAAAGTTCGGAACCCTTCCACCGGATCAACACACCGGGCACCGGGTGTCCGTCGCCGGCCGGGTCCGCGCGCTGCGGGATCTCGGCGGCCTGACCTTCGCGGTACTGCAGGACGGCGGGGCGAGTATCCAGGCCATGGTCGCGGGCGGAACCCTCGATACCGAGGCCCACCTACTGCTTCGCCGGACGGTCGATCTCGGCGACTACATCGGGGTAACCGGTGCGGTCGTCACGTCCCGGCGCGGAGAACTTTCGATCCTCGTGGACAGCTGGCAGATGGCGTCGAAATGCCTACGGCCGCTGCCCGATGCCCATGCCGGGTTCGCCGATGCCGATGCCCGGGTCCGGCAGCGGCATGTCGACCTGATCGTGAACCCGGACTCGATGGACATGTTGACCAAGCGCAGCATCGCCGTCCGCGAGATCCGGCAAGCCCTTGCCCGCCGGGAGTTTTTCGAGGTCGAGACCCCGATGCTGCAAGCGGCGCACGGCGGCGCGAATGCACGTCCGTTCGTCACGCACATCAATGCCTACGACTCGACGCTGTACCTGCGGATCGCCCCGGAACTGTTCCTCAAACGACTGTGTGTCGGGGGCATGCGGCGGGTCTTCGAGCTGAACCGGAACTTCCGCAACGAGGGTGCTGATGCCACCCACAACCCCGAGTTCACCTCGGTCGAGGCCTACCAGGCCTACAGCGACTACCTGGGCATGCGGGAGCTGACCCGGCAGTTGATCCTCGAGGTGGCGACTGCGGTACACGGGTCCCCGATCGCCCGCCGGCCAGGTCCGGACGGCGAGTTGGTCGACGTCGACCTGTCGGGGCCGTGGCGATCGATCACGGTCCATGAGGCCGTGTCGAACGCGGTGGGCATGAAGATCACGGCAGACACGACGTTGGACGAGCTGGCCGGATTGTGCCGATCCTGCGGCGTCGATCGCCCGGCCGGCGCCACCCCTGGCATGATCGTCACCGGCTTGTACGAGGCGCTGGTCGAGAAGCAGACCGTGGAGCCGACCTTCTACCTCGATTTCCCGACCGAAACGTCACCCTTGACACGTGAACACCGGCACGATCCGCGGCTGGCCGAGCGCTGGGACCTGGTCGCTTTCGGGGCTGAGATCGGCACCGCATACTCCGAATTGATCGATCCGGTGGACCAGCGACACCGGCTCACCGAGCAGTCGATACAGGCCGCGGCGGGCGATCCCGAGGCGATGCAGGTGGATGAGGGGTTCTTGTCGGCGCTGGAGTACGCCATGCCACCGACCGGTGGGCTCGGGATCGGAGTGGACCGGCTGGTCATGATGCTGACCGGCGCGTCCATCCGTCAGACGCTGGCGTTCCCGTTCGTGCGACCCGGCGGCCGCTGAGCTCCGGGACCAGACTGCGATTGTGAGATCATGGCTCGCGTGTCCAGCCCATACCCCGTCGTCATCAACTGCCGCGACCGGGTCGCGCCGCTGAAGAAACTCGTCGGGTGGCTGGAACGGCACGGACACCAACGCATCGTCCTGGTCGACAACGCGTCCAGCGACGTCGTTCCCGAATCCTTCTGCCCCGGCGGCGTGCTAGACCTGCTGCGCGAGATCCTGGACCGATACCCGGAGCACTGCAAAGCCGGCCCAGGGTTGCGGATCGACAACCTGCCACGCTGGTCCTCCCATCGGCGCGAGATCATGCGCTGGGAGAGACAGTTCTGGGAATCCCCCATCGCCGCGGTGCCCGATGGCTGGCCGACGCTGTACGAAGCACCGATCGACACAACATTCGCGATGTACCGACCGTCCGCGGAGCCGTTGCTCGACAAGGCGATCCGCACCGGCTTTCCGTACGTCGCCCGGCACGAACCGTGGTATTCGAACGCGTGGCGTCCCAGCCGAGAAGACCGCTACTACCGTGCCCACGCACGTCCGGACGTCACCAGTTTGGACCTGCCTGAGCTGCCGGAACGGATCCAGACCTTGGTCGCGTCACAACCTGAGTTGTCCCGCAAGCAGAAGTCCTGGTTGAAGTCGCTCAAGTCTTCCTGAAATCCACTCCCGGCGATCGAGTCCCCGGCCACCTCTGGAGGATTCGCCGGTCGAGGAAGCGGCGGGATTACGTGTCGTGCATCGACGAAATCAGTGGCGCGCAGTCGTACGGATACCGTCCAGGACAAGGGTCAAGAGTCGCTCGTTTTGTTCCAGGCTGGCATTGCGCGCCATGCACATGCCTCCCACCAGCTGCATGAGGTCGGCAGAGTCGATGTCGTCGCGGGCAACGCCCGCCTGTTGGGCGCGTTCGAGCACCAGTCCCGCCGCGACCCGGATCCGCTCCCGCGAGTCGAGGGCGAGTTCCGGGTTCTTCTCGAACGCCTCGTGCAGCTCGGTCAGGAACACTCGCTTGGATTGGGCGTAGCGGACGAAGCCGTCCAGCCACTCGACGAGTGCGTCCCATGGCGGCGCATCGGCCGCGACGGAGGTGGCCAACGTGACCAGCGCCTCGACGCCCTCGCGGTACACAGCCTCGACCAGGTCGATCCGGCGGGGGAAGTGCCGGTACAGCGTGCCCACGCCGACGTCGGCCCGCTTGGCGATCTCTTCCATCGAAGCTTCGCTGCCGCGTTCGGACAGCACAGTGCGGGCCGCGCTGACGAGCCGTTCGTAGTTGCGCTGGGCATCGGCACGCAATGGCCGGCGAGTGGTAGTGATGCCGGTCGGCGGTGCACTCGATGCGGTGCTGGGAGGCATCGCTCGATTATTCCCTTCAGGAGTGTGCTTTCCGAGATGGGGATCGGACTTGCTATACGGAGGCTACCTCCGTATCGTAATCGGAGGAAGCTTCCGCTTAATGATCGTAATCTCCGAGAGGCAGATCGCCGCATGTCCTCCGACACACTCAGCCCGACACAGGCGGGGTTTGAACAATCCGCACCCACAGGCTTGTTCCGCCGCCGACGTATCAATCCCGCCAGCCTGGTGCTGGCGGTCATCCTGACCAGCCAGCTGATGGTGGTGCTGGACGCGACCATCGTCAACGTCGCACTGCCGGACATGCAGACCGCGCTGCACTTCTCCGACGCGGAGCTCTCCTGGGTCCTGAACGCCTACACACTCACCTTCGGCGGCCTGTTGCTACTGGGGGCGCGTGCCGGCGACCTGCTCGGCCGGCGCGGCACCTTCCTCGCCGGCATAACCGTGTTCACCGTCGCCTCTCTGGTCGGCGGTTTCGCCACCGCCGGCTGGTTCCTGCTCGCCGCTCGGGCGCTGCAGGGCGTCGGTGGGGCGCTCGCCGCCCCGTCGTCGCTAGCCCTGCTCGCCACCATGTTCCCTGAGGGCCGCGAGCGGCTGCGCGCGATCGCACTCTTCACGGCCGTCTCGATCGGCGGCGGTGCGATAGGCCTGATTTCCGGCGGCATGCTCACCGAGTGGGCATCCTGGCGGTGGGTGCTGTTCGTCAACGTCCCCATCGGGCTGGCGGTTCTGGCCGTCGGCGCCTCGGTGCTGCCTGAGACGGCCCGCCAACACGGCCGGTTCGACCTCGCGGGTGCATTCACCTCAACGATCGGTATGGGCGCGCTCGTCTACGGATTCGTCCGGGCGGCCAGTAACGGCTGGAGCGATCCGTTCACGATCGGTTCATTCGTGCTCGGCGTGTTATTGCTGGTGGCCTTCGTGCACACCGAATTGCGCGCTGAAGAGCCGATCACACCCTTGCGCCTGCTGACCGATGCCAGCCGAAGCGGTGCCAATGTTGCCCGGGGCCTGCTCTTCGCCGGCATGTTCGGCATGTTCTTCTTCCTCACCCAGTTCCTGCAGGACGTGCTCGGTTACAGCCCGCTGCAGACCGGCTTCGCGTTCCTGCCGATCCCGCTGACGGTGTTCGCCTCGTCACAGCTCGCCAGCCGGGTACTGGTCAACCGCCTCAGCGGCAAGGCCCTGATGCTGATCGGCGTCAGCCTGTCGGCGATCGGTCTGCTGCTGTCGAGCCAGCTCAGCGCGAACTCGACCTACCCGCAGATCCTGGCCAGCCTGCTGCTCTTCGGCGCCGGCAACGGGCTGTCGTTCGTGACGCTGACCTCGGCCGCACTCGCCGGTGTCGCCCCGCAGGACGCCGGGGCCGCCTCGGGTCTGGTCAATGTGACGCAGCAACTGGGCG
>JAVEEN010000050.1 GCA_030840445.1 Pseudonocardiales bacterium
TCCCGAGAAAGGTGAACAACTGGTACCAACGCAGCAGTACCCATGAGACGGCGGTATATAAGGGATCCAGCATCAACCAGCCTGTTCTAGGAGATTCTCTTGGTCCGACGAATCGGCGTGGTCATCGGTTCCGGACCGCGACCGGGCTGAAGCCGAGGCGCGCTCCGGGACGGGATCGAACCCGCCCGGGTGCCAGGGGTGGCAACGAGCGATCCGCCGGGCGCCCAGCCAAGTGCCTCGGAACAGACCGTACCGACCGATTGCCTCAGCGGTGTAGACGCTGCAACTCGGCAGGTACCGGCAGGATGGCGGCCGCCGAGAACTCCAACCCGCCTGGTATGCCGTGATCAGCGCGATACCGATCCGCGCGGCGAGAGTGGGGGAATGCTGCACCGACGTCACCGGGCGCTCCTAGCGGACGGCTCACGGGGTACCCGGCCGAGCCGACCGAGGGCCTGGTCCAGCTCACGACCGAGCACTACGGATCGGGCTTGAGCGGCTTCGGGCAACGCACGCACCACCAATCGGGAACCGGACGGTATGAGCTGCAGTCGTTCGGACAACTGGGCCCGCAACTGCCGGGAGACGCGGTGGCGAACGACACTGCCACCGACGCCTTTGCCGACGATCAAGCCGATACTGGAGGGACGATCCGAATCACCGGCCGACGAGGCCGCAGGCACCTCGGGGCCCAACAGGTACACCACCAGGCCGCCGGACCGTGCGCGGCGACCGTGGCGCGTCACGGCCGAGAAGTCCGACGATGAGCGCATGCGATGTGCTGCGGGCAACACGACCGGGCCAGCCGACGGACTTTAGACCGTGGGGAAGCTACGCCGACAGTTCGGTGCGGCTCTTGCGACGACGCGCCGACAGGATGGCGCGGCCGGCGCGGGTACGCATCCGAAGCCGGAAGCCGTGGGTCTTGGCCCGACGGCGGTTGTTCGGTTGGAAGGTCCGCTTGCTCACGGTCTCGCTCCATCACATCAGTTAGGCATCAACGCTTCCGATGGTGACCGGAGCGCTGCTGGCCGTGGGTGGCCAAGGCGTTGGGGACTGCTCGGGCGTTGGGGCTGCTCGAATTCATTTACTGAACGCATCTTACGTGCGCACTTGCCGGTGCACGCCTTTCCGGTTATGCCGGAGGCATAAAAGAAGGGCGCACGAAACCTCAACAGTACGGATCCGATCCTACCGAGGTCAAACCGCGCCGCTCGCTGGAGAGGGCGGGCAACTGGCCCTCGGCGGACGCGCCGCTCGCTGGCAAGGGCGGGCCGCGAATGCGGTCGCGCTTACCTCGGCCAACCGTTCACCTTAGCGATCAATGACGGCGGCGGCTCCGGCGACACGCCGAGGGAATCCTCGAAACCATGCCGATTCGGACACCCGGCATTGTGGATAACGCGCGGTCGCTGTTACGTTGTCCGCTCGAACTAAATGCGCTGCGGATTTCGCCCTCGACGGCAGTTGTCAGGTTTGCGGGATATTTTCACCACGTCATCGGCACGATGGTGGTGGTCCGGTACTCCTTCCACACCCTGTGGATAACTTTGTGGACGAATTCGCGGGGCCTTTGGCTGACTCAAGCGGCACACCGCTGAGGAACCGGGGCCAGCCGGGCAAATCCGGCCTCCTCGCCAGGCCGAGTAGTGGAACGACAATGCGAGGGAGTTGGACTCTAGTGGCGGATGATCTTTCCGATCTCGCCGAAGTGTGGAACAACGCGATCACTCAGATCGATGATCCATCTGTTCGGCCCCACCAGCGAGCTTGGCTCAGCCTCACCCGTCCGATCGGTCTGTTGCACGACACCGCGCTGCTCGCGGCGCCCAACCCCTACGCCAAGGACTATCTCGAGAACAATCTCCGTCCGCTGATCACCTCCGCCTTGACGGAAGCTCTTGGCCGGGAGATCAATGTCGCGGTCACGGTCCAACCGCTGGAGGCCGACGCCGAGCGAGGCACGGACGATATTCCGCGCAGGCTCGACCGACCCGAGACCCTGGGCCTGCCCAGCGGACCGGGACACCTGACATCCCATGGTTCAGACGCCTCGCCCAACCCCGGCGGCGATGGCGGCTACACCGGCGGTCTGGGCAACGGCGGGTACAGCGCCGGCCGGGACGGTGGTCTGGACAGCAATGGCCACAACGGCGCGAATGGCGCTGACCCCGACAACGACTTCGAGATCGACGCCTACGACCGATTTGCGCCGGACTACGCCGATGAACCACCGGCCGCGTACTCCCTGTTCGGCAACGGGAATTCACCCGGCGCGTCGGCCAGCATGCATATCGACCTGGAGGCCCGGCTCAATCCGAAGTACACCTTCGAGACCTTCGTACCCGGATCCTCGAACCGTTTCGCCCACGCCGCCGCCGTCGCGGTGGCCGAGGCACCGGCGAAGGCCTACAACCCGCTGTTCATCTATGGCGACTCCGGCCTCGGCAAAACCCACCTGCTACACGCCATCGGCACCTACGGCCGTCGGCTCGAGCCGACGATGCGGGTGCGTTACGTCTCCAGTGAAGAGTTCACCAACGACTTCATCAACTCGGTCCGGATCAACGACGTCCAGTCCTTCCAGCGCCGGTACCGAGATGTTGATCTGCTGCTGATCGACGACATCCAGTTCCTGGAGCGCGCCGAGCAGACCCAGGAGGCGTTCTTCCATACCTTCAACACCCTGCAGTTGGCCAACAAACAGATCGTTATCTCTTGCGACCGCAAGCCGGAACAACTGTCGGGCCTGCAGAACCGCCTCGTGACCCGGTTCAAGTCGGGCCTGATCACCGACGTACAGGCCCCCGATCTCGAGTTGCGCATCGCGATCCTGCGCAAGAAGGCCGCGAAGGACGGGATGACCCTGCAGCCGGGTGTCATGGAGTTCATCGCCTCGAAGATCCAGAGCAACATCCGCGAACTCGAGGGCGCGTTGATCCGAGTCGTCGCCTTCGCCTCGCTCAACAAGCAGGAGATCGACCTCAAGCTGGCCGAGATCGTTCTGAAGGACCTGATCTCCGAGTCCGACCGGCCGGAGATCACGGCCTCGATCATCATGGCGGTCACCGCGGAGTACTTCGGTATCACCATCGACGACCTCACCGGGTCGTCACGGACCCGGGTATTGGTCACAGCGCGCCAGATCGCCATGTACCTGTGCCGCGAACTCACGGAACTGTCCTTGCCCAAGATCGGCCAGACCTTCGGCGGACGGGACCACACGACCGTGATGCATGCAGAGCGCAAGATCCGGTCCCTGATGACCGAGCGGCGCAATGTCTACAACCAGATCACCGAGCTCACGAGCCGGATCCGCACCCGTGCCCGCTCTTAGTTTCGGCGTCCCCAGAGTGTGGGCAGCAGTGTGGACAAGTCCTGCAATCGGTGTGGACAACATTTTCTTGCCATCTGTCGTCCACCGGCCGGTCACGACCGCCCACCGGCTATCGACGGTTCGCCCACAGGCCGGCACCCCGATCTACCTGGGGCATCTGGACTTACCCACAGCATCCACAGCCCTGATGAAGAAGATGACAGATATCTATTGAGGAATTCCAACTACTCGAACTATGTGCCTGGGGATTGTGGATACGCCGACCCCGGGTCATCCGCGCCCTGGCTCTACAGCAAGATGTTGCAACACAGCCCGACTTCGCACTGACGACACCGACCGACGACCATTCGACGAAACCGCGACCGGCACCAGCAAGAACTGGGCCGCTGTCACGGCAGCAGCCCAGGAGGATTGATGAAGTTCCGGATCGAGCGCGACGCCCTCGCCGAAGCGGTGGCCTGGTCCGCCCGAAGCCTGCCGGCTCGCCCGGCTGCGCCGGTTCTGGCCGGGTTGCTGTTGGACGTCAACGACGACCAACTGTCCATCTCGGGGTTCGACTACGAGGTGTCCACCCATGCCAACCTCGAAGTCACGGCCGGCTCCACCGGCCGCGCGCTCGTGTCGGGCCGGTTGCTCGCCGATATCTCCAAGGCATTGCCGGCCCACCCGGTGGAGTTCAGCGCGGACGGATCCCGAGTGAGCATCACCTGTGGGAGCGCGAAGTTCACGCTGCCGACCATGCCCGATGAGGACTATCCCCGGCTTCCCGAGATGCCGACCACCGCAGGCACCGTATCGAGTTCGGTCTTCGCCCGCGCGGTCTCGCAGGTTGCCATCGCGGCCGGTAAGGACGACACCCTGCCGATGTTGACCGGTGTGCGGATGGAAATCGACGGTGACCGGGTCACCCTCGCGGCGACCGACCGTTACCGACTCGCTGTGCGAGAGCTCAACTGGACGCCGAGTTCGGCAACATCGGATGCGCAGGTGCTGGTGCCGGCACGCACCCTGGCCGACGCGGCCAAGAGCCTCACCGGTGACGCCGAGCTGACCATTGCGCTGTCGGCCTCGGGCGCCGGCGAGGGAATTATCGGCTTCGCCGGTACCGGGCGCCGGACGACGACCCGCCTGCTCGACGCGCAGTTCCCGCCGTACCGCACCTTGCTGCCCTCGGAGTTCTCGGTCACCGCCGAGGTCTCGGTCGCCGCCTTGACGGAAGCGGTGAAACGTGTCGCTCTGGTCGCCGACCGGGGCAACCCCGTTCGGCTCGACTTCAGCGACGGCGGCCTGACCCTGTCAGCCGGTGGGGATGACGAGGGCAAGGCGGAGGAGAACCTCGAGGTCGACTACGAGGGCGAGCCGATCACCACCGCTTTCAACCCCGCGTTCCTGCTCGAAGGCCTCGGCGCCATCGAGGAGCCGGTGGCCCGGCTGCTGTTCACCACCCCGACGAAGCCGGCGGTGATCCGGCCGGCTGGTGCGGCATCCGGTGAGGGCTCGAATTACACCTACTTGATCATGCCGGTACGGCTGCCCGGCTGATCAGAGTTCCCGGGGTCTGCTGCGAATGCAGGCCTGCCGGGTCTACGGTGTGAAGCGATTACAACCTCGGAACACGCCGGGTCCAGTCGGATCTGGGATGGGAGTTGGGCAGGCATGGAACTCGGTCTGATCGGTCTCGGCAAAATGGGCGGAAACATGGCCCAGCGCATTCGCAACGGCGGACATACCGTGATCGGATACGACCGCTCCGACTCCTCACCACGCGATGTCGCCTCGCTCGAGGAGCTGGTGAACAGGCTGGCCGGGCCCCGCGCCATCTGGATCATGGTCCCCGCGGGTGAGCCGACCGATCAGACCATTCAGAGCCTCAAGGAACTGCTGGACGAGGGTGACATCGTTATCGACGGTGGCAACTCCAAGTACACCGACGACGCCATCCACGCCAAGCAGTTGGCCGAGAAGGGCATCGGTTTCGTCGACGCTGGCGTCTCCGGCGGCGTGTGGGGTCTGCAGAACGGTTATGCCTTGATGGTCGGCGGCTCGGCAGCCGACGTCGCGCGGATCCAGCCGGTGTTCGATGCCCTCAAGCCCGAGGGTGGCTCGGGCTTCGTGCATGCCGGACCGGTCGGTGCGGGTCACTTCGCCAAGATGGTGCACAACGGCATCGAGTACGGCATCATGCAAGCCTTCGCTGAAGGCTACGAGCTGATGGCAGCCTCGCCGATCCTGGAAAATGTCACCGAGACCTTTGCCTCGTGGGAGAACGGCACCGTTATTCGTTCCTGGCTGCTCGACCTCGCGGTGCGAGCGCTGAAGGCTGATCCTGAGCTCAAATCGATCAAGGGCTACGCAGCAGATTCCGGCGAAGGCCGTTGGACGGTCGAGGCCGCGATCGAGAATGCGGTTCCACTGCCGGTGATCACGGCGTCGCTGTACGCCCGGTTCGCTTCCCGCCAGGAGGACTCGCCGGCCATGAAGATGGTGGCCGCGTTGCGCAACCAGTTCGGCGGCCATGCCGTCGAATCTGCGAGTGACGCCGCACCGGCTCAGAAGCCTGGCGAAGCTGCTCAGACCGTGGCGGCCAACAGCCCAGCCTCGTCCTGACCCGCCGGTGCCCAAGACCTCAGGGCCGTAGGCTCTGACGGGTGTACGTCCAGCACCTCAGCGTCGCCGACTTCCGAAGTTGGCCGCGAGCCGACGTTGCCTTCGAGCCCGGCGCGAGCGTGTTCGTCGGATCCAACGGCCAGGGTAAGACCAACCTGCTCGAGGCGATCGGTTACCTTGCCACACTCAGCAGCCACCGGGTGGCCTCGGACGGCCCGTTGATCCGGGCTGGTGCCAACCAGGCTGTAGTGCAGGCCGCGGTCGTGCAGGGTGGCCGGCAACTGGTGATCGAGGTCGTCCTGACGCCGGGGAAGGCCAACAAGGCAAAGCTGAACCGGTCTCCCGTACCACGCCCGCGCGACATTCTGGGCGGCCTTCGTACCGTGTTGTTCGCCCCGGAAGATCTGGCCATCGTGCGAGGGGATCCGTCCGAGCGGCGTCGTTTCCTCGACGAGGTACTGGTACAGCGGACCCCGCGGTTGGCCGGCGTCCGTGCCGACTACGACCGGGTACTCAAGCAGCGCGCGGCCCTCTTGAAGTCGGCCGGCGCAGCGCGGCGGTCGGGGGGAAGTGGTGATCTCCGGACCCTGGACGTATGGGACGGGCACCTGGCCGACCATGGTGCGGTGCTACTGGCTGCCCGGATGGAGTTGGTCGACGCGCTACGGCCGTACGCCGAGGAGGCCTATTCCCGGATTGCGCCCGAGGTACGGGGAAACGCCACGGCGTCGCCGTTCGGGCTACGTTATGTCAGCTCCATCGACGGTTCGCTGCCCCGTGATGAGGGCGGCGTCTCCAACGTTTCCACCATTCCGGACGTCGCGGTGCTCAGTGCGGTGCTGTTGTCCGAACTGGCCCGGGTCCGTTCGCAGGAACTCGAACGCGGTGTGACGCTCATCGGGCCGCACCGCGATGATCTGGATCTGAGTCTGAACGGCCTGCCGCTGCGCGGCTACGCCAGCCATGGCGAAGGCTGGTCAGCGGCCCTCGCCCTCCGATTGGCCTGTTATGACCTGCTGTCCTCCGATGGGGCAGAGCCGGTGCTCATCCTCGACGACGTGTTCGCTGAGCTGGACACCGCGCGGCGGGATCAACTTGCTTCGATCGCCGCGAAGGCAGAGCAGGTCCTGATCTCGTCCGCGGTAGTCGGGGATGTTCCTGAACAGCTCGTCGGGGCTCGATACGACGTGGCCGACGGCGAGGTGCGCCGTGTCCGATGAATTCGATTCCGGAGAGGATATCCACAGAACGGAAGTGAAACATCCGGACAATACCGACAGGTTATCCCCAGACAGCAGCCCGTTATCCCCAGAAGACTGTGGACAGCAGGGTGACGCAGGCGACATGGCGGCGGACGCGCTTCACATCGCTCGCTCCATTGCCTCGGGTATCGGCGGTCCGAACGACACCAGCCGCGCCGGCCGCATGGTGCGGCGTCGGAGGCGGCGAAAGCAGAATTATGACGGCCCCAGCTACAGCGGTTCCGGTCCGGACGACCGGGATCCCACCTCGATCGGGGCGATCGTGGGTAAGGCCGTTCCGGAGCTGGGCTGGGTGGGACCGCTGGCCGAGGCCCGGCTGATGGGTCAGTGGGCCACGGTTGTCGGACCGGAGATAGCAGCGCGCTGCCACCCGGTCAGCCTGGTTGACGGCCAGCTCAAGGTGTCGGCGGAATCAACAGCCTGGGCCACCCAGTTGAGACTGATGGCGCCCCAGATCTTGGCCAAGATCACCGCCGACCTGCCGCGGGGACTCGTGAAGCGCATCCTGATCACCGGTCCGGCCGCTCCCAGTTGGAAGCGGGGTCCGTGGTCATCTCGCGGGCGTGGGCCGCGAGATACCTACGGATGAGCGAACCCCACGTTCGCCCACCCTGCAGAGCCCGTTGAGAGCCGGACCCGGCGCCGCTGAGTAGGCCCAATGCCGTTTCGTCAAGCCCTCTCTCGTATCTGGAGACAACACTGGCTCGAAAATCGCTCTGTGACGCTTACAGCCGCGTCGCGGGCGGTATTTGGTCTACCGACCAAGTAGACTGAAGAGGTTCACTCCCGGTATCAGCCGCTGAACGCCACGCTGAGCGTCTTTGACGGCTCAGCTGGGCCCAGGTGGCCGCCGGTCGATTTGCCAGCAGGAGCGGTGCCGGCCCGGATTCGCCGGTGCGGTCTCGTTCCGGAGTGACCAACCATCGATTGAAGGAGTAATCAGTGGCGGCTAAGGCTGCGTCAACTTACGGAGCGGATTCGATCCAGGTCCTGGAGGGCCTCGAAGCTGTCCGTAAACGTCCGGGTATGTACATCGGCTCCACCAGCGAGAGAGGTCTGCACCACCTCGTCTGGGAGGTCGTCGACAACTCCGTCGACGAGGCGCTCGCCGGGTACTGCGACCGCATCGAGGTGACACTGCTGGCCGATGGCGGGGTGCGGGTCACCGACAACGGCCGTGGCATGCCGGTGGGGATGAACACCCAGCAGAAGAAGCCGGCGGTAGAGGTCATCCTGACCGTGCTGCACGCCGGTGGAAAGTTCGACAGCGATTCCTATGCGGTCTCGGGCGGCCTGCACGGTGTCGGTATCTCCGTTGTCAACGCGCTGTCGACCCGGCTGGAGGTCGACATCAAGCGGGACGGCTACCGCTGGACCCAGCCCTACGTCGACCAGCGCCCGGCCGGGCCCTTGGCGAAGGGTGAGAAGACCGACGAGACCGGCACCACGGTGACGTTCTGGGCGGACGACTCGATCTTCGAGACTCTGACTTACTCCTACGAGACGATCAGCCGACGGTTGCAGGAGATGGCGTTCCTGAACAAGGGGCTGACCATCGTGTTGCGCGACGAACGCCCGGGCGTGGTGATGGAGGTCGACGACAAGGCCGAGGACATCAGCACCGCCGCCGATGCGAAGCCGAAGGTCAAGGAGGTCACGTACCACTACGCCGACGGCATCGCCGACTTCGTCAAGCACCTCAACGCAACGAAGTCCCCGATCCACAAGTCGGTCATCTACTTCGACCCGGAGGACAAGGAGCTCAAACTCTCCCTCGAGGTGGCGATGCAGTGGAACGAGTCCTACTCCGAGTCGGTCTACACCTTCGCCAACACCATCAACACCCACGAGGGCGGTACCCACGAAGAGGGCTTCCGGGCCGCGCTGACGACGATCGTCAACAAGTTCGCCCTGGCCCAGAAGATCCTCAAGGAAAAGGACGACAAGCTCACCGGTGACGACATCCGGGAAGGCCTGGCCGCAATCGTCTCCATCAAGCTGGCCGAACCGCAGTTCGAGGGCCAGACCAAGACCAAACTCGGTAACTCAGAGGCAAAGTCCTTCGTGCAGAAGATGTGCAACGAGTGGTTGACGGACTGGTTCGACCGTAACCCCGCCGAGGGCAGGCTCATCGTCACCAAGGCCACCTCGGCCGCTCGGGCCCGCAAGGCCGCCCAGCAGGCACGCAAACTGGCCCGAAAGAGTGCGCTCGACACCATGGGTCTGCCGGGCAAGTTGGCCGACTGCCGATCGACTGACCCTGAGAAGAGCGAGCTTTACATCGTGGAGGGAAACTCCGCAGGCGGCTCGGCCAAGTCAGGCCGGGATTCGCTCTATCAGGCGATCCTGCCGCTGCGTGGAAAGATCATCAACGTCGAAAAGGCGCGCCTGGACCGGGTGCTGAAGAACTCCGAGGTCCAGTCCCTGATCACCGCGTTGGGTACCGGTATCCACGACGACTTCGACGTGGCCAAGCTGCGCTATCACAAGATCATCCTGATGGCCGATGCCGATGTGGACGGCCAGCACATCACGACCCTGCTGCTGACGCTGCTGTTCCGGTTCATGCGACCACTGATCGAGCACGGTCACGTCTTCCTGTCCCAGCCGCCGCTGTACAAGGTCAAATGGTCCAAGGGAGACCCTGACTACGTCTTCTCCGACCGAGAGCGGGACGCGTTCATCGAGGCTGGACAGGCCGCGGGTCGCCGGCTCTCGGCGGGCGACGCCATCCAGCGCTACAAGGGCCTGGGCGAGATGAACGCCAAAGAGCTGTGGGAGACCACCATGGACCCGGCCACCCGGGTGCTGCTTCGGGTCACGCTGGACGACGCCGCGACAGCCGATGAGCTGTTCAGCGTCCTGATGGGCGAGGACGTCGAAGCCCGTCGCTCGTTCATCGTCCGCAACGCCAAGGACGTCCGGTTCCTCGACATCTAGAACTCGCCGACGATCTTGGCGGACCGGGACTGCCCCCGATTCCCCAAGATCGTCGGAGTTCCGGTCCGCAACAGTGAGCACCAGAACGAAAGGTCATCATGACTGAAGTACCACCACCGCCCCAGCACGACCGCATCGAACCGGTCGATATCCAGCTGGAGATGCAGCGCAGCTTCCTCGACTACTCGATGAGCGTCATCGTCTCCCGGGCGTTGCCTGACGCGCGCGATGGTCTCAAGCCCGTGCACCGCCGGGTGCTGTATGCCATGTTCGACGGCGGATACCGGCCCGATCGTGGGTACGTCAAGTGCTCGCGGGTCGTCGGTGATGTGATGGGTAACTACCACCCGCACGGCGACACCTCGATCTATGACACCCTCGTCCGGCTGGCTCAGCCCTGGTCGATGCGGGCGCCGCTGGTCGACGGCCAGGGCAACTTCGGCTCGCCGGGCAACGACATGGCCGCGGCCATGCGATACACCGAGGCGCGGTTGTCGCCGCTGGCCATGGAGATGCTGCGCGACATCGAAGAAGACACTGTCGACTTCAGGCCGAACTACGACGGTCGCTCGCAGGAGCCGACCGTGCTCCCGTCCCGGATCCCGAACCTGTTGGTCAACGGCGGTGGCGGTATTGCCGTCGGCATGGCCACCAACCTGCCTCCGCACAACCTGCGAGAGGTGGCCAGTGGGGTCACCTGGGCGCTCGATCATCCCGATGCCACCCAAGAAGAGTTGCTCAGCGAGCTGATGGCCCGGATCCCCGGTCCGGACTTCCCGACCAAGGCCCTGATCGTCGGCAAGCAAGGCATCGAGGACGCCCAGCGGACCGGCCGGGGTTCGATCCGGATGCGCGCCGTGGTCACGGTGGAAGAGGATGCGCGCGGTCGGACGATCCTGGTGGTTACCGAGCTGCCGTACCAGGTCAACCCCGACAACCTGATCGAGAACATCGCCAACCTGGCCCGCGACCAGAAGGTCGGTGGGATCGCCGCCATCAACGACGAGTCCTCGGACCGGATCGGGATGCGGATCGTCGTCACCCTCAAGCGGGACGCGGTGGCCAAGGTCGTTCTCAACAACCTTTACAAGCACACCCAGCTGCAGACCACTTTCGGTGTGACCATGCTGGCCATCGTCGACGGCGTGCCCCGCACCCTGCGCCTGGACCAGGTCGTCAGCTTTTACATCAGCCATCAGGTCGATGTCATCGTCCGCCGTACCCGGTTCCGGCTGAAGAAGGCCGAGGAGCGCGCGCACATCTTGCGGGCATTGCTCAAAGCCATCGACCAGCTCGACGCGGTGATCCAGTTGATCCGCAACTCGGCCTCGGCCGACGCGGCCCGCAGCGGCCTGATGGACTTGCTGGATATCGACGACATCCAGGCTGTGGCCATCCTCGACCTGCAGCTGCGCCGGCTCGCCGCCCTGGAACGCCAGCGCCTGCAGGACGAATACGCCGAGCTGGAAGCCAAGATCGCCGACTTCAACGACATCCTTGCCAAGCCCGGACGTCAGCGCGAGATCATCCGGGACGAGCTGAATGAGATCGTTGCCAAGTACGGCGACGAGCGGCGCACCAGGATCATCCCGTTCGACGGCGACATGTCGATGGAAGACTTGATCGCCGATGAAAACGTCGTCGTCACGATCACCCGAACCGGCTATGCCAAGCGGACCAAGACCGACCTGTACCGGTCACAGAAGCGCGGTGGCAAGGGCGTCCAGGGCGCGGGCCTGAAGACCGACGACATCGTCGCGCACTTCTTCGTCGCGTCCACCCATGACTGGATCCTGTTCTTCACGAACAAGGGCCGCGTCTATCGCACGAAGACCTATGACCTTCCTGAGGCGAATCGCAATGCGCGCGGTCAGCACGTAGCCAACCTGCTGGCCTTCCAACCGGACGAGCAGATCGCCGAAGTCATGACGATCAAGGACTACGAGGTCGCGCCTTACCTGGTGTTGGCCACCAAGTCCGGCCTGGTCAAGAAGACCAAGCTCACCGATTTCGACTCGAACCGTTCGGGTGGGATCGTGGCAATCAACCTCCGTCCCGACGACGAACTGATCGACGCGGCCCTGATCTCACCGGACGATGATCTGCTCCTGGTGAGCAAGCACGCCCAATCGATCCGCTTCAAGGCCGATGACGAGACCCTGCGGCCGATGGGACGGGCGACGTCCGGTGTGATCGGTATGAGGTTCTCGGGGATTGACGAGTTGCTGGCCATGGAAGTCGTCCAGGACGACATGGAAATCCTGATCGCCACGGACGGTGGGTTCGCCAAGCGGACCAAGGTCGATGAGTACCCGCTGCAAGGTCGGGGCGGGAAGGGCGTCCTTACAGCGCGTATTGTTTCCACCCGAGGTGGATTGGTCGGCGCCATGACCGTCCGTCCCGAGGATGAGGTCTATGCGATCACGTCCGACGGGGTGGTCATCAGAACGTCGGTGGCCGAGGTCCGTCGCGCGCAACGCCAGACCATGGGCGTGCGGCTGATGAATCTGCCGGAGGGTGTGTCGTTGATCTCGATCGCCCGCAACGCCGACGAGCCCGACGCAATCGACGAGCAGGAGTAGCAGCCGATGACGGATAGCTATCCGCCGAACCGCAACGCTGCGGGAAGTGTCCGCCCTGACGCCCATCCGGACCACGAGACCACGGCCCTGCCACGGGTGCCCGAGGAGTCGTCGCCGTGGGCCGCACCCGAGCCGGCCAGCCCGCGGTCGGGCGGTTCTGGTGATTCCTCAGCCTCGGGTGGCCCGTTGGCCGGATTCGGGTCGAAGCTGACCGCGGCCGGAGCAAGTGCGGTTGCCGCGGCGACCAGCGCGGCGTCGTCGGCCCGCGAGGCCGTCCGAGGTGGCTCCGCGTCCCCGGACGCAACGACAGCCGGGATGTCGCTGCCGCGCGGCGCCACACCCGAGGGCCTAGGAGTCGCGGCCGGAGCCTCAGCTCGGGCAGCAGCTAGCGGTATGGGTGGTGGAGGCCCGGGCGTCGCGGGTCCTGGTGTTGGTGGTGGTCCGGGGGTTGCTGCGACGCCCAGGGCCACCGCGTCCGGTCGGGAAGGCCGCTCGTCGCGGGCCGCACGCTCGACCAATCGGCAGCCCCGTAAGGCCCGGTTGACCCTCAGCCACCTGAACGTCTATTCGATCTTCAAGTTCTCCTGTGTACTTGCGATCGCCCTGTTCTTCGCCTGGCTGATCATGATCGGTGTTCTGTACGGAATCCTCGACGTGGCCGGCGTGCTCAAGCAGGTCAATAGCGCCATCAACCGGATCTCGGGCACCCAAAATCCAAAGGACGTCGTGACGGGGTCGATCGTATTCGGCGCCGCGATCATCATCGGCGCCGTGTACATCGTGCTTTTCATTGCCATATCCACGATCGGTTCGATGATCTACAACCTCTGCGCCGATCTGGTCGGCGGCGTGGAGGTCACCCTCTCCGAACGCGAGTAGATCGCGAGTTGATCGCGGGTAGGTCGCGGGTAGGTCGCGGGTAGGTCGCGGGCGGGTCGCCGGCTGAGGTACGCGAAAGGTGCTCGAGGTACGTCATCCATCGCGTAACTCGGCCACTGCTGCGTATCTCGGAGGGTCTTGGCCCCGGGCCTTCGGGGCCGGTTTGGGGGCCGGCGCCCGTTGCCGGTAAGCTCACACATCGCGTGTCCGGCTGGTTGCCGGGGATGCTGCGGGCCTATAGCTCAGATGGTTAGAGCGCATCCCTGATAAGGATGAGGCCGGAGGTTCAAGTCCTCCTAGGCCCACACCTCACCACGTTCGTCCGGACTCTGGGTGACCAGGAGCTGGGCGGAGGTACACAAAAGGGAGTTGCCATGAAGAAACTGCTAGCACTCGCTGCTGCGGTCGGTGCGTTGGTCTTGGTGAGGCGCAGAAAGGGCTCGGGCAGCTCGGACGTGTGGCGCGACGCGACTCGTCCTGACCTGAGCTGACCTGTTCGAACTAGGGACCGCGGTTCGAACACGGTCACCAGGGGACGTAGCTCAATTGGCAGAGCACTGCCTTTGCAAGGCAGGGGTTGAGAGTTCGATTCTCTTCGTCTCCACAAATGATCAGGGTCCGGTAGCTCCCGGGCTCTGATCGTCTTGTCTCGGGACACCGTTATGGTCGTGCGACCTCGGCACAGGTGTCTCGGGGGTCATCGTCTCGGGGTCATCGCTACGGTTCGGCACCCGGCGTTTTGGCGACGTGATCGAGACGCGCTTACTGGGCCTATAGCCCCCGAGGACGCGAGTGGATCACCGTGGCAGGCCCCGAGGACGCGAGTGGATCACCGTGGCAGGCCCGGGAAAGGCGAGTGGATCACCGAGCCCGGTAGCCTGACACGACAATGGACCTTCTCGCGATCTGGCTGGGCAAACTGACGCTGGTGGCCCTGCGCATCCTCGGTCGGCGCGGAACAGCGCTCCCCGGACTGGTCGTAGAAAAGGTCTTCCCGCGGTTTCTGGCCCGGAAGCTGTCCGCCCTCTCCCAGGGCGTCGTGGTGATCACCGGCACCAACGGCAAGACGACCACGACCAAGATGGTCTCCACGATTCTGGCGCAGCAGTACCGCGTCCTGACCAATGACACCGGCGGCAACTTCGTTCGTGGCACGATCACCGCAGTCGTCCAGCGTTCGGACTGGCGCGGTCGCACCCCGGCTGACGTCGCGGTGTTCGAGCTGGATGAGGCGCACGCGGTGCGGTTCTGCCAGGTCTATCAGCCGGAACGCTTGTTGTTGCTCAACGTGCTGCGCGATCAACTCGATCGGTTCGGTGAGATCGACATGACTGCGCAACTGCTGGCGAAGGTGGCCGCTAGGACCACCCAGCACGTCGTCGTGAACCGCGATGATCCCCGGCTGACGGCACTTGCGGCGGGCCTGCCCGCCAAAGTCGATTACTTCGGGGTAGCCCCCCAACTCCGAGAGTTCTTTCCGACGGACGAGGAGATGTACGGCGGGACGATCACCCTTTCCGAGCTGCCGGCCGTCGCTGAACTTCTGGATCTCGAGCTCGGTATCGCCACCGACCTGACCCTGCGCATTGGCGAGGTCACCGAAGCGATCACGCTGCGCGCCGAGGGCGCTCACAACGCCCAGAACGCGGCCGCGGCCGCTGCGCTGGCTCTCACCTTCGGCCTCGGTCCGGCTGTTATCGCCGAGGGCCTGCGCAAGGTCGAGCCCGCCTTCGGGCGCGGTCAGTCCTTCGAGATCGAGGGACGTCGCGTCGTGCTGCAGCTGGTCAAGAATCCAGCTGGCTTCCGTCAGTCGCTGCGCACGGTCGACGGCCTGCGCCCGGCGGCGACTGTGATCGCGATCAACGACGATTACGCCGACGGACGCGACATGTCATGGCTGTGGGACGTCGAGTTCACGTCGGCCTTGGGATCCACGATCAGTATCCCTGGGTCACCTCGGCCCGTCGACGCTCCTGCTCCACCGGCCAAGGCAGGCTGGTTGGTGACCTCAGGGACTCGGGCCGCCGACATGGCCGTCCGGCTCCACTACGACGAGATCGCGGTGGACCTCGTCCAACCCGATCTCGCCGTCGCGGTCCGTGAGGCGACGTTCCACGTGAAACCCTCTGACACCGTGGTGGTGTTTTCCACCTATACCGCCATGTGGGAACTGCATCGGGTACTGGAGAGAATCACTGCCGTCTGAACCGGTACGCCGGTACGCCTCTCGCACAACTGACCGGCCAACTACCCTTGGCCCCACCATGACGACCCTCACCCTGGTTCATCTGTATCCGCGCGAGATGAACATCTACGGCGATACCGGCAATGTCCTGGTGCTGCGCAAGCGTCTGCAATGGCGCGGTATCGAGGCGATGGTGGTCCCCATCAATGTGGGCGATGAGCTGCCCGCCGACGTCGACATCGTGCTTGGTGGTGGTGGGCAGGATGCCGCGCAAGGCGATATCGGTGCGGACTTCGTCCGCCGAGCCGGCACGTTACGGTCCATGGCCGATGACGGTGTCGTGATGCTGACGATCTGCGGCACCTACCAGATGCTCGGTCACGAGTTCCTGACCAAGGACGGCCACCGGATCGGCGGGACGGGCGTGCTGGATCTCGTCACCAGAGGTTCGGATCATCGCCTGATCGGTAACAACCACGTCGATACCGAGTGGGGACGCATGGTCGGGTTCGAAAATCACAGCGGGCTCACCGAACTCGGGACCGGTGTTCGTCCGCTCGGCACCGCTGCTGCAGGCCGGGGAAACAACGGAACGGACCGGACGGAAGGAGCCGTCCGCGACAATGTCTTCGGTACCTATTTGCACGGCCCTGTGTTGGCCAAGAGTCCGGAGTTCGCCGACGAACTGCTGCGGCGTGCACTGGCTCGTCGGGGGATGTCCGGCGATCTCGAATCCTTGGACGATCGACTGGCCATGGCGGCAGCCGCCGTCGCAGTAGGTCGCCCGCGATGACGCCACTCGCGATGAGGCGGACCTTGGCCGTGGCAGGCATGTTGCTGTCGGCCGCACTGCTGCTCACCGGTTGCTCCGGGACCAAGAAGTCGGCCGACCCGGGCAGCACCGCGTCGCCATCGGTGTCAGCGTCGGGGTCGGCCACCGCAACCGGGCTGGCCGGTGGCGACGGTGAAGCCTCCAGCAGCACCCCGTCGCGTAGCACGATCATCACGACCCCGACGCCGAAGCTCCGCACCTCCACTGGTGCCAAGGAGATCGACAAGCCCTG
>JAVEEN010000097.1 GCA_030840445.1 Pseudonocardiales bacterium
GCCGAGATCGGGGTCATCTCCGGGGAGCAGATCGACGAGGCCTAGGACCGCGTGGTCGCCAGCGATGTCCGGTCCCGCTTCGTCATCGACACCGCGACCTTCTGACCTGACCGGGCAAAGGTCGCTCCGCATCAGCACACCGCTGGCTACCGTACCCCCGGGCGCCGTCTGACGATCCCTCGCGAAAGGAAGCTTCATGAGTGTCGAGCGTGGTCGGAGTCGGTCGCACGTCTGTGCGGCCTCCGAGACCCGCTACTGGCTGCCCTTCGAACCATCGGGAGCACCACCGACCGCAACCAGGCCGAGGCGCGAGGGCAGGTCAGGACGAATCGTTGCCGGTCGATACCGGCTTCAACGTCTGCTCGGCAGGGGCGGCATGGGCACTGTGTGGCTTGCTGAAGACGAGATCCTCGTTCGGCCCGTCGCGATCAAGGAATTCACGCTGCCTGAGGACGTCATAGACAGCACCGCAGCTAGCGCGCGGGTGCTCAGTGAGGCCCAGGCCGCGGCGCGAGTCAGCCACCGTGGCGTCGTGCGGGTTTACGACCTCGCGGCTGAGGACGGACAACTATGGATTGTCATGGAGGCCTTGTCCGGACAGACATTGGCAGCGGCGATACGCCAACAGGGGCGCTTGGATCCCGTGCGAGTCGTGGACATTGCCGTGCAATTGCTGGAGGCATTACGAGCGGTTCATCGTGAGGGAGTCATTCATCGAGACATCAAGCCCAGCAATGTGCAGTTGAGCGGCGAGAGCCGGGTTGTGTTGACAGACTTCGGGCTGGCTTCTCGTGGCAGCGAGGCGCCTCCGATCAAGCCAGGCCAGGTTGTCGGAAGTCCTCCGTTCATGGCTCCCGAGTCGATTCAGCAGGGCAGGTTCGGTCCGGCGTCGGACCTGTTCTCACTCGGCGCCACCCTCTACGCCGCGGTCGAGGGGCGTCAGCCGTTTGACGAGATGTCTACGTTCTCGACCCTCGAGGCCGTGAAAAACCAGGTTCCGCCTCCGGCACGACACGCCGGTTGCCTTCGCCATGTGATCGATGGTCTGCTGGCAAAGGATCCGGACGCCCGGCTGACCTTGTCGCAGGCCCATGGCTACCTGAAAGCTATCCAGTCAGCGCAGATCGAGCCCCTCCGAGGAATCCCGGGTGAGCTGGGCGAAGTGACAGCAGGATGAAGGTCTTGCGTACCTACTTCGCTGATCCAAGGGATGGACCGCTGCCAGCCTTGCTGGTGGTGCTCACGATCGTCACCGGTGTCATCGACGCGGTCAGCATTCTCAGCCTGGGGCGGGTCTTCGTTGCGAACATGACGGGCAATGTGGTGTTCGTGGGCTTCGCGCTGGCAGGCGCGCAAGGGTTTTCGGTGAGTGCGGCGATGTTCGCGCTGGGCGGGTTTCTGGTCGGCGCGCTGCTGACCGGCGTGGCGATCGGACGCTTCGGTAACCGCCGTGGGGCGCTGTTCTGCACCGGCCTGCTCGTGCAGTTCGGCCTGCTGGCTATCGCCTTCGTCGTCGCGGTCGTAGCGGGTGCGCCTTACGGCGCCGCAGCCCGGGATGCCATAGCGGCAAGCTGTGCCCTGGCGATGGGGCTGCAGAACGCCGTCGTAACCAAGCTCGCCGTCCCCGACCTGACCACAACCGTGCTGACGAGGACGCTGACCGGTATCGCCGTCGATGCGCTCGCCGGCGGTCACGGGCCTGCATTGGCGCGCCGGGTGCTCGCTGTGCTCGCAATGCTGGCCGGCGCGGTCATCGGGGCAGTCCTGGTGCTTCACGACAGTCCGACAGCGGCGCTGGGCCTCGCCACCGGACTGCTTGCAATCCTTGCCTGCGCCGCACTGGTGGCTTCCCGCCGTCCCGCTGCCTGGCAGCTGGCTGCGCCGCCGCCGAGCCACACATAGGTCGGGCAACCCGGTACGGTCACGCCGACCGCGCGTCGTGCTTGGGAGGGACGTGGCGGGGCTCATTGTTGGACTCCAAGTACGCAAGTCCCACCCACCACGTCCCCCTACTATCAATTGTCCCGTCCTGAACCCCTCGTCCCTCGTCACCCGAGGAGTTCCTACGCGACTCCTAACGGCCTCGCGGACTTACGGCTAGCCGGTAGTGCTCTGGTAGCACCAGCCACACCCCCAAGATGGTCGCTGCCCGTGGCGACTGGAGCCCTGAACGAGGCCAGGCTTGGTCCAACTCGGTCGCATTGCTGGACGACCGGTAGTCAGAGTCACGACGAACTAGGGATGCCCGCGATGACACACCATCTACAGACCGAACCAACGACCACGAACCTACTTCCTGCGCACCAGGTCGTGCGCGAGCACACAGCGCTCTGGACACGGGCATCCTCAGCCGAGACCCGGGCTGTTGACAGCGCCGATCGTGGTTCACGTGAGCGAACCATTGCCCACTACCGCGAGGCGCTGGCCTGCTATGACCAGATGGGATCCTCGCGCGACAGCGCGCGGGTGCGGTTGCTGCTGCGCGACCTCGGGGTCCGCGTCAGGCACTGGAGCTACGAGCAGCGTCCGGTATCCGGCTGGGCGAGCCTGACCTCGACCGAGACCCAGGTCACCGAGCTGGTCGCGCTGGGCCTGACCAACCGCCAGGTCGGCACCGAGATGTTCATAAGCGCGCACACCGTCGCCTTCCATTTGCGCCAGGTCTTCCGCAAGCTGCATATCCGCTCCCGCGTGGAACTCGCGCGGCTGGCCGTCGAGCGGGAGCATCCGCAGCACAGCGCCTGACCCGGCCATCCCATCCGGGGTCGGCACGTTCATCATCGGTGTCGCGTGGCTTGAACGATAAGTCGAGCAAGTCAACCTGCTGCGGCCCCCAGCGCCGCGCTGACGCCTGCCAGGGTCGACAGCGAGCCGTCGATCAACCCCGTCATCGCAGGCTGTACGCGTTGCAGCAGGAACGACTCCGCGGAGCCCGGATCCGAGCTGGTCATTTTCGCCTCCAGTAGTGGCAACCGAGCCCCCTGGCAGCGGTCGCCCATGCGGTCCAGTGGAACCCTGCAGCGAAGTTCACGGTGACGGCGAACATCAGCTACATCAGCCACAGTCCGGTCAGCACGTGAATCAGGCCGAGTAACCGTTCGAAGACCTTCGAGCCGCGAGCCACGAACAACTCGCCACGCCCCACCCTCCAAGAGAGCGGTCGACCCGTTCGTCGCGACGAGGAAAGCCGAACAGTTCTTTCGGACCCCAGATCAAATACCCCGTGACCAGACCGAAGAAGGCCAAGGCTAGTGACGGGAAATCGATGCAGCAAATGTGGCACTCATCGAAATGACTCCGTTATCGCGAAACGGAACTGGAAGGCGTGGCTATCGTGTAGTCGGCACCGATGAGCCGTTGCGCTACGGTCGTGACTGTGTCGGCGGGGATGGCGAAGCCGATGCCGGGCGCGGTCCCGCCGATTTGTGGATCGGTCGCCGTGAGCGTTGGGATCCCGACTACCTGACCAGCGAGGTTCACCAGCGCACCTCCGCTGTTGCCCGGGTTGATCGCCGCCGAGGTCTGGATGACATTGGTGAGCGTCGCCCCGGGTGAGCCACCACCGGTGGGTTCGACCACCCTTCGACCTATCGCCGAGACGATGCCTTCGCTGGTACTTCCCTTCAGACCGAGCGGATTGCCCATCGCGAGCACAACGTCGCCGACCTGGAGGGAGGCCACGCTGCCGAACTTGGCCGGCATGAGCGGGGTTGGTGAGGACACCTTGATCACGGCAAGATCCGACGCCGGGAAGGTACCGACCAGGTGCCCGGGCAGGGGCGTCTTCGAGCCGTTCACCAGAACGCTGAAGGACGTCGCGGTCCCGACCACGTGGTCATTGGTCACGATGTCTCCCGCGCTGTCGAAGACCACACCGGAGCCGATAGCGGACGACGTCCGGATCTCCACGACCGAGGGCAGGACAGTGCGGACGGTGTCCACGAAGGTGTTCTGCAGACCGGCGGGCGTGGTCGCTGCTTTGAGCCTCGACGCACTTTGGTTGCTACACGCGGTTGCCACGAGTGCCGACGCCAGGATCGCCGTGCCCGCGGCCAGCCGGCGGCCTTGGACCGGTAAGCCGAGGACGCGGATGAGGTTGAGGTTCATCGTGCTGCTCCCTGCGTTTCGTTGTCAGCGCGAGCACTCGACGTTGCTGAGCTCTCCCCCGCCATGCTGGTCATCCCGCGGTTACACCACATCCCGCACATGAGTAGGGCTCGGGCGCCGGAAACACCGCGTCGAGGGCGCCCACCAGCTTTGAAGCACGGCAAATCGCGGTGATTGGGACTCGACAGCCGCCAAACCCCTACTCGTCTGGGTGATGTGGAATAGGCCGCGGATGACAAACATTGCGCATGGAACCCCGCGGCCGCCGGGTACTCGCGCCTACAACCACACGCCGGGAGCAGCGCAATGAATCTCGACATCCCCTGCAACCCACCGCGGCTGACCTGGAGAGACCACATGATCGACATCGTTGATGCGCTCGACCTTCTGGACAGTTGTGTCCGCGAGCGTGGACCGGGCTACCGATCGCTACCCCGACGTCTGCGGGCTGTATCGCCCACTGGAGTAGAAGACGCGTTCCCGGCGGTAACCGAGAGCATTGTCACGCTTGCGTTGAGCAAGGCTGGTGCACCACTCACCGCGCTCCGCCCGCTCGCGCATACGCCCGTCGCTGATGTGTACGCCTCGGGACGACATCTCCTCAACTTGACGTTGGGCGCCGTCGTGGTCCTTCGCGCCGCGGAGTCGATGGAGCGCCACGGGCAGACCTGGGCGATGTCCTTGCAGGCTGCCCGGCGGGCAGCATCGAGATTCGCTGAGCTGATACCTGACCGGGTTGCGGAAGGATGCTGAAGCGAGCCGGAGCGAGTTGCCGGGTCCGCTGTTGCGGACTGGGTAAACGATCATCTGCTCGACGCACCGTCCGGACACGCGTTGGGCGCGCGTGATCGTCCTGCGATGGGTCGGCTTCGTTGCCGGCATCGTAGTGCTGGCCAGGACCATCGGCAGCGTTGTAGGCACCCTGGTCGTGCCACGTGGCATCGATTCGGGTACCTCACGCGCTTGCGAGCGTGGTGTAGATGCAGGTTTTGCGTTGATCACCAAGCCAGTTCGGAGCTACCTGCGACGAGATCGGATCCTGGCCTGGCAGGGACCAACCACACTGCTGCTGCGACTGGCTGTTTGGATTGGCCTCCTGGTGTTCGGCTACGGGCTCGCACTGCTGCCCCTGGTGCCTGGTGATGTCTCGCATTCGTTCAGCGAGGCCGGCTCGTCCATGTTCACACTCGGGTACTCGGTACCTACGAATACGACGAGCAGCGTCGTCGACTACGTTGCCGCCTTTACGGGATTGGTGGTAGTTGGCCTGCAGATCGGCTACCTACCCACCCTGTACGCCGCGTTCAACCGGCGGGAGACTGAGGTGACGCTCCTGGTCTCGCGGGCCGGGGTGCCGGCCTGGGGACCGGAGATTCTCGCTCGCACTCGTTGGGGAATCTACGACGGCGACTCCCGCCCGGTGCTCAACGAGTTGTTCGACCGCTGGGAACGCTGGTCTGCTGAGGTTGCCGAGTCGCACACGACCTACCTCACGCTGGTGCGATTGCGTTCGCCGCGACCGCTGTCACACTGGCTCACGTCCATTGTTGCGGTCATGGATGCCGCTGCTCTGCACCTTTCGGTCGCGCCCGACCTGGAGCCTAAAGTCGCCGCCCGGCTCTGCCTTCGGATGGGGTTTACCGCACTGCGGCAGATCGCGGCAACGATGCGGCTCCCAATCGATGAGGACCCGGACCCCGACGGGCCGAGTGCGGTGACGTATGAGGAATTCTCGGCGGCCGTGGAGATGCTGCGGTCTCTGAACTACCCCGTCCAGGTATCAACCGAGGACGCGTGGCCGAATTTCAAAGGATGGCGCGTCAATTATGAGGCTGTCGCGTATGCACTGGCGCATGCGGTAGATGCTCCTCCAGCGCTGTGGAGCGGAACCCGCCGATGGCGGTCCGAACCGATCAGCCCGACCCGGCCCATGACGCGACAAGCCAGTGCTGCACGCCCGCGAGCGACAAGGCAGGACTGATCCCACGGCCGCTCTGGAAGCGATGCCGTGCTTGAGCAAACCGTCAGGATGAACGGTTTGCAGCGAGCCGTGCCCAGCAACAATTCGAATGGGGCACGGGTGGGCCGTGTCCACTACTTGTGGCAGTGGCCACGGATCGAGAGGCAAGGCAATGACTGAGGTCAACCCCCGCCAGAATGTGACATTCGCGAGCAACGGCGGACGGGCCCACGGCTACCTGAAACGGCCGGCACGCGGTTCAGGCCCAGGGCTGATCGTGATTCAGGAATGGTGGGGTCTGGACGACCACATGGCCGACGTCGTCGACAGGTTCGCAGCCGAGGGATTCGTCGCACTCGCACCGGACCTCTACGGCGGTCGCGTCGCGCACGACGTCGACTCTGCCGGCAAGATGCTCGAAGAACTGCCCGTGGAGCAGGCCGCGAAGGACCTCGCCGGCGCGGTCGACTTCCTGCTCGCGGAGACGTCGGTGACCTCGTCCACGCTCGGAGTGGTCGGATTCTGCATGGGTGGCGGTTTCGTCCTGCAACTCGCCGCGCAGCAGGGCGACAGGATCGGCGCAGCCGTGCCGTTCTACGGTGTCGGGCCGGCCGTCCCGCACCAGTACCGCACCGTCACCGCGCCGATCCAGGGTCACTACGGCGAGCAGGACGCGTTCTACCCGGTCGAGCAGGCCCGCGCCCAGGAGCAGCAGATCCGCGACGAATCTCGCGGCAGCGTCGAGTTCTTCTACTACCCTGCTGGGCACGCCTTCCACAACGACAAGGATCAGCTGGGCACCTATGACGAGCAGTACGCCAAGCTGGCCTGGGACCGGGCCGTCGCGTTCCTCAAGGCCAACGTGCACTGAGGACGTCCGCAACGCCCTGGGAGCTCCTGACCAGTTACCCCTAGTCCCAGGGCGTTGCGCGAGTCCGAGCCCATGACGTGTCCCGGGCTTTCGCGCAGCCTACCCATCGCTATGGCTGTGGAGGCTGGCCCAGGATGGTCGCGACCACCGCCGAGAAGTCGAGGTCGGCGGCGCCCTGCTCCCCCGCCTCGTCCAGCCAACGCCGCACGGTCTTGGCGGTCTGGAGATCGACGCCTGCGTGGTCAGCGGCGTCGACCGCGAGACGCATGTCCTTGGCGGCCAGAGAAAGCTTGAAGTTCGGCGGGTAGTGCCCGGCATCCACATTCGCCCGCTTGGCGCGCAGCGTAGGACCGACCGGTGAATCCGCGAGGACATCGAGAACCGAACCCTGATCGAGCCCCAACGTGCGCCCCAACGCGAGGGCCTCGCCGAGGGCCACGATGGACGCGGTGAGGGTCGTGTTGACCACGAGCTTCATCGCGGCGCCGGAGCCGCCGGCGCCGACGTGGCGAACGTCGCCGAAGACCTCCAGGACGGGCAGTGCCCGCTCGAACTCTTCGTCGCCGGCGCCGACGTAAACGTGCAGGCCGCCGGCTGTCGCCTCCGGGATGCTGCCCCGTACCGGAGCGTCGATCGCCGTTACGCCCGAAGGGAGTTGGGCCGCTGCTGATCGGAACGCATCGGGTCCTACCGTTGACATGTCGATCAGCGTCTGACCGGGTACGAGAGCGCGGGCAAGCCCGTCCGTTCCGAACAGAACGTCGTCGAGGGCTTCAGGCGTGGCGAGCATGGTGATCGCGAAGTCGACGCCGGCGGCCGCGTCGGCCGGGGTCCGAGCGACGGTGGCTCCCGCGTCGGCCAACTGTTCGGTTCGGCCGGCAGTGCGGTTCCAGACAGTGACGTCATGGCCGGCGCTTATCAGCCGGGTGGCCATGGGTGTTCCCATATTCCCCAGGCCGAGGAAGGCGATCTTCGACATGGTCAGTCACGTCCCTTCGGGAGTCTCGAACGTCATGTGCCCGGCCAGCAGCCCGTGAGCGAGCGGGCCGTAGGCAAGCACTCCGATGTCGTTGGCGGCTGTGTAGGGCAGGATCTCGGCCTCGATGTCGCGCCGGAACATGTGGTGCGGCGGCTGGAGAGTCCCCTGCAGATCCGTCTTGCCGAGTCGTGTGTAGCGCACAGGCACTACCTCGCTTCCAATCGATCCGCCGATCGGAGCGGTCGCCAACAGGCCGCCCCGACGAAGGATGGTTCTCTTTCACTGTTGCGCGGTCGGCGTTTCGTTTCGCCGCCGCCAGCACCAAATGTTTGGTACCTGCCCGCCGTACTTGGGCGTTCCGGCTAGCAGTAATGGCGTTTGCCCATCAGGCAGTCAGAACTAGCGACCTTCGAGGAACCTGAGGACCGCCAAGACCCGTCGATGATCGGTTTGGCTCTCCGGCAGATCGAGCTTGGTGAGGATGCTCCGGACGTGCTTCTCGACCGTGCCCTCAGAGACGAAGATCTGACGAGCAATCCCCGCATTGGAACCGCCCTCGGCCATCAGGGCTAGCACTTCGCGCTCGCGCGGCGACAGGACGTCGAGCGGGTCACGCCGCCGGCGAGCCTTGACGAGCTCCTGTACCAGCGATGGGTCCACCACCGACGCGCCCGCAGCGATCCTCTCGACCGTGTCGATGAACTGCGCTACATCGGTAACTCGACTCTTCAACAGATAGCCGAGGCGCTCCCCGCCGGCCAACAACTCCATCGCCTCGTCCACCTCGACATGGGCTGACAGCACGATGATCGCCGTGTCGGGCAGTTCCTCGCGGATCACCCGCGCCGCGTCGAGACCCTCGGTGACGTACGCCGGGGGCATCCGGATATCGATGATCGCCACCTCCGGCACGGTCGCACGGACAAGGGCGAGCAGTTCGGCCCCATCCCCTGCCTGACCGACGACGTCGAACCCCGAACGGTCGAGCAAGCTGGCGAGGCCTTCACGCAGCAGGACATCGTCATCGGCGAGTACGACGCGGGGTCGGCGTCGAGTCTCCGGCGTTGTGTCGGCCGTCCCTGACGGTGTCAGCATTCCACCAGTATCGACCATGGCGGCAGCGTCGGCCGCATCGGATATCACCAATGTGAGCCTCAACCTCAACAGACACGGCGGCTGTCCTGCTTCGGTACTGCTAGCAGTAAGGGACAAATTCCGGCTAGCTGTACCCGCAGCGTCCGCTGAGCCACACTGTCAGTCACCAGCGTCGATCGTGAACGTCGGCACGCGTCGAACTACCGGCTAACAGGGGCGAGGCCAGCCTGGTCGTCGGAACTAAGATTGCGGCTAGCGGGAATGCGCTGGGACTGTGCGTTTTGGCAAAATCAGGAGATGCTCTTGCGCTGTCTGATCATCGATGATAATCCCCACTTCGCCCAGGCGGCACGATCGCTGCTCGAGCACGAGGGACTAACCGTGGTTGGAACGGCATCAACGGGCTCGGAAGCCATCGACCTGGTGCGGGAGTTCCAACCAGACGTCGTGATACTGGACATCGACCTCGGCGCCGAGAGTGGCTTTGACGTGGCTGAACAGCTACGCACCACCGACGGCCACACCTCGCTGGCGAACGGTCTGGAGATCGTCCTTGTATCGGCACATGATGAAGAGGATTTCGCCGACATGATCTCCGAAAGCGTAGCGGCCGGATTCGTCGCCAAGTCGGACCTATCGGCCCGGGCGATCCGCGAGTTGGTTGCTCCCGACGCCAGGTGCGATCAGAGCTGAGCCTGCCGCTGCCGGTACCCGGCGCAGCGATACCCCTATCTGGCGTGAGCTAGCTGGTGTGACCTAGCTGGCGTGAGCGTCGTCGGCGCGTGCGCCGAGGTCAAAGAGCTGGCTTAACGCGTCGAGATAGACAGGCCCATTCGGGCCGGTGGCGAACTCCTTGGCCCGGACTGTCGGCCGGTGCAGGATCTTACGCAGGATGCGGTGGACCGTGGCGGCCGTCTCGGCCCGCTGCTCTTCGCTGAGGTCCGGCAGCCGGTCATGCAGCCGGTCCAGTTCGGCGTCCGCGAGCTGCCTTATCTGTGCGTGCATCGCGGCGATGATCGGCGCTGCTGCCGCTTGTTCCTGTCGGTTCAGGTACGCGGCGACCTCGGCGGCGACAATAGCGCGGACCTGAGGGATCTGGTTCGGTACCTCTCGGTCGGCCAGGTACCGGCCGAGTGCGGTGAGGTCGACGAGCGTGACGCCGGGCAGCTGCCCCACGGCGGGGTCCACATCAGGCGGCATCCCCAGGTCGAGCACGAACAGCGGTCGCCCGCCGGCCTGCGCCCGGGCTGCCTGCACCTGGTCGACGGGCACCACGGGTACGACTGCGCCCGTTGCGCAGATCAAGATGTCGGTGTCGGCAAGCGTGGCTGGCACGTCGCTGGCTGGCAGGTGACTGCCACCCACCGCCGCGGCCACTTCTGCGGCTCGCTCCGGGTTGCGGCTGGCCACGGAGAGCCGTCCGACGCCGGCCTCGCGCAGCAGCCGCGCCGCGAGCTTGCCCATGCTGCCGGTCCCGAGGACAACTGCATCGCGGCCAGCGAGCCCGCCAACGTGCGCGTCCGCCAGGTCCAGGCCAGCGCGGGCGAGCGAGATGCCCTCGGTGCTGATCGTGGTCTGCGTGCGGGCCCGCTTGCTGGCCCGCAGCGCGGCGTCGATCAGCCCGGTGACGGCAGGGCCGGTGGTTCCCGCCGTGGCGGCCGTGCGGGCCGCCGCCCTGATCTGGGCGACAATCTGTTCCTCACCGACGGCCATCGAATCCAGCCCGCAGGCGACCGAGAACAAGTGTTCAGCGGCTGCGCCGCCGACTCGGGTGCGGGCCATCCCCATCAACTCGCCGATCTGGACCCGCCCATGGGCGGCGACCACGCCCGCGACTGCCCGGGCCACCTGTCCGACCGGGCCATGTGCGGCCGCGTAGACCTCGATCCGGTTGCAGGTCGACAGGAGGACCACCTCGTCGATGGACGGCAC